>CAYJIZ010000005.1:0-122949 GCA_964370395.1 uncultured Erysipelotrichaceae bacterium
CCTAAGCCATCTCTTCATTAAATTCCGTCGCTTGCTTCTTCTTGCGCTGGTTTTTTCATTTCAAATTTCACAATTTGATCTTTTCCAGTGTTTAAAGCCATATCTACTAAAGAGTCAATGTCTTCAATAAATGTTCTAGCCATTGCGATTTCACAAATCATTGGTAAGTTTGTTCCTGCAATTACTCTTACGTTTTTGTAGTCTTGTCCACAAACAACCGCTGTTTTGAATGGAGATCCACCTGGTAAATCTGACATTACAATAATTCCATCACATTCACTTAAGCTATCCATTGCTTTTCTTAATTCACGATCCAAATCATCTGTAGAGTATTCCGCTAAGAAATCAACTGCTACATAGTTTGCTTGTTCTCCACCGATCAAGTTAACAGAACTCGTTAATCCTGTTCCAAAGTTACCATGACCTGTAATAATTAATCCTATCATATCGTTACCTCTTTCTTTATCTCATTATTAGTATACACTATTTCGCAGTGTATGGGTATAAAGTTACACCCTTAACAACTCTGTTTACTTCTCCACTTGGACATGGATTATCTGGTGTAATATCGTAAGATAATGCTTTGAATAAAGCAATTTGTTGCGCTACTACAATGTAATCTAAACTTAAGTAAACGTTGTTTAATTTTGCTGTATTATCGAAGCTGTAGAAATAGTTAACCAATCCTTTTACTTCCGCATCATCGTAAGATGAAATTGCTAAGATACGGTTTCCTTTTCTTTGTCCGCTCATTTCTTTAATTAAGTCTACTTCAAATTGTCTAGTGTAAGCATCATCACTTAAGTAAACAACTGTTAATGTTGTATCGTTAATGATTGATTTAGGTCCATGACGAAATCCTAACGGTGTATCAAACATTGTACATACTTTACCAGCAGTTAATTCTAACATTTTTAATGCACTTTCTTGTGCACAACCTTTTAAAGCGTTGCTTCCTAAGTAAACAATACGATCAAATGCATATTCGTTTACCATGTTTTCTAACACTGCATAGTTGTTTTCGTTTAAGTTTTTCGCAGATGCAATTGCTACTTCTACATTTTTCACTACTTCATCTAAATGATCCAATGAGAATGATAATAATGTAGCTAAGAACATGTTTGAATAACTACTTGTCATCGCAAAACTTTGGTCATGCGTTTCTGGAGTTAAGTTAATTGCATAACAGTTCGCTTTCCCTACTGCAAACTTTGATAATGCACCATCGTGGTTACAAGTTACAAATAAATGATAAATATTGTCCTTGCATACTTCATTTGCTGCTTCTACCGCACCCACTGATTCCGGTGAGTTTCCAGAACGTCCAAATGAAATTAATAATGTTGGTTTGTTTCTAGATAAGTAGTTTTCTGGAGTAGCTACAATATCAGTTGTTGCATATGATTTACATTTGAAGTTAGTCACTTTGTTTAAGTAAGAGAATAAACCATTTCCTACAAACTCACTCGTACCTGCTCCTGTTAAAATAATGTCATAATCATCATTGCTTGTTACTTGTGCAATAAATGCAGCAATCGCTTCTTTTTCACTTCTAATTTGTGCAATTGTTTTGCTCCAAGTTGCTGGTTGTTGGTTGATTTCAGTAGCTGTCCAAAACCCTGAGTTTTCTTTCCAAGCATCCATAGTTTTTCCATAAATCATCGTAAATACCTCCTGTCGTCTTTACTTTACATTCACATTATATTACTAGTTATTTGTCTTTTTCAACTGGATACTAATTTATGCAAACAATTTGTTAAATAATCAACAACATTTTATAGATATTATCTATTTTAACGTATATAATGGTATACAAGGAGTGATTTTATGGCTACAAAAAAACAAGAGAAACAAAACAATAAAAATGTTATCACAGGAAGAAACATCTACAAAGATGACCTTGATAGAACAATCTTTTACAGCACGATGCGCAAACAAGGATTCGTTATTAAAGCAGGAACAGAGAATGCATTCAGAGCCTATTCCAATCGCTTTCTAGTGGCGTTCATCGCCATCGTATTTTTGGATATTTTCTTATTGCACAACTTATTATTTTCCGTTCCATTAGGAATTGCCGTATTGGCTTACATGGAATATCGCTGGCGTAAGTTATTGGATACGTACACTATGATTCAAAACTTCGATATTTCGAAAAACAAGAAATCATTTGAAGTGATCATTGCGATGAGCAGCCAAGATTTAATCTTACGTTTCGTATTGTACTTAGCTTTGGCAGTATGTTTGGTTTTAAACATTTATGTGACACCAGAAATCGAAGCGAGTATCGTATTAACAATCGCAAGTTACCTATTAAGTGCATTTGCGTTATACATGGCATTCCGTTATGTTTATGCACTAACAAAAAAAGGAAAATAAAAATCATGCTCAGCATGATTTTTTTTAATATTTTTCGTTCAACAGAATCGGTTTGCGACATAAGCCTTCTATGTCCTTACCACGTTTGCAATTACTATTGAATAACTTATTAAACAACTTTAAATTATTGATACGTACCATCACCGCACTGAAGGTACGTGGAATACTCATCTTAAAGATTTTTTCTAAATGCTCTGCTTGGCTTACTTCAATACTAATAAAAGGAGTGTACCCAATCGCATGTTTCAACAACGCACACAATGACTTCTTATCCATATAGATAATTTCTTTTACTTCAATTCCATCATCCAATTCATAGTACACAGCATACCCTTGTATCACATTGTGTTCATCACGATAAACACAAATATGCGCACCATCCATTGTTACGCGTTCTACGTAATGTTCATAGTATTCCTCATCACGAACATAGTAACAATCAAACACCTTTGAGAAGCGCTGAAACACATCCACAAGCTCACTTATTTCAAAGCGTTGCTCCACTCCACGTGTTTGGTAAGCGATCAAATCTTTCGCATAGACGATATAACGTTTGCGATACGAAATCGTATCAAACCCATAGCGTTCAAACAACTTTGGATTACTCGCTTCCAAAAAGGTCAACAAATCATTGCGTTCGCAATCTTCCATCTGTTTCTCTAACAAGTCACGCATGATACCACGTTGGCGATAATCATAGTGCGTTGCAATTCCAAACAAATACGATACGCTGATCTTTTTGTCCAATAATGACAACACATGATCACGACAATGCACTTGGGATACTAACAAATTATCCAATTCACTAATTAATACTTTGGCACTTGAAAACTGATTGGCAAAATAATACTCAATAAAATGCTTTTCTTTTAACGGTAAGGAGCGAACACAAAGTGTTTCTAAATATTCCTTGTCTTTCTGATTGGCAAAACGAATCATGATTCCTCCTCTTCACTTTCACTGAATTCAACATCGATCACATCATCTTGGTTAGGACGATGTTGGTTTTGTTTGTTTTCATAAAAAGTATCCTCTTGCGAGAAATTTTTAGTAAATTCATCTTGCATTTGTTCCATGTATTTACGATAGCGTGCTCTTTGCACAACAAAGTAAACCACAACTACTAAAATCAATATAAGAAACAGCCATAATAATGCTGGTAATAATGTAATAAACAATACGATTCCTAAAATCGTAAGCAATAAAGAAGTTAAGTTTTGCATATCGTTCTCCTTGAATATTTTTATTATACTACATTTTAATAGTGTTGGAAAATAAACTGAATTAAGAAAAGGTGAAACCGATTGGTTTCACCTTACTTATTTATTTTCTTATTGCTTATGCGTTTTGTTGTGTTTCTTCTTCTTTTGTTTTTTTCAAAACGATGAAGGAAACGATTTGTACGATTGCTACTACAACTAATGGTAATGTTGATTGGTTAACCAATCCCATTGGTGTTGTGATATCGTTTGTTAATAAGAATACGATGATTGATGCAACTGCTAATAAAGTCATAAATGCTTTTGCTAATTTACTTCTCTTTTTTGTTGTTACACTTTCTTCATTTTCTTCTTCTTTGCGTCTTGCTACGATTACAAAGAATGCTGTAACGGTAGTAATCGCACTACTGATTAAACTGATTAATGACCAATTTGTTGCTGCTTGTCCATTTGATTTAGGTGTTGCTAATGCTTCCACTTGTTCATTTTGAGGTTGTGCTTTTGGTGTTACTTGTGCACTTACTTCTTCTTCATTCACAATTGGTGTTGCAACTTGTGCTACTGGTGTAGCTACTTCTTGTACTGTAGGTAGGGTAATCAATGTTTGTGGTTGGTTTACCACTGTTTCTGTAACTTCTACTTCTACTTCAGGAATAACAGGTGTTACTTCATCTTTTGGTGTTGGAGCAACATTTTCTTCTGATTTAATTTCATCTTTTGGTTCTTCCGTTTTAATTTCATCTTTTGGACCTTCTGGTTTAATTTCTTCTTTTTCTTCAGGTAATGGTGCTGCTGTTTCTTCACATTTGTAAGTAACGACAACTTTTACGTTTTCTTTCCCCATTTTTCCTTCTACAATTTTGATATCTGCTACGAATCCTTCTAATTCAGGTGTAGCAATGGAATAGTCATCTTCTTCTACTAAATTCGTAACTTTTTTACTAGCTTCAAATCCAGTGATCGTTGCAACATCTTTTTCGCAACCTTCGTGTAATACATAATTTACTTCTACTTCATTAAATGTTACATCTTTTAATGCTTTTGCGATATATACTGGATAAAACGTTACGTCTTCATTAATCATTGTAAAGTTTGTACCAACTGCGTATACATTGTTTGAATCTAATACTTTTTGGTATTCTTTTAATGTATTTACTTTTCCATCTGCATTTACTAATGTTTTGTCTGGAGTCCATCCTAACATTGTATAGTCAACTGGAATATAAGAATCATTTGTTTGCATTTTAATGAATTCGCCTTGTTTAAATCCTAATTTTTTACTAAATTCAGGTAAGTCTAACAGTCCATAAGTTCTGTCTTGTTTGTATTGAAAGAACACCTTGTGCCATACATCTGCTTCGTTCACTGTTTTCGTGTCGATGTATAACGATAATTCTAGTGTTTTGTTTACACTATTTTGGTGTACATGCGTTTCATTCGCAGCGTAGTTTTTATCTAACGTTGTGTGTGCTGCTTTGTGTTTGAATGTTACGATTGCTGATTTTCTGTCTTGCGCAAAATCAATAGTGTAGAACTCACTATCAGGTGTGTTAGGTGTTCTTATACAAACATTGAAGTATACGTTGTTCAAGATGTGCCCTGGTGCTGCTGTTACTTTGTAAACCAACTCCCCGTCTCCACATGGGAATGTGTTACTTGTTTCACCAAGGTATTCAATATTCGCTTGCCCAGTCGTCTTGTGGTAACTAGATCTCACTTTGCTCGCATCGTCTACGGTAACAATCTGAACGATTGAAGCATCGTTGTTTCCTGTTCCATTAGAAGTATAACGCATTTGCGATTGTAACTTCGTTTCTGGATCCACAGTGTAGTCTGTTGCAGGAGCAGTATTCGCATTAACCATCATTGCTGAAAATGGAATTGATGTAATACTAATTAATACTGCTACTGCAACTTTCATAATTCTTGTCATAACTGTTGTTCTCATATTGAGTACCTCCCTTGGCACGTCTTCACGTATTGCCCTTCATCTGATTCCCATTATACGCATGGTTGGTTGTTAAATGGTTATATTTTGAGTTTTATAAATTATTTTGTAAAAGTTGGTATATAATCATTGACCTTTATATATAGTATTTTATATGTTTTATACCATTAAATATATAACCGAATATGAGTGCCTATATAAATATATAACTGATTTATAACGAAAAATAGCGCTTTTTCACCGTTTTTTGCGAAAATTTACGTTTTTCACGCAAATCGATAACGCAAATATAACCACCAATATATAACCACTTCTACTCATAAAATTTTTTAAAATAAATTTGACTTTTTTTGTTGACATAAAAAAAAGATCACTTTTTAAAGTGATCTCAATATCCTATTCTCTTATTCTTCGTCATCCATATCAATTGTTGAGTCCAATAATCGTAACAGTTCTAGTGTACTTCTAAATGATTTTTTCTGCTGTTTCTCTACCCAAGTGACTACACCTTGCCAGGAACAATTCTTTGTTCCTTTGACTTCAATCACAAAAGTAGGATACTTCTCTTTTTTTATTTTATCATCATTCATTTGTTTTTCCTCGTTACCATTATGTTAATAACAGTAACTTCACACTATTTAATTGTTACTCCAGGCCAATCAACAATAAAACCCAAATCATCTAATTTCGGATTGAAGTAATCCGCTTGCACAGCCTCTGCTGTTACAATTAATTTAAACTCCATATTTTTTGCCTCATTACCCCAATCAGGCATAACAATACTTCCAAATGCTTTTCTCACATCATTTGCATGCGCTATATTTTTATAATAAATATAATTACCAACTAATTTCCAATCCTCTGAAACATTAATACCTTTTTTCAAATCATCCATTTGCGTAGTATCCAATCCTTCAAAATCAAGCTTTACACGAATGTATGCATCTGCAGAATCAGATGAAACAGTAATTGTTGGATCCTTTACCACTTCTTCACGAGGCACAGCCCCTTGGAAGTGGTAATCTGGATTACCTTTAAACATTGGTTCTTCTAAAGTAATATCAACATTACCCATTGTAATAGTATTCGTTTGTGTTTGATTATCGGTGAAATAAGCTAAAGTAGAAGCCAAACCAATGCATAGCGCTACTCCTAATAAACCCGATAATATAATTTTTTTCTTGTTGTTCATATAATACCCCTAATTAGTTATTTAAAATCTTGAATTCTCCATCAAGTACCGCTTTGATGTTATCAGGTGTACTTAATCCAGATTCTTGCACTGCATACCCAGTTGCTGAAATGACAAACTTAGGTGTTTTTTCATCTACATCCGCACCGATTGTTACCTTAGTAAATACAGGGTTTGTTTTTTCACCTGGTGCTAACGCTCTTTTGTAGTAAGCTACTGTTTTATTCCCTCTTTGTTCAATTGTCCAATCTGTTGTATTGAAATCAACTGTAGCTATTTTTGCTAAGTCAGAGTATTGCATAATTGTAGTAACACCATTTTCTTCATAAGTATAAATCAACTCCATCGCTGTGAAGATATTTACTTTTTCAGATTGGTTTTGTATTTGTGGATCTTTATTAATTACATCTAATGGTGAGTATTCAGTCGCTTGGTTTTTACCTAAATTCGTTGTTGGACCTGTTTCTCCATCAAAAGGAATTCCATCCCATGTTGGTTCTTTTAAATCTACCTTAACTCCACTACCTACAGTGAAGGTATTGTCCACTTTAAGTGAAGTGTCTGAAAATAATGCTAATGTTCCTGTAACAACTAAACCTAATGCTAATACTAGTCCTAATGCTAATCCTAATTTCTTTTTCATGTCCTTTTTCTCCTTTTGGTTTCTATTTACCCATATCAATTAATTCTTGCGCTGCTTTTGTTTTATCTATGTTTTTAGCTTGTAATGCATACCCTTTTGTTTTCACTTGAAAACTTGGTAGCATTCCATCAACAAAGGCAATGTTTTCATTTACAATAACAGAGTTAAATAGCGCTTCTGTTACTTCACCTTCGCTAAGCGTTGATTGATACATATAGATTGAATATGTCGATTTTCTATCGATCAATTCAAACTTTGAATTCATTTGCATCGTTCCATAATTAGTGCGAAACCCATCTTCACTGATCGGATTTCCTTCGTTATCAAAGAACTCTACTTTTATCGCTACCCAAGCATCGTCACTGCCTTCTTCTAATTTTAATGTTGGGTCTTTTTTAATTTCATCTAGTGGCATATAAGCGTTCGCTGCATCGATTCCTAAAAATTGTGCATCTTTCGCTGGATTCTTTTGTGTTCCTAAAGCAACACCATCAACACTATCATCAAACGTATATCCATCCCAAGCAGGTTCTCTCAATGAAATGGTAACGCCAGCTGATTTCGTGAATGTATTATCAATTGTGCTTGTAAATTTTGAATACAATGCGAATGTTGTCGCAATCACGCTAACACATAAGAATATCGCTACAATCACACTTGCTTTTGTTCTCTTTTTCATATTGCCCTCCTTTGTTGTCTTAATTGTACCAAGACAAAGTCACATCTCAGTAACATCAACTTATCTCAGCACTTCCAATGTTGTGAAATCAACATTCCATGCTTTTCTTAAATTACTTACTGGATTCGCGCTAATCGCATCACTTAATACTTTTACTTCCAAATGGTAACCAGTTGGAATATTTTGATTTAATGTCACGCTCTCAAGTAAACGATCACTTGTTTCATTGTTTGCCAATACTTTAGTGTAATAGTAAACATCATTACTTGAATCGTATTTCCATGCTGTACCTGTAGCAAAATGGTATGTTACATCTGCTCCATCTAAATACATCACACTTGCATCATCATCACTTACTAAGGTTGCTTCTAAACTAACTCTTACATAAGAAGCAGCCGCTTTGTTTTTGATCGCTACTTGTTTTGTTTCGCTTTGTCCAGCTACTGAAATTTTGTTATACGTTTCTTTATTGTTGCTCGCATCTTCACGTTCGCCTTTTTCCACAACCGCAATGTTCACAACTCCACCTTTGAAGTTGTTTTCCGCCACTTGTGTTACCCCGCTGAATAATGCATAAACAGAAGGAATACTTACCGCACAAAGACTCACTAACAATGCTGCCACGAACAATTGTTTTATTCTCATTTTTTTCACTTTATTCTTCATACTTTTTACTCCTTCCTATCACGCTTCTTGTTTTTGTCACCACTTAAGAATGACACTAAAATTAACGCGAATAATAATACACCTATCACGATGTAACCACCAGCGGAATTCATAAACACGCCGATGTAACCAAGCAGAGGAATGGCAACATCAAATGCCTTTCCTACTACATTGGAATACAACACAGGGGACATGTCTTCACTATTGTTAGCATCACCCTTGGTTGTGATTTGTTTTGTTTGTTCATCATTTCTTACTACTCTATGCGTAACCACCGAATCCGTTTGGCCTAAGCGATACGTAATGTTATCTCCCGTTACTAATGTTTGTGGATCTGTCTTTTCAACGAAAATCAAGGATCCAACAGGGTAAGTAGGTTCCATACTCCCACTTAAGACAACCATCGGTGTAATCCCAAATAATTTAGGAGCCACAAATACTGATACAGCAGCAAGTAGTACAACTAATATTAATGATGAAATAATATTTCCGATTTTCTTGCTCATAGTATTCTCCTATTTATTTGTAAACATATTGATTGCTGTAGCAACATCTCCTACAACGTTTGTATTGTTTCTCACATTTTCAAAGTGAACTTTCGCAGCAAATGCATGGTCATTTCCACCAATCACTGTACCTGTTTCACTTCCATAAAACATTTTTGTTCCTGCGCTGTACGCACTGCGATCACCCACAACAATAGATTTGTTTTCGCTTGTTGCTGCAGTTGTACCATTACCATTGTAATTATCGAAGCGCTTGTTGCTTACTTCGCTATAACGCCAAGACCAATCTGTTACTTCACTAATGTTGTAAGTTCCCTTACGTAATCCTTTTAGTGTGATTTGTTTTACTGTGTCACCTTCATTTGCAGAAAATTGAATTGTTTGGAAGTATGTTTTTGTATTTCCATCTTCGTCTTTGTAATCAATTTTAAACTTAAATGATTGTTCCGCATTTACACTTGTTAAAGGTGTATATTGTTTATCGATTTGTTTTTCAATAACCAATTCCCCTTTGACAACTTGAATTTCAAAATTGTATCCTTCATGCGCTACCGCATTTTGAATTTTTGTATATTGTGTAATATCTACATCATCATTTGCTACACTCATAATGTAACCTTGTGTTTTTGAAGGTTCGTATTTTGATGGATCCGCAATTGCTTCGTTTCCACTTGTTTTATAAGAATATGTTAACTTAGGTGCTTCATCTGTTGGTAACGCTACATTTCCTGCTGCATTCCCCCAAGTAAGTGTTTTTACTTGATCGTTCAAATTCACTTTTTCACCATAGAAGACAACGTTATCTTCTACTTGAAGTGTTGGTGTGAACACATAAATTGTTCCTTGTTTCCCAACAAATTTTCCTGATGTAGGTGTATCACCTTTGTATGTAATATTCGCTGTAATTTTAATATCTGTATTTTCAAACAATTTTCCTAATTGTTCATCTTTTTGAATTACGACTTCTGTTGTTCCCGCTGGAATTAAGTAACTCGCAATTAAATTTCCATTTTTATCTGTCACAGTGTATGTAATATCAACAAACTTATTGTTTTCACCATCAAGTGTATGAACCACACCTTTGTCATCTTTAAATTGAAGACCAGGAGTATTCAAGTCAGTATCAAACATTTTTGACATGTCACTTGGTGTACTTCCAATATATAAACTATTGTTGTTTGCATCAAAATCGAATTCAATAGGAACATCTACTTTAGGAACTGGGAAGTTTTTCACCGCTGCTCCTCCAGTATAAATCCCTGCTTCACTTGTATTAGTAGGAACATCTTTACCACCGATGAATCCTGATACTTTACTAGTGTTAAATTCCACTACAATACGACTACCAAAACGAGTTCCATCTGCTTTTTTTGTTACTACATTAGCAGAATAATCAAATCCTGTTACATCAATTTGGTTTCCTGTCACTACGATATTAATATTTGGATCGTTTGTGATTTCTTTACGATTACCAAACACTCTTTTACCATATACATCGTCGATGTATTTTTCTTCGTACACTTTAATATCAGTTGGATTTGGTGCTTCAAAATGTTCAGACATAAAGTCTTTTAACTCTGTAGAATGATCCAAATTAATAGAAGGCACTAATACATCATTTAAAATAGATTCGAAGATTTTATCTAATTCTGCTGCATTGTTTGCAGAGTGGTAATACCCAGTAGGCGCAAATGTTTGACCTAAATAGTCACCCATACTGTTTGCATCAGGGTAATTAGAAGAAGTTAAACTTAAGAATTTATTGTAATCAAAACCTGTAAGAATCAAGGTTTGGTCATTATTGAAATAATCAGAAGTCGCTACAACACTGTATACTTTTGCTCCTTCTGCCTTCAATTGTTTTGCAAGTGCAATTGTTTTGTTGTCTTCTTTGTTTGTGTTTGTCCAATCTGAATTCGATGAAGTTGAACTTGGAATCCCATCCGTAAAGAAGATTACAACTTTTTGACGTTGCGCATCTGTGGAAGGATTATTCACAAATAGTTTTTTAGCTAAGTCGAATCCTGTACTTGGATATGTTTCTCCATTTACTGGTATTAATTTATCAATACCATATCGAAATAAATCATTGTATGCTGTTGGATTTGACACATCTTTCATCAACCCTCTAAATGCAGCAGCACCATCATAATCATTCGCACCATACTGACTACCCAAAGCCAATTGTTCGCCATTACTCGCAAATTTTACTAGACCAATTCGGTGAGAGACATCGTTATTGTCAACTGAGTTTTGTTTCACTGCACTAATAAAATTCGTCGCTGCTGTTTTTAGCGCTTCATTTACCGTAACCGTAGAAGACCCATTATACTTTTCTTTCATACTTCCCGATTGGTCCATAATCATCACAACATCCAATGGTTGACTTACTGTTTCTGTATGAACAGAACCCGTAATGTAAGCATCCAACGCAATACGGTATGTACCATCTTTGTTGTCTGTTGCTGTTTTTTCCATTACTACATTTTCATTTTCTGCAGTAGCACTTGTACCTGTCGTACCTAACGCTTCTAATTTTGGTGTTTTAAACACAGTTGCAGCACCAATCATCAATGATAATGTTAATGCTACAAATAAACCTTTATATAAATATTTTTTCATGAGCTCTCCTCCTGATAGTTAACGAAACTTTCCTTTTTACATGCTAATAGTACTAAACAAAAGTCACAAGACGGTAACACTCAACATAAAATAAAAAAAGATATGTGACTATGCACATATCTTTGTTGTGATGATATCCATTAAATCTAAAACATTAGAAAATGGGATGTATTCATTATGAACCGATCGCACTCTACCTTGCCAATCGCCACGATTGCGCGTTTGAATATCCAGGTCAAAAGTGCAAGCTTGTCCAACTTCCTTTTGTATTTCACTAAAGTCTCTCACTTTCGTGATATCAAAAGAATAACGGTTGGATTCGTTTTTTTCTTCTTTCATACTGCGTTTTTCGATGGATGATTGCGGGTGTCCACAAACGTCTAAGAACTTATCAATCTTTACAATGAAATCTTGAAAGTTTGCGAATGGAATAGGATCTTCTACTACATTTACAATTTTCCCTACAAAAGTAATATCATCCAACTTGTCAACACATATTCGTAATGACATCATTGATTCTCTCCTCATTAGTCCAACACTAATTCTTTATAATCGAATAATAATTTTCCCTGTTTACTTACATCAAACTGTGCAAAATGCTTTTGAATACGTTCCATAATAATATGTGTCGATTCCACAGAACACGTTGGTAACAGAGTAACATATTGCGATTTACTATACCTTGAAACAACATCCCCAGCACGTAAATCTTGCAATAACACCTTTTTTACTACTTCCATCATCTTTTTCGTTGTTGATGCATACAACTTACTTGTTGGTGGTATCGGTAATGTTACATCACAGGTAATCAAACAACAATAAATAGATACACCAAAACGATCAAGACGTCTTGCTTCTAAACGATAAATTTCTTTAAAAATATTATATTCACAATAATACGCTTCATTCACTAAGTCTTTTTCAATTAAGTCTTGTTGAATCACAACCAAATCCAACTGACGATCATTGTCTTTTCTTAGCAACGTTTGGTATAGCGCTTGTAGCGATTCATTAGGGTCCACTCCTAATTCATCTTGTAAACGTTGCTTGACTAGTAAATAATGTTCCATCGCTAACTGGTTTTTACCTTGTTTAATTAACGATAAGATAAAGTGGTATTGAAACGATTCATCCAACGAATCGTACTTCAGTGCTTTGATACACCAATTTTCCATATCCACATAATTACCTTCTTTTTCTAATATTTCAATTAGAAGTTTCAAATAACTGTTGCAAAGCGATTGATAATACACATTTTGTTGAAGGATCCAATGTTGTTTTATCTGTTTTGGTAAGAAAGCTCCCTTGTATAGCGATAGTGCAGCAACCAACAATTCTTTTTGTTGTTTCTTATTGGCACTTTTCGCTCTGTTTAATTCCGCTTCAAATACTTCCGTATCCATTTCTACTTCAATATTTGAATTAAAAGTGTAACTTCCTCTACCTGTGATAAAAATATCATCTTCATCAAATGTATCTTTTAATAGCTTGCGCAAACGATACATCAAATTCTTCAATACTCCTAATGGATTATCGCTCTCCTCTTCGCTCCATAAAGCTTCTGCTAATTCACTTGTTAGTACTTCTTTATGGCGATTTATTAATAAATAAATCAATAGTAATTCAATCATGTTTGAACGAATCATGTCGACATTTAAAACAATCCCTTTATAAGAGATCTCAAATTGGCCGAACATGTTTACCTTCATTAATTTCTTTGAACTCATTTTTTCCAACTCTCCATACATAACAATCCATTCTTATCATATCATTTTTTTCCAATTGAGCAAGCAAGTTGCTTACTTTTTTTACTGGAAAAAAATGGAGACCAATGATCTCCATTTATATTATTTCGTTTCTGACTCTTTTTCTTTTTTGCGCTTCATAACAATAAAAGCGATTAATCCAAGTAACGCGACCCCTGCAACTCCAGCTAACATCGCTGGTAAATAATCACTGGCATCTCCTTGCGCTAACGGTGTATCTTTGCCACCTACTTCTTCTCCATTTCCTCCCCCTTTAGGTTGGTCTGGTTGTGCTACTTCTTCGGTATTCCCAGGTGTTCCCCCTTGATTGCCACCTGTTTGATTTCCTTGCGTTCCACCACGAACATTCACTTGTTCTTCTTCATAACGAATTTGTTCTTTTTGGTTTGTCGCACGATATACAAACACGATTTCTTTTTTGTTTTCACTTAACACAAATTCTTGTGTCGCTTCAACAAATGCATAGTTTTCAACAATCTTCGCACGTTCTACAATCGTACTTCCTTCTTCTGCCATCATCGTTTTTGCAGTGGCTACTGGAACGTTATCTTCATCAACATAACGAACGATATAACTAATTCCATTCACTAGCACATCGTACTTCGCAACAAATACCATCTTGCGATCTACTTTAGAACCTACAGCTGGTAATTGTTTGCTCCATCCAGCAAATACATATCCATCGTTTGCTTGCACACTTGGCTCATTTGGAAACAGACTATTTGCTTCTAAACGATACGATACTGACTTTTGGTTATCTACGGTACCATGTAATCCACCTTTGAATACGATTTCGTATTGTGCTGCATGTGCTGTTTGTAAGAAAGATGCGCTAAAGGTACAAGCCATGATTGCAACCATACAAGTCGCTAATAATTTCTTAAGCACTTTCATCTTCTCTTCCTCTCTTTCTTTTCACAACAACAAATACAATTAGTAATGCACTTGCTCCTAACATCGCTAATAGCGCATTCAACATTGTTGTATCTCCTGTACTTACACCAGGAATTTGATTGATCACAGGAATCTTTTTCACAATTTCAATCACTTCATTACCTGTGTCTACTTCAACACTGAAAATCAATCCAAGATCTCCAATGTTAGCTTGGTAAGAGTTATCCATTGATGTTCCATCAAATGTGAAATCCATTTGAATTGTTGTTGATTCACCCTTGTTTAATGACTTCAACAAGTAGTCCTCACTTAAGTTTTCTTTCCCTTTCATTTGTTTTCCACCAACGCGTCCACTAAAGAAAGATTCTCCATTATTTTTAAATTCCAAATCGTATACGATACGACTTGAATTCGCTTGTTCATCCAACAATGAAGTGTCGTTTACTCTAACATAGAAACGCATTGCTTGGTAATCTTCATTTTTCAATGTTACATTTAATGTTCTTGTTTCTCCAGGCATAATGTTATCAAATGAACTTGCATTTGCATCTCCTTCAAACACGAAGAACTGTTGTGAATCTCCTTCAAAGGAAATTCCTAAGTCACTATTTGCTGCATTTACAGGTGCTACCATAAATAACATCATTAGTGCACATATCCATATATATGTTTTTTTCATAAGTTATCTCCTTTTACTTTATTCATCCATAGAAACAATGTTTCCATTTGCATCAAAGCTTGCATACATACCCCATTCAGATAAGATCGCATCTTCTGCACCAATTGTTTGAATTGCATCTACTTCTACATCTACTTTAATTTGATATTGCGAATAGGCTTTATCACTTAACTCATTACTACAAATAATTTGTTCTAAGAAGCTAGTTGAAATCCCTTGGCTAGCCAATGGTTTCTTATAATAGAAATACATTACCTCATTGTTTGAGTTTGCTGCATCATCTACGACAATCCAATCATTCCATTGACTCATCAATTGAATTAGTTTCGCATCCGCGTCCACTAATTTTTCACCATTCTCATTTTCCCAATATTTCGTCATTGTAACACGAACATAAACATCTTCATTTTTCGTATTACGCACTTTTAAATCGTGCTTAATATTTGCACCTGGGAGTGCATTATCAAATGTGATATGAGACGCCGCTTCTTTTGTTGTATCGTCATTTAAAACAATCGATACCCCCAATTGTGCTGCTTTTAATTTTGTATTAACATTTGTTGACTCTTGAAACACTGCTAATGTTCCTTGGAATACCAAGGCAATCAATAAAATTGCAGCTCCAATCAACCCTAATTTCTTTTTCATATCAATCATTCCTCTCTTTGTCAGATAGCACATAGTATGACCTATGGTACTTACAGTATAAAATGCGTTTGTCACATTATAGTCACACGAAACATTAAATATCTTTTTTATGTGACACCCCAAAAAGAAAACATTCATGATGAGATGAATGTTTATTTACGCCAAAATGTATGGCAATCTTTTTTATCATTAATATTGTATTCAATGATCTCAGCGAGTAAATCATAGTCCACATCACTGTCCCATTTGATACGAAACATCTTTAATGTTGGATTGTATCCCGCTTCTACTAACTTCTCACGAAACACTTCCATCGCTTTGTCTTCTGGCGCAATGGCAACATGGTGTTTCGCTACACTAAAACCGATAATGAATGTTCCATGATCTGTGAACATCGGTTGCTTCCACGCAATTCTCGATTCAAGTTGAGGGTATGTTGTTTGTACCCAATCTAATATTTCTTTGGTTCTTTCTCTTTCATCAAGGGAAGGAATGAGTTCTAAAAAGTCTTGTATCGTTTCCATATACAACCTCCTATTTCTTCTTTTTACTTCGATTCTCTGCAGCACGATACACCACAATATCTTCTACCAAATCCCAAGGTATCTCTTTGTCTAATGGTAGTTGTAATGTTCCTTTTGAGTACTGCAAACCCATTTCATTAAAACGATCTGCAAAAAATTCAATTCCACTTGGTGCTGGATACAACCCAATGTGATGTTTCGCCAACGCGAAGTGTACTAGGTTCCCATTCAAATAAAAAGTAGGCATCCCATAACTAATCTTCTCACTTGCATCAGGCACAAGCTTTTGAATAAATTGTCTTAATTGCTGAAGTCGTTCGCGATACGTTTCATCGCATTGATTGATGTATGCATCAATACTTGTCATTGTTTTCTTTTCCATCACCAGTACAATCCTTTCTTTCTAATCTAACCTTACCACTTTCCTATAAGATTGTTAACTAGAAAGCACAATCGCTTTGCATTTCCATACACAACTCTTTTAGTAAGTTCTTATTTGTATTCTTTGCTATCCCTTACTCACCTAACAAAAGAAAACCTCACTTCTTAATAAGAAATGAGGTTACATTAAACAATGGCGGAGAGCAAGGGATTCGAACCCTTGGTAGCTTTCACTACACAGCCTTTCCAAGACTGCACCTTAAGCCGCTCGGACAGCTCTCCATGTGATTATTATTATACAAAAAAGTGGACCAAATATCCACTTTTATTGTATCTCACTCGCAATTTTATATTGTTGGGCGATGTCTTTGATTTTATTCAAACGATGACGAATCCCTGATTTAGAGATTTCCTCATTGTAACGATGTTCGTATTCATCACATAACTCGTTTAAACTCGCTTCTGGATTTTGTTTGCGCAGTATCGCAACTTTATATAAGTTTTCAGGCAAACTTTTAAGTCCCACAAAATTATCAATTCGATCAATGTCTTCTAGCTGTTGTTTTCCCGCTTTAATCGATTTCATCTCATTGGCTAATTCACAATTATCCAAACGTGTTAATGAATTCATAAAGTCACGTTGAATTCGACTGTCTTCAAAAGCGAAAAGCGAATCGTTAGCACCAACGCATTTCAAGAAATCACTAATTTGATCACTCGCTTTTAAATACACCACTTCTTGGTTACGGCGTTTGATTAGTTTCGCATTCATACGAAAACGAATCATCTGCTTTTGGATGTACTTAGCCAAACTAACATTGGATGCTACCATCTCCAAATGGTAGTTCACCGTAGTGGGAGCATTCACACTTCCACTCGCCAAAAAGGCACCAGCCAAATACGCACGCGCACAACATTCCTTGCTTACAATTTTACGACTCGGGTGTTCTTTTAATCCACCGTCGCCTAAAATGTCCAAATCACGCAATATTTCCAACGCTTTGTTTTTAATCTTTATAATATAAATATTATTCTTTTTTAAACGCACTTTCTTAATAATAGAAAGTTCTATTTCTACTTGGTACAACTCTTTTACCAATTGATAAATCCGTTTTGCACTTGAAACATTTTCACTTTGACAAGTAATGTGCATCCCTTCACTTGTGAAGTTTAAGGTTGCACTCATCTGCAAAAAAGCACTTAGCTCTGCTTTCATACAATGTTCTTCTAGTACATTCATACAAATTTCTTTTTTCACTTCACTTGTGAACGACATCCACATCACTCCTCATTCATTAATTGTTCAAACGCTTCTTTTAATTTTATACTATCATGGCGAATATAGCCATCATCAAATTTCAATAGTTCTTTTTGCACGACGCGATACGCATGGTGTTCTTGCGCTATAAAAACAGGATTACTTCCTTTTTCATAATAGCGCTTTAACGTATCTTCATATAGAACATCATTGTGTGCTACCACCACATCGAGTGCTTTTTCACTCGCATGCTTAACAATCGCTTCCACATGGTCTTCTAAGGTATACCCATCGGTTTCCCCCGGTTGGCTCATCGCATTACAGAAGTATATTTTCTTCGCCTTGCTTTTCATAATCGCTTCTCGAATTTCTGGAATAATTAAGTTTGGCATAATACTGGTATACAAACTTCCCACTCCATACACAATGTAGTCCGCATCATGAATCGCTTTGATCGCTTCTTTGCTCGCTGTTACTTCCTCTTGGTAGAAAACCGTACTAATCCTATTTTGCATTTTAGGAATGTTACTTTCTCCACGTACAATTGTTCCATCATCCATTCTCGCAATTAACGTTACAATTTGTGTTGTGCTTGGAATAATCGAACCTTTTACTTTTAATACTTTCGATAGCTTTTGAATCGCTTCCATAAAGTTACCTGTTGTTTGTGTCAATGCAGTCAACATTAAATTTCCCAGGTTATGTCCACCTACATCGCAATCCCCTTCAAAACGATAATCCATTAGTGGCCCTAACAGACTTTCTGATTCTGCCATTGCCACCATTACATTTCGAATGTCCCCCATTGCAGGAATCTGGTATTGTCTTCGTAACCTACCGGTACTACCTCCATCATCTGCCACTGTTACAACTGCGGTCAGTTTTATATTAGGAAGTAATTTAAACCCACGTAGGATGACAGAAGACCCCGTTCCTCCACCTATCACAACGACTTTTTTCATTAGCGCACCTTCTTATCTCGATGCCCTTTGTGTGCCGTATATTGATCTTTGTAGTGATCATATAAATAATTCGTAAGTGTAACAGAGCGATGTTGTCCCCCTGTACAACCAATCGCAACACTTAAATGATTTTTTCCCTCTTTTTTGTATTGTGGCAAAATATAGTCTAAAAACGTAATTAACTTTTCGATTAATTCTTGAGTTTCTGGACACTTTAACACATACGAATACACAGGCTCATCATCCCCTGTTAATTCTTTTAGCGATTCGATGTAATAAGGATTCGGTAAGAAACGTACATCAAACATCAAATCCGCATCCATCGGTACCCCATGTTTGTAACCAAAGGAAACAAACGAAATCGAAAATCCTTGTTTTTGCGAAATCTTAAATTTTCCTTCAATGCTTTCACGTAACGTTTTTTGCGTTAACTTAGTGGTATCGATATGTACGACATTACGATACTTCAAGTTATCAAACATATCGCGTTCTGCTTCAATCGCATCTTCCAATGTGTTTGCTTTATTAAAAACGATAAACGGATGAGAACGACGAGTAAACTTATAACGTAATAATAATTGTTCATCGCTTGCATCCAAATACAATACTCGCACTGGTAATTCACGCGCTTCAAAATACATTAGAAACTTTTCATAGTCCAACGCTGTTGTCGCAAGTGCTAAATTTTCATAACGAGGATCGTGTTCCTCTTTGATAATCTTCCCTAATTCATGAATTAATTGCACAGGGAATTGGTCGATACAATGGTATCCCATATCTTCTAAGATTGCCATCGCTGTTGTTTTTCCAGCTCCTGACATACCTGTAACTAAAATAATATTTTGTTGAGTCATAGTTATCACCTTCTTGTTTCTTGTATTATATCATAACATCGCACTGACGTTATCGTATAATTCAACAAATACCATAAGAAAAAGACTTCACAAATGTGAAGTCCTAACCTTTTAACTTATGAAAAATATCTTGGGCAGCGATTGCTCCATCGCTAACTGCTGTTACGACTTGACGCAATCCCTTTTCACAAACATCTCCTGCACCATACAACATTGGTACTTTGGTACGCATGTGTTCGTCCACTAACAAGTATCCTTGTGGGTTGCAAACATCCAATCCCGCTAAAAATTGCGTAATTGGTACAGCCCCAATATAAGGGAATACCCCTTTGGCTTGCACTTGTAATGTTTCCTTGCTTTCTACATGTTGTAACGTAATCGATGTTACGCTTGTTCCATCATCTTCAATAGACAATGGGATGTATTTTTGTAGCAATTCAATTTTAGGATTGTTTTTAATATGTTCAATCACGATATCATCGGCACGAAATACATCGCGTCGCATCACAATCGAAACTTTTGAAGCAAACTGTGTTAAATACAGCGCTTCTTCTAAGGCAGCGTTTCCACCACCGACAACAACCACTTCTTCATCCTTAAAGAAAGCACCATCACATACCGCACAATACGATACACCACGACCGATGTTTTCTTGTTCACCAGGAATGTTAAGCAATTTTTCTTGGGTTCCACTAGCAACCAATACCGCTTTTGCTAAGTACGCATTGGCATCTTCACAAACGATTCTTTTCACATCTCCATCTTCAACGCGAATTACATTTCCATAAATGTATTCCGCACCAAAGCTTGTCGAATGCGCAAACATATCGCTTGCTAACTGTACTCCACTTGTACTTTGGATTCCTGGCCAGTTACTAATTTCATATGTTTTTACTAACTTACCACCAGGTGCTCCTGATTCGATCATACCTACATCCAATCCCGCACGTGTTGCATAAATCGCTGCTGTCATACCCGCAGGTCCAGCACCAATAATAATTAAATCGTAAATACGTTCCATTCTAGATCCTCCTCCACAATGTCTTTCAGTTCTAAAAAATCATGAATGATACGCTGTGGTTTCACTGCTTCTAGGCGTTTTTCATCAAGCTCATCAATCGCATATGCGACGCTGTACGCTCCAATATTTTTAGCCGCTAGCACATCTCCAGGCGCATCTCCTACGTATATCATATCATCGACTGGGTATTTTGCTAACTCACATGCTTTTTTTAATCCTTCTGGATCAGGTTTAGACTTATTTACCATATCGCGACCAACCACAACATCCATGTATTGTTCAATGCCACTGCACTTTAATCCACGAACGACTAACGGTGTCATTTTATTTGAAACAATCCCAACTGTGTACCCTTTTTCTTTTAAGTACTGAACAATTTCTTTCGCATGTTTCATTCCACTCACTTGTGCATCATGGTGTGCATGGTTGTAATCACGATAATATTCAACGGCTTTTTGCGCGTTCTCTTTATCCAAATACGCTTCAAAGGTTTCCGATAATGCGGGTCCTAAAAACGATTTCAATTCTTGTTCACTCAACTTGTGATCTGGTAAGAAATGCGCGAATGTGTGAATAAATGATTCACGAATCAACGCTTCTGAATCAACAAGCGTTCCATCCGCATCAAATAACACAATCGGTTTTTCTTTTTTAAATGGGTATACATTTTTGAAAAGCTTATTGTACACACCAAGGTATCCTAGCATCCCTACCACAATAAACAATAACGATACCACTTGGGCCATTCGCAGTCCCATAAACATTAAGGCGTCAGTTCGAAACCCTTCCACGAAGAAACGAACCAAACCATACCACGCAACATAAGCATAAATCATATCCCCACGTTTGCGGTAGCCATATTTTTTAAACACGGTTTTAATCAGAATAAACCCGATTAAATTACCGATTCCTTCATACAAAAACATCGGTTGGCGATAAGCCCCATCAATGAACATCTGTTCTTTGATAAAAGTTGGAAAATGATTAAAATAATCCGCACTCACAATTTCACCATATGCTTCTTGGTTCATAAAGTTTCCCCAACGTCCAATGACTTGGGCAATGAACACATTTGGCATAATGCAATCACCAACACGCAATAAGTTAACCCCACGATGGCGGAAGAAGAAATACGCATACAATACTCCTGCAATCAATCCTCCATGAATCGCTAATCCACCTTCCCATATATAAAAGACAGATAAGATATCATCTTTAAATAACGCCCATTCAAAAATAACATAATAAATACGCGCTCCTACAATCGCAATCGGCAACATCGTAAAAAAGAAATCTTCTAATAACTCTTTGTCATACCCTAGCTTTTTGGCTGCTTTTAAAGACAATCCATATGCGACAATCGCACCTGTTAAAATCAAAATCGCATACCATGCAATTTCAAGATCAAACGATCCAATATTAATTTCTAAAAATGTTCTACTATTCGGAAAAAAATTCATTATGCTTCCCCTTTGTTTTGTTGGTCAATATAAGCAAGCACACGCTTTTCGAATTCTTTTGCGCTATCAAAACCACTTTCTTTTAACACTATATTTGCGACCGCAGACTCAATTACAATTCCCATACTTCTACCTTCACGTACTGGCAAGATAATTTTAGGTACTTCCACATCCAAGATGTTTTCGTATTTGGTTTGTTCAATCCCTACACGGTCATAATTGGCATTGGTATCCCATGGAGTAAGTTCTACTACTACATCTACGTTCGCACGTTTTAATGTCGTATTGGCTCCATACATACGTGCCACATCGATAATTCCAACTCCACGGATTTCCAACATACCTTCTAAGATACGTGGTGCTCTACCGACAATACTATTATGAATTTGATAACAATCCACTCTATCATCCGCAACCAATTGGTGGCCACGACGAATTAACTCTAAGGCAACCTCACTTTTCCCAATTCCACTTTCTCCGCGAATTAATACACCTTTCCCATTCATACTCAACAGTACGCCATGGAAACAATTCATCGGTGCCAATAATTCATCTAAGTACGATACGATATTTGTAATCAATCTTGATGTTGGTTGAACCGAACGAATGATTGGGAAATTTTTGATTTTCGCAATTTCCATTAATATCGGTGGACACTCATGTTTCTTCGAAATAATAATCATCGGTGTTTCAAGCGAAGTTAAGAAATCAAAACTCTTTCTTTGGCTCGCTTCATCCATCGTTTTAATATATTCAATTTCTTTGTCTCCAAAAACGATGATTCGACGTTTTTGTGAGTAGTCAAAGAAACCTGCTAACTCTAATCCTGGACGATTGGTATCCGCAATCGTAATTTCTCTTTGTAGCGAATGCTTGTCCCCTACAACTTGTTCAAAGTTAAAGTAAGTTACTAAATTTTCTACTATTACATTGTGATTAGGATTCATACGTACCCCTTTCTAATACTTCTTTTAAGTATCTACCCGTATGGGATTGTTCTACTTGTGCAATTTCTTCCGGTGTACCACAAGCGATGATGCAACCACCTTCGTCTCCACCTTCTGGACCTAAATCAATAATATGATCCGCACATTTAATAACATCTAAGTTATGTTCAATGACAATAACGGTATCGCCATTTTCCACAATACGGCGTAACACTTTTAATAGCGTTGCCACATCATGCGTGTGCAATCCTGTTGTTGGCTCATCCAAAACAAACAGCGTTTTACCTGTTGCTTTACGTTGTAGTTCACTTGCTAATTTTACACGCTGTGCTTCCCCACCACTTAGTGTTGTCGCACTTTGTCCTAGCTTGATGTAACCTAATCCAACATCGTAAATCGTTTGTAGTTTGTGTTTGATCTTATGCACTTTAGAGAAGAAAGAAATCGCTTCTTCTACACTCATGTCTAACACATCAAAGATGTTTTTGCCCTTGTAGGTTACTTGTAGTGTTTCTTCGTTGTAACGTTTTCCACCACACTCTTCACATGCAACATACACATCTGGCAAAAAATGCATCGAGATACGAATGATTCCATCTCCCTGGCATGCTTCACAACGTCCTCCTCTTACATTAAAAGAGAAACGTCCTTTTTCATACCCACGCATTTTTGCTTCCGGTGTTTGCGCAAACAAATCACGAATGTCATCAAACACTCCTGTATACGTTGCTGGGTTACTTCTTGGTGTACGACCAATTGGATCTTGCGAAATATTTATAATCTTATCAATGTTTTTTAATCCCTTAATCTTATCACAAGCACCTGGTTTCACACGTACTCGACCAAGTTCGTGTTCCACTCCTTTGCTTAAAATTTCATTTACTAAACTACTCTTTCCACTTCCACTCACACCCGTTACAACACAAAAGGTACCAAGCGGAAATTTAACCGTAACATCTTTTAAGTTGTTTTCACGTGCCCCAACAATCTCAATTGCTTTTTTGTTGCCTTTTTTACGCACATTAGGAATATAAATTTGTTTCTTCCCACTTAAGTATTGTCCCGTAATACTATTTTCATCATTCATGACTTCTTCTACTGTCCCCGCTGATACTACTTCTCCACCATGAATTCCTGCTCCAGGTCCAATATCAATCACATAATCACTTTGACGCATCGTATCTTCATCGTGTTCCACCACAATCAAACTGTTTCCTAAATCACGCATTTTCTTTAGTGAATCAATCAAACGATCATTATCACGTTGGTGCAGTCCGATACTTGGTTCATCCAATACATACAGAACACCTGTTAAATGCGAACCAATTTGGGTAGCCAAACGAATACGTTGCGCTTCCCCTCCACTTAATGTCCCTGCTAAACGATCCAGTGTTAAATACGTTAATCCTACATCATTTAAAAACTGCAAACGATTTTCAATTTCTTGTAGGACCAACTTCGCAATGTTGATTTCTTGTTCGCTCAATTGCAATTGCTTCATAAATAAAAGCGCTTGTTTTACACTCATGCAAGTCCATTCATAAATATTGATTCCACCTACACGAACACTTAACGCTTGTTCATTCAAACGACGTCCACCACAATCAGGACATGTGTCATCCATCATAAAACTAGCATACCATTCACGAGAGAAAGAACTTGATGTTTCTAAGAAACGACGCTCGATCAACGTCACAATTCCTTCAATGAATTCCGCTTTATGCGTTACGTTTCCAGACTTCGAATACATCGTATATTCAATGACATCTTTGCTTCCATACAATACGATATCCATTTCTTTCTTCGTAAAATCCTTCAATGGTTTATTCAAATCAATTTCATAATAATCACACAACGCTTTGAAACGTTGCCACTCTAAATTATCTTTTTGAAGAATGTTCTTGTAGTACACAATACCACCCTTCATAATACTTTTACTACGATCAGGAATCAAAACATCAAGATCCACTTTTTGTGTAATCCCTAATCCCTTACATGTAGGACACGCACCAAAAGGAGCATTGAAACTAAACAATCTCGGTTCTAATTTAGGAATGACAAACCCACAATACTTACAAGCATAATTACTTGAAAACAACAGTTCTTCTTGTTCGTATGTCACAAGCGCCAAACCATCACTTAACTTTAATGCCACTTCTAATGAATCATGAATACGAGAACGATCTTCCCCCTTCACAATACGGTCTACCACAACATCCACATTGTGTTTCTTATTTTTTTCTAACTCTTCTACTTCTTCTAATAACTTTAATTCTCCATCAACACGAACACGTAAAAAACCTTCTTTTCTCAGTTTATCAAAAAGATCTTTTTGTGTTCCTTTTTTCCCATTCACCATCGGTGATAGTATTTGAATTCGCTTCTTGTCTTCAATCTCCATTACTTTATCAACCATCTGTTTGATTGTTTGTGAAGTAATCGGTTCATTGTGTATAGGACAATAAGGAACCCCTATACGCGCATAAAGCAAACGCAAATAATCGTATATTTCCGTTACAGTACCTACGGTAGAACGAGGGTTATTACTCGTTGTTTTTTGGTCAATCGAAATGGATGGGGACAACCCTTCAATGCTATCTACATCCGGTTTCTCACTATTCCCTAAAAACTGTCTTGCATATGCACTTAACGATTCCACATAACGGCGTTGCCCTTCTGCATAAATCGTATCAAATGCAAGCGACGTTTTCCCAGAACCAGAAACCCCAGTCATAATGACAAATTTATTTCTAGGAACATCAATATTTACATTTTTTAAATTGTTTTCTCGTGCTCCTCTTATCGTTATTACATCTTTACTCATCTTGTCACCTCTTTGCTTACAAAATCTTTTATCTCATTTTTATGTACTCAATCATTTTACCATTTTTTGTTTACAATTACACTCTTATGCTTAAAAAAACACGACAAAAACAAATCGTGTCTTTTCTTTCAAAACCTACATGAAATGGGTATTCCATCTGTTTATTGATATAAAAAAAGGTAACAGAATAAAGCATCCCCTTTATTCTGTTACCGGTATGCTTAGCATACCTTTGAGAAGAATATAAACATCTCCATCCCTTATCTTTATCACTCACCATTTCACATCGAAAGGCTACCACACCAAACCCCATCAAGCACCATCCACATGCTTAAGTGATGTTATTATGTAGTGAAATGGTAGTGTGATAAACAAATTAATCGACTAGCATCCATACAAATGCGCAAGTCTTCTTGTAATACAAAACCATTGTATTACATGGAGTGCAATAAAAATGCAATTCATTATAAAGAAATTGCGTATTTTTTAAACAAAATAATAAAAAAGAGATGACTCTCGTCATCTCTACATAGGTTTTCTTTCTTTTAGACTAATACGATTAATTGCTTTCTGTAGTGCAATTTCAGCTCTTCGCATATTGGCTTCACTCTCTTTGGAAGCCAATCGTTTCTCAGCACGTGCTTTCGCTTTTTGTGCTCTTTCGATATCGATTTCTTCTTCTCCCTCAATGGAATCCGTTAAAATGCGAACCTCATTATTTGCGAAGTGTAATAATCCACCAGCAATGGCATATTCTTGCTTATCGTTTTCTAATACAATTTCTAATTTTGAAATTTTAAGCATTGCGACAAGTGGCATATGGTTTGCTAATAAACCAAATTCCCCTTCTACACTACATGCGTTCACTTGTAGTGCATCGCATTGTTTGTACAATCCAACTGGTGTGATAATTTTAACCTGCATCATACTATGCACCTAATTCTTTCGCTTTTTCCACTACTTCTTCAATCGTTCCTACAAACATAAATGCTTGTTCAGGAAGATCATCGTATTTTCCTTCTAACAATTCTTTAAAACTACGAATCGTTTCTTCTTTTGTTACATATCTACCACTCATTCCTGAGAAAATCTCAGCAACGTTAAATGGTTGTGATAAGAAGTTACGAACACGACGTGCTCTATTAACCGTAATCTTATCTTCTTCACTCAATTCATCCATCCCTAAAATCGCGATGATGTCTTGTAATTCTTTATAGCGTTGTAATAATGTTTGCACATTTCTTGCTACTTCATAGTGTTCTTCACCAACTACTAATGGATCCAAAATACGACTACTTGATTCCAATGGATCTACCGCTGGATAAATACCTAACGATGCAATTCCACGATCCAATACCGTTTTCGCATCCAAATGCGTAAACGCTGTCGCTGGTGCAGGATCCGTTAAATCATCCGCTGGTACATATACCGCTTGTACGGATGTAATCGATCCATTTTTCGTTGAAGTAATACGTTCTTGTAATGCACCCATTTCCGTCGCTAATGTAGGTTGGTATCCAACCGCACTAGGCATACGTCCTAATAAGGCACTTACTTCACTTCCCGCTTGCGTGAAACGGAAAATATTATCAACGAACAACAACACGTCTTGGTGGTCTACATCACGGTAGTATTCTGCCATGGTAAGACCCGTTAATGCGACACGCATTCTCGCTCCTGGTGATTCGTTCATTTGTCCATATACTAATACGGTTTTATCCAATACACCAGAATCTTTCATTTCATGGTACATGTCATTTCCTTCACGAGTACGTTCCCCGACTCCAGTAACAACACTTCGTCCCCCATGTTCTTTCGCAATATTGTGGATTAACTCTTGGATTAACACGGTTTTACCAACCCCAGCTCCTCCAAATAAACCAATCTTTCCACCTTTTGAATAAGGACACAGTAAGTCGATTACTTTAATTCCTGTTTCTAACATCTCAGCAGATGTTTGTTGTTCATCAAAGGAAGGGGCTTCTCTGTGAATTGGCATTCTTTTGACACTCTCACCTAATGGTGCTAATTCATCAATTTCACGCCCTAACACATTAAACATTCTTCCTAATACTTCTTCTCCAACAGGTACACTAATCGGTGCTCCTGTATCGATTGCTTCCATTCCTCTCACTAAACCATCCGTAGAACCCATGGCAATACAACGAACTCGCTCATCACCTAAATGCTGTGCCGCTTCTACGACCAAAGGAAGTTCTCCATTGTTTAGGGGAATTTCAATTGCGGATAACAATTTTGGCAATTCATTTTCAAACAGGATATCGACAACTGGTCCGATGACCTGTACTATTTCACCTTTGTTAACACTCATATGTTTCCTCCTTTACTTTACAGCGCGTTTGCACCACCGACAATCTCAGTAATTTCCTGAGTAATCGCAGCTTGACGAGCTTGGTTAAATTGTAATTCTAATTGGTCTCTTAAATCTTGTGCGTTGTCTGTTGCTGTTTCCATCGCATTTTGACGAGACCCTTGTTCACTTGTTTTTGTTTCTAACCAATAACTATAAAGTAATGATTTTAGAAACATCGGAATCAAATCATCTAAGATTTGTTCACCAGTTGGTTCAAAGATTGTCGTTTGCATTGAAACCACACCTTTTCCTACATTTTCTACTGGTAATAACGTAAGGTGTGCAGGTTCAAAGGTAACAGGATTCACATATTGTGTATACACAATTTCAATTCCACCTACACTTTGTTCTGCATACATTGACAAAGCCGTATTGGCAACATCTACGATGTCTTCATACCCTTCTTCATCTACGTTCACTAATGTCTTAACAATATTGTACCCGCGATTTTTTAGCCATGTACTACCACGGCTACCTAATACGATCACAGGACTTTCTTTGTCAATTTCACTTTCTAACAAACGGTATTCATTCGCATTGTAACCACCACATAATCCCATATCGGAAGTAAAGATGATCACCAATGGTTTCTTACTTTTATCACAAAGCAAATAAGGATGCGAACTATCGTTCAAGTTAACGATAATATTATCTACCGTTTCTTTTAAGTACTTCGCATACTCTCTATTTTCTTCCATTCTCACTTTGCATTTCTTTAATTTACTAGCGGCAACAAGTTGCATCGCTTTCGTGATTTTTTTTGTAGAATCAACAGAACGAATCCGGTTCTTGATTTCTAATTTACTAGCCATAAACTATTCCTTAATTGTCTCAAAAACCAATTTGAATTCGTCTAATGCAAGTCGTAACTTCGCATCTAACGCATCGCTAATTTTTTCTTCTCGATCCAATTCTTCTACAATTTCCGCATGTTTATTTTTCATAAACTTATGCATTTCACGTTCGTATTGTTGAATGTCTTCAATAGCCACTTCGCGTAAAAATTTATTTTTTGCCGCAAACAATGATAACACTTGTTCCGTCACTGTAAATGGTGAATATTGTGCTTGTTTTAATAACTCAGTCAAGCGTTCCCCATGGTCTAGTGTCGCTTTTGTAGTAGGATCTAAATCACTACCAAATTGCGTAAATGCTTGTAACTCACGATATTGCGCAAGTTCTAGTTTTAAACTTCCTGATACTTGTTTCATTGCTTTTACTTGTGCGCTACTTCCTACACGAGATACGGATAATCCACTATCTACGGCAGGACGAACACCCGCATTAAACAATTCTGTCTGCAAGAAGATTTGTCCATCTGTAATCGAAATAACGTTTGTTGGAATATAAGCAGCAATGTCTCCTGCTTGGGTTTCAATGATTGGCAATGCCGTCAAAGAACCTAATCCATATTGTTCGTTTAATTTCGCACTACGCTCTAATAATCTTGAATGCAAATAGAAAACATCTCCAGGGTATGCTTCACGCCCTGGTGGACGCTTCAACAACAATGACATCGTACGATACGCTACCGCATGCTTACTCAAGTCATCGTAGACGATTAATACGTCTTCGCCATTTTCCATCCATTCTTCTCCAATTGCACAACCTGCATAAGGTGCAATGTATTGAAGAGGTGCTGCTTCACTTGCTGTGGAAGATACAATCGTTGTATACTCCATCGCACCATGTGATCTTAGCTTCTCGACAATTTGTGCAACCGTACTCGCTTTTTGTCCAATTGCTACATAAATACATTTTACGCCATTGCCTTTTTGGTTTAAAATCGTATCAATCGCAATTGCTGTTTTCCCAGTTTGGCGATCTCCGATAATTAACTCACGTTGCCCTTTTCCAATTGGAATCATCGAGTCAATACATTTTAACCCTGTTTGCAAAGGTTGATGTACTGATTTTCTTGTCATTACCCCAGGTGCAACTCTTTCTACTGGACGATACGTATCGCTAACGATAGGTGTTCCTCCATCAATGGCTTGCCCTAGTGCATTCACAACTCTTCCTAGCATACAATCTCCAACAGGTACTTCGATAATACGATTGGTACGTTTTACCTCGTCCCCTTCTTTGATCTCTGCATCAGAACCCATCAAAACGGCTCCCACCGCTTCTTCTTCCAAGTTTAAAACCATACCATAAACGTCACCTGGAAAAAGCAATAATTCACCAGCCATCGCATTTCTTAAACCATGAACCATCGCAATTCCATCACCAACACTAATTATGGTACCAACTTCATTTACTTCCAAAGAATCATCGTATCTTTTTATTTGATTCTTTATAATTTTACTAATCTCTTCAGGTCTTAAATTCACCTTTTCACCACCTCGCTTTGTTATAGCGTCGTCTTCATTACCTGTTCTTTCAAACGCTGCAAACGCGTCGCTGCACTATTGTCTAAAATTTCATCTTTGATTCTAATTTTAACACCTGCTAACAACTCTTCGTTTACACTTGTTTTTACTTCAATCTTTTTGTTTAATTTCTTTTCTAACATCGCTACAATATCTTGGATCTCTTGTTCATCCAGTGCACTTGCACTTTCAATAAACGCAATCTCAATATTATTGTAATCGTTGTACATCGCGAAATAGCATTTGCAAATTTCATCGAAATTTTTAAAGCGACTTTTGTCTATTAACAATTTCACAAAGTTAATTACGTAAGCATCCACTTCTGTATACACTTGCGTAATGATCTCTTTTTTATCTGTCTTACTAATTTTAGGATGTTCCATCACATCACGTAACTCTTTGTTTTGTGACAATGTCTTTTGCATCCCTAGCAAATCCTGTTTGAATTGATCTAACTTGTTTTCTTCTTTTGCTAACTCAAAAAGCGCTTGTGCGTAGTTCATCGCAACTAATCGTGCCATGACGCTTCCCCAGCTTTTTCAATGAAGTCTTCAACATACTTCTTCTGTGTATCTTCATCCAATTCTTTACCCACTACTTTCTTGGCTGCCATAAATGCAACTTCGCTAATCTCTTCTTTCATCTGTTCTCTTACTTTAGACTTCTCATTTTCGATTTCAAAAGCTGCACGCTCTTTTGTCAGCATCGCATTTTCTTTTGCTTTTGCGACAATATCACTCGCTTCTTTTGCAGCATTGTCTTTCGCAATCGAAATAATTTCTTTCGCTTCTGATTTTACTGCTGCCATCTTTTCTTCGTATTGAGCCTTCAGCGCTTCACTCTCTTGTAAGTTTGTCGCACTTTGGTCCAATTCACTTTGAATATGAGCTGCTCTCGCTTCTAAATAATCTTGAACATACTTCCAGAAAAACTTTCTCACAAAAAGTACGATAAGAATTGTGGAGATTAACACCATTACTGCATCTTGAATATTTAAACGTAGATAATTGTCTATATTAATATCCATAGAATGTCTCCTTTCTTATGTATTTCTTGCTTATCCTTTAATAAAGATTAATAATAACGCTACAACTAACGCATAAATCCCTGTTGTTTCCGCAAGGGCAATACCTAATACCATGATTGATCTAATTTTTCCTGCTGCTTCAGGGTTACGCCCTGTTGCTTCCGCACCTTTTCCAGCGGCAAATCCTTGCCCCATCCCAGGTCCTAAACCACCGATCATCGCTAGACCAGCTCCTAAACAAGCCATACCTGCCACAAAAAATTGATTGAATTCCATATTAATTTCCTCCTAAATATAAATTCTATTTTTATTTTTTATTCCCCAGCGTCCGCAGACTCTCCAAGGAAGAATGTCGCTAACATAAAGAATATATATGTTTGCATAAATGCCGTAAACACATCGAAATACAAATGTAAGAACGGAGTTACCGCATACATTAAGATACTGAAAGGCCAAATGTTTTTCACCAGCATATACAATAATGTAATGATGATGGTACCTCCCAACATATTTCCAAATAAACGTAAGGTTAATGATACCGGAAAGGCAAAATCACCAATAATGTTTAAGGGAAGCAAGAAGGGTACAGGTTCTAACCACGCCTTAAATTTACCTTTTATCCCATGTAGTTTAATATCTGTTCCATGAATCAATAGGAACATACAAAGTACTAACGTGATTACCAAACTCAGATTAGATGTTGGCGTTTGAAACCCTAGCAAACCGACTAAATTCGAAACCACCATCATTACCATAATGGTTCCTAGAAACGGTAAGTACATCCAGGTTTTCTTATTCAAGTTTCCACTGATGACGCCCGTCATTACATTGACTAACTGTTCAAATACTAGAATGACACCTTTTGGTGCTTTGGTGGGATCGGCATTTTTAAATTTCTTCCCAACAATATAAAACATCGTACAGACAATTAGACCGATGACGATCCAAATTATGATGGATTGATGAATAAACCATTCATAATTGCCAAAGTGGAGTAGAAGACCATCTGTTTTCAACTAATCCTCCTCCTTTCTCTCTAAATACGTATTCACTTTTATTGCGAAGTTAATGCATAAGAATCCAATTAACATCGCTAATATATTTAAACCACTCAAAATTCCAACAAGCAGAATTCCTCCGTAGACTAAATAACGAATTAAATAATTTGTCATTGCTAAGGTTGTCGCTTTTTTGGATTGCAAGATGCGTCCTGTGGAATAAATAATCCACAAAAACCCAACAATCGCCATCAATCCACCAATGAAAACACTCAGTGGATACGTCCAATCTTGTTTAATCAACAAAGACAAACCACACATCACTGCAAGAATTGCACATGCAATGAAGACAATGCGTTCGTATAACTTTCTTTCTTCCATGCTATTCTTTCGTATCCTTTATTAACAAATACAAGCTTCCTACGATGACATAGACTAACAAAGCTAACATAATCCATGGTGTAGTAGAAAAATACTGATCTAAATTATAGCCAAGAACAACTGCTAAGATACATCCAGCAACCAATCTTGATACAAATTTTTGTGCTGGTTTTGCGCTATTGCGACTCATTATTTATTTTGTACCAAAGATACGATCCCCAGCATCACCTAATCCAGGAACGATGTATCCTTTCTCATTTAACTTTTCATCTAGTGCAGCCAAGTAGATATCCACATCAGGATGTTGTTGCTCTACTGCTTCCACACCTTCTGGTGCACCAACCAAACATACTAGACGAATGTCAGTTGCGCCTTGTTTTTTAACCATATCAATTGCAGCGTTCGCACTACCACCTGTCGCTAACATCGGATCGACAATCATCACAACAGAATCGCTAATGTTTTTTGGGTATTTTTCAAAATACACGTGTGGCATTAATGTTTCTTCATCACGATACAATCCAACATGTGCTACTTTTACGGTTGGAATTAAGTTGGAAATTCCATTTACCATTCCTAATCCAGCACGTAAAATCGGTACTAGTATAATATCTTTTTCTAATTCGTAAGTCTTTGTCATCATAATCGGTGTTTCGATCTCTACTTCTTTCACAGGTAAGTTACGTGTGATTTCGTATGCCATCAGACCACCAATCTCATCTAAATTTTCACGAAAATCTTTTGTTTTTGTGTCTTTTTTACGCATTTGCGTTAATTTATGCGTAATCAATGGATGTTCTAAAACTTTTAACATTGTTTTCTCCTCGCTTGTTTTTTTCTTATAATGCTAATGTTAATTATACAACCTAGAGGGCTTAAAAACAATGATAATCGCCCCTTTTTTACTCTCTTTCCTATATATTATATGTCCTTCTAAGACACTTTCAAATTTGGTTTCAAGCCAATAAAATAATCCCCTAAAACCCAATCCTTCTTTTCTTGTTTCTCCTCCTTGTCTTTTCGTTTGCTTTCACATGGCACAACAAACACAACAAAAAAAGCAGAAGTCCCTATTATTCTAGTTCCTTCTGCTTTTGTGCTAATTTTTGGCGTTGCTTATTTGTCTTAATTACCTTTTGGCGAGAAAATTCTTCTCTTTCTCTTTCCTCTAGCACATCACTAATGTATTTCGCATTCGCTTGAAACCCCGGAATCACAACATTTTTCAATGCGTTTGCACGCTTTTGTGTCTTTCGAATCGCATTCGCCAAACGATACACACTGTTGTCGATTTCCGCTAAGGTCGCCGTCATCACCTTCACTTTATGAAAGCATTCATAGGCATAATCTAGCGTGGAATTGGCATGTTCTAACCCATAATAAATATCCATCGCCTGCTCCTCATAGTGCACTTTAGGAATTTCCACTCCCATTACACTACGATACGTAATACTGATACCATTATCGATAGGAACCGCTTTGGTGTATTCACTGATGACTCCCATCGAAATGTTCGCCTTCTGCAAAGCCCAATACGCTTGTGCGTATGTTTGTGTAATTTGATCACGTAACATACGTACATCATCCAGCAATTCCATCATCTCACGAATTAAAATATTACGTTTGCGATCCATTAAATCAAATCCCGTTTTCGCTAACGTAAGTGATTTCTTCGTTGCGATTAAATTCCCTTTGGTAGGGAATACTTGTGAATTTGCCATACTATGCTCCTGTGATATTTAATTCATTAATGATTGCTTTTTCTTTAATATTGAATCGTTTCATCGCACGCTGGTGATCATAATATTGATTCACCACTTCGCTATCGATACGATCCAATTCTTCTTTTGGTAAGAAAGATAACAAATCCCAGCCTAAATCTAATGTTTCCACAATCGAACGGTTGGCATTTCCTTGGTCAACAAAGTATTGTTCAAACAGTTTTCCAAAGTCCATAATACGTTTGTCCGTTTCTGATAATTCATCTTCTCCAATTACACTCGCCAAACTTCTTGCATCTTGTACTTTCGCATACGAAGCAAACAATTGGTTCGCTACATCAGAGTGATCTTTTCTTGTATATCCTTCCCCGATTCCATCTTTCATCAAACGTGATAAAGAAGGAAGGACACCAACTGGTGGATACAATCCTTTTTGTGTTAAATCACGGTCCAATACGATTTGCCCTTCGGTAATGTATCCAGTAAGGTCAGGAATAGGGTGAGTAATGTCATCATTTGGCATTGTTAGAATTGGAATTTGTGTTACTGAACCATTGGCTCCTTTGACAATTCCTGCTCTTTCGTACAAGGATGCCAAATCAGAGTACAAGTACCCTGGGTATCCTTTACGTCCAGGAATTTCTCCTTTACTAGAAGAGAATTCACGCAACGCTTCACAATACGATGTCATATCTGTCAAAATAACTAACATATGCATATCGTGTTCATACGCTAAGTACTCTGCTGCACTCAATGCACATTTTGGTGTCGTAATACGTTCCACAATCGGGTCATCGGATAAATTAACAAACATGACAACACGATCCATTACACCTGCATCTTCAAAACTACGTCTGAAGTAATCGGCAACTTCGTTTTTTACACCCATCGCAGCAAACACGATTCCAAAGTTCTTTCCATCTCCATCTGATATTTTTGCATTCTTTACAAGTTGTACCGCAAGTTCGTTATGCGGCATCCCTGAACCTGAGAAAATAGGTAGCTTTTGGCCACGAATTAGCGTCATCAGGGCATCAATACTAGAAATACCAGTATTGATATAGTTTCTTGGATACACACGAGAAACAGGGTTTAATGGCTCCCCATTAATGTCCATTTTCTTCTCTGCGTAAATTTCACCTAAGCCATCAATGGGACGCGCAGCCCCATCAAATGTTCTTCCCAAGATTTCTTTCGACAAAGGAATTTCCATCGGATGTCCTAAAAATTTAACTTTTGTATTTTCCAAAGAAATATTATTGGTTCCTTCAAATACTTGCACAATGGCTTTCTTTCCTTCGATTTGTACAACACGTCCCAAACGCGTTTCCTCTTGCAAAGAAATTTTAACCATTTCCTCATTGGAAACATTTTCAACATTGTCTAATACAACAAGAGGTCCATTGATTTCATTTAATCCTACATATTGAAGATTCATTTACATCACCTCGTATCCTTATTTCATGTTTCTGATCTTTGTATCGATCTCATTCATGTAATCGTCAAACATTTCAATATTGTTGTTGGGAACATCGTATTTCATCTTCACGACTTTTTCAAACAATCCTAATTCTAGAATAGAATGAATTGATTTTCCACTCATCATCGCTTCTCTACAACGATCGTATAATTTCAAAATGACATCCATCATACGCAATTGCTTCTCCATCGGTACAAACGTATCGTCTGGATGGAACGCGTTTTGTTGTAGGAATCCAATACGGATTACTTTCGCAATTTCAATAATCAATTTCTGGTCATCTGGTAATACGTCCGAACCAATCAACTTCACAATTTCCATCAATTTGGTTTCTTCCGCAAGCAAGGCAACAATCTGTTTACGATTTTGAATAAAACGCAAATCCAATTCGCGATTGTACCATGATTCCAAATCACTTACGTATTCACTGTAACTTTCGTTCCAGTTTACTGCAGCATAGTGTCTTGCATAAGCAAGCGATTTATCCAACGCCCAAAAACAACGTACGAAACGTTTTGTATTTTGTGTTACTGGTTCTGAAAAGTCACTACCTTGTGGCGATACCGCCCCAATGATGGTAACCGAACCTTCGCTACCATTTAAGTTTTCCATATACCCCGCACGTTCATAGAACTGCGAAATACGAGAAGGCAAATACGCAGGGAATCCTTCTTCCGCTGGCATCTCTTCCAAACGTCCACTAATTTCACGAAGCGCTTCCGCCCAACGTGAAGTAGAATCCGCCATAATCGCTACGTGGTAACCCATATCACGATAGTACTCTGCTAAGGTTACTCCTGTATAAATACTCGCCTCACGCGCTGCTACGGGCATATTACTCGTATTTGCGATCAACACCGTACGATCAGTTAGCGGACGTTGTGATTTCGGGTCAATTAACTCTGAGAATTCCTCTAATACTTGGGTCATCTCATTTCCACGTTCCCCACAACCAACATACACGATAATATCCGCATCACACCATTTTGCCAATTGGTGTTGCATCATTGTTTTCCCTGTTCCAAATCCTCCAGGAACCGCTGCGGTTCCTCCTTTCGCAATCGGAAATAACGTATCGACAATACGTTGTCCCGTTACCAGTGGCATTTGAATTTGTTTTCTTTTACTCACAGGGCGCGATTGTTTAATCGGCCATTTTTGACACAATGTTAATTCGTGAATGTTTCCTTTTGCATCTTTTATCTTCACAATACAATCATTCACTCTGTATTGCCCATTTTCTTTTACTTCTATTACCTCTCCACGCAACGTAGGAGGAACCATCATACGATGTTCAATCAATTCTGTTTCTGGACAAGTTGCATACACTTCTCCTGCATTCACAAAATCATTTACTTTTACTTTTATCGTAACATCCCATAACGCATCGACATCCAGTGGCGACACATTACTTCCCGCTGGAATAAACGCTCCACTTTCATCACAAATCGCTTGCAATGGACGTTCGATCCCATCAAATATATTACGTAGAATTCCTGGCCCTAACGTTACACTAATCGGACTTTTGCTACTCACCACAGGTTCTCCAGGTTTTAAACCAGTTGTCGATTCGTATACCTGAATTGTCGTTTCATCACGCGTAATCGAAATGACTTCACCAATCAAGCGTTTCTCACCAACATAAACCATCTCCATCATGGAAAAAGCTGTCGCATTTCTTACTTTTATAACGGGACCATTGATTGAATAAACTACATTTTCATTCACATTTATCACCTCTTCTACTGTTTCTACTATTTCACGATCAATCCTGAATTTTGATAGAACCAGTCTCTCTGATCCTCAAGCAAAGAATCAAACGATTCGTCAACTATCACACCAGCTTTCTTATTTTCTAATACAAAACCACCAATCTGTGGTTTCTCTTGGATTGTGCAAGCACTCCCCATCACTTCTTTTATTTCTTTTTCTAAACGCATATCTTGCGCATTTAAAGAAAGGATCGCTCCTTCTACATCCATCGCTTCTTTCACTTTACGCAAAGAAGCAAGCAAGTGTTCTTGGTATGCTTTTTGTTTTGTATACGCTTCTAACTTCTCTTTCGCTTGCGCAAAAACAGAATCTGCGATACGTTGACGCATTTCATTAATCTTGCTATTTTTCATCTCATTTTGCTTTGCAATATTACGAGATAACGTATTATTAGCTTCGCTCACCTTTTTTAAATACGCATATTCACTTTCTCTTTTTGCATTCTCTTGGTACTCTTTCACTGCTGTGGAAATAATACCATCTACTTCCACCAACACAGCATCCTTCTCTTTCTTAGAAATTTGTTCAATTTCTTGTTTGAAGTAGCCTAGTACATTTGTTTGGTTGTCCATCGATTTCACCTCTATAGTTTTACCCCGATAGCTTCACTCACATACTTGTCAATCGTTTCCCCAATTTTGGCGCTCCCATGACGATCTGGAATTTCTACTACCAGCGGTTTTTGTTGTTTCAACTTAATTTCCGAAATAACATCAGGACACAGTTCGATAATCTTCGTTGTCATTAAGACAACGGCAACATCTTCCATATGCAACGCTTTTTCCAATTCCACAAGCACTTCATGGCGTTCGTGTACAACGACACCTTCAATGCCTGCTAAGCGTAACCCCATCTGTGTATCGATGTTATCACTGATAAGATACATTTTCATATCTTAAAGTTTATTAATGATAAGGATGGAAATCAAAAGACCATAAATGGCAACCCCTTCACCCATCGCAACGAAGATAAGTGCTTTACCAAAGTTTTTACCATTTTCTGAGAATGCACCAATGGCAGCAGGTGCTGCCGCTGCTACCGCAATACCAGCTCCTAATGAACCCAATCCAGTTGCTAATGCAGCAGATAAGAATCCCATACCTTGTGCATTTGTTCCTAAAATAGAATTAGTAGCAGCCGTTTGTGTTGCTGCATGTGCACTTTGTAATTCTAAAAATAATGTTCCTGCTACTACTGCAGCAAATAACGCAACGTGTGTCGCCAAACGAATTTTCGCTGAACGAGCTGACGTTTTCCCTCTAAATACATTTACAACAGGCAATAAAATTAACCCGATTACCAAAGCTGGTACAATAATTTCTAATACTGTTAACATAATTCATTTCTCCTTTTTGATCATAGTTTATTTTGATTCGATGGATTCAAAAGGAATCCCTTTTCCATCGAAATAACGTGAGAATTGTTCATAGAATTCCAAACGCAATACTTGGATACCTACAATCAATCCTTCCATACACATAACAAATACATTTCCAAATATAATCACAAGCCAACTAAAGGAAGGGCCAACCATTTCTGCTAGCGTCATAACCACTAACATCATCCCCGCATGGGACAATACAAATCCCCCAACCCTTAAAAAGGACATCGTGTTGGAAACATAACTTAATATCACTTCAAATAGTTCAAAGAAGTTTTCCATAAAGAAACTACCAAACCCTTCTGGGAATAATTGTTTCTTGGCTAACTTATGACTAATCGGTTCTTTTAAGAACACAAGTAGCAATGGTACTACGATAAGTAGTATCACATACCACAAACTAAACACAGAGTAACCACTCAACATTGCAGCTACACCGATAATAATAGATGTATAAAACACAAATCCTGCCACCCCATTATGGGAGAAGAACGCTTCTCCATAATTTTTACGGCGTAATTGAATCACAATATTTAAGATGATACACGTACAAATTAGTACGACACCAATTGCGACTGCTGCCATTAACAGTGTCATCGTAAAGTTCGCATCCAATACTTCGATCGGTTTGCCTTCTAAGTTGAACACACTTTGGTAGAATGGATTCAATAGTTCTTCATTTCCAAATACCGAACCATAAATAACCCCAAAGAAAGCACTCATCACACCAATTCTTTGTGCGATAGCGGCAAGTGCCCAACCTTTTTTACGATAAATAATAAATCCAACTAACGAAAGTAGCAATCCTTGTCCCAAATCACCAAACATGATTCCAAACAATAACAAATAAGAAATCGCTACAAACGGGGTAGGATCAATATCCTCATAAGCAGGAACCCCATACATTTCTACGAAGAATGAGAAGGGCCTGGTCAACCACCCGTTCTTTAACTTCGTAGGTGGAGTTAAACGTTTGTCACTATGTGGAGGCCTATCTTCAATTTCTACATCATTCTTCATATCTTTATAGACATCCATTACATCGCTGACATCGCTTTTCGCCACGAATCCAGTTATCGAGAATCTTTCACCTAAGCACACAACAAACTTGCGTGCCTCGAAAATGGTATTTAGCTTATATAAAATACTATATGTCGTATTTAGCTTTTTCGCATTTTCGGAAACAATACTATTCATTACGTCATCAACATGATTAAGTTGATGTTGGTCATCTTCAATTTCTCTTGTTAAGTTTTCAATCGCTTTTTCTGGTTCACCATGTACGAACTCAGGAATACGAATTCTTTCAAAGTATAGCGAAGAGAACATATTGTCTACTTCTCCTTCGTACCTCGGTGTTGTCATATACATACACCAACTGTACACACTATCCTTATTAAATGAACGGAAGATATAAGGCTTGTTGTAGTACCTTAATTTTTCTACACTATCCAAAGGTAATCTTCCAAAACGAACTTTAATATAACGACAAGAGAAGATATCATCCAAACTGATATCCAATCCTTCCAAGTTTTCCATCTGCGTCATCGCATCTTTATTTTCTTGAATCAGATCTTCCAATTCTTTTTTTACACTAAGCGCTTGCTTGTACTTGTCTGCTACTTCTTCTAAAGCATGTAAGTTATCACGCATTACCTCTTCTTCTATCTTCACATCCTGAAACACTAGCTCATGCCCCATTTGCGCAGCCATATCTTTGATTTGGCTAATCATATCTTCATAGGGGTTAGGATCATTCAAACATGTTAAACCATGCACACGATCCACAAATTTACCAGCTGGTTCGGGATGAAAATTAGACAAAGTAATGAAACGAGACAATACTTCATTCATATGCTCTAAATCTGAAGTAATGCTAACAAGTCGCATTTTTTCAATTGCCATAACAATCCTCCTTACTTTAATAAATTAATAAACTTTCAATTTTTTCTGGTGCTACACCATAACGTATTCCTTCAATAATATTAATAATATTTTCTACTTCAATACTATCCATCGTAAAATACGTCAAGTACACCAAAGGTGCACTATTGGAAAAATGCATAAAGCGTTTCCCTAAATAATATCGTATCTTCGTACAATAATATTCAATATAAACAAAGTCATTATTGTCCGTATACATCTTATATGGAGAAGTTTCTAACTTCTTCAATACTTCTTCTCCTGACTTCGCATCCAACAACTGTTCCAGATCGTCTTTCTTCAATCGTACTTTCACATCGATTAAATTTTTACGTATGCTCTCTTTGTCCGCATGAAAATATTCTTTCATACGATAAATCTTACATATGTTTTCTAATTCCATTTGGGTATCAAACACTTGTTGAATATCTTTCTTTAATTTCCCATGAAACTTTTTCGAAATAACATAACGTTGGTTCTCATAAAAGAATCGCTTCAATGCCATCTCACATTTCGCATAATCAATGCTCTTTTCATTGAAACACGCTTTTAATGGTTCATAGTACATCGTATCTTTGAGTACTTTTTGTAAGTCCTCAATACTTTTTACACCTAATAGCTTCGCTAAATCAAAACTCATATAAGGACTCATAAACAATGGTAAGTCACTTACAAACCCAGTAAAATCATTGGCTAATATAGAACGAATACAATTTAAAATTTGCTCTATCTCTTCCAAACAAATACTGTATCGGTAATACTTATCATGTCTTAGGTCTGCATAGCGAAGTAACTTCTGCCGACGAATAAAACTATCTCTTTTTAATAATGCCTCTAATTGTCCACGATGAATCGTCTTCTCGTGTACATCTCTTAAAACACCTTCGTAATCCGTTTCATTTTTTAAATAAGTCGCAATTTCACTTACGGTTCTTTTCCTTAATAACTCTTGGTAGTCCTTTTCAGTCAAACGCCTACCATACATCGATTTCGCTTTCGTTGATAAAGCGTTATTGGCAAAAAGCATAACATCAACTCGCTTTCTAATCTTGCGTAGCAATCACGTTATTCACAATCGCTTCAACCCATTTTTCATGTTCACTTTCATAACGCTTTTCTAAGTTTTCTTGCGCATCTTGAAGTTGTTTATCATTCTCTTCTTGTAATAACTTTAAACCCGCTTCTTGTTTTTCAATATACGTCTTTACTTTTTCTTCCACGTCGCTCATATAGTCATTATGAATTTTTTCTTTTCGTTCACGAAGCAACTCATGGATATTACTCTTTTTCGCTTCTGCCGCTTCTACTTCTTCACGTGCTTTACGATCAAGCTCCATCGCTTCTTTTATCATTTCACTCAAATCAATTCCTCCTTTATCACACTCGCGTAAACTTTATTTCGCACTCCTTTGGATACTACGAAATGCACTTTACTCACAAGTGCTTTTTCAATTGCAAAATTGTCGTTTTCTACATACCTTGATTATACTCCTAAACAAAGTAGATAGAAAGCTTTTCAAATGTTTCTAACGCACAAAAACACCTCGTGTTTTAACGCGTTAAAAACAAAGGTTTTAAGAGAAGTCATTCTTTTTATTTTTATCCTTAGGTAAAATCGGTGTTCGGTTCTATTCTAATACTAGAGTTAGAAACATAAGCGATTTGCTTTATTCTTTTTTTATTCATTATATCGTGCATTGTTAAACGGCAATAACCCGTTGTTTGGACAATGGATAAAACATTCATCGGCATCTTTCTAACCCCCTTTATTTTTAAACTATAATCTCTTATTTTACTCTCTTTTTTTAAAAAGTAAACCAAAGAAAAACTAATTGATGTATAAATTTTTATTATTTACATTTTCTTAACATTATTTCTGCTTATAAATAAAAAGAAGCGATATTGTTTTCAATAACATTTCGCTTCTTTATTTCCTATTTCCTTTTTAATTTTCGATTCATTATCACAATCATACAACTTAATGAAATCATTCCCATTACCATCCACATTCCAGTTTGTGTTGTATCCGCTGTTTCTACATTCTTATCTTGTAGTGTAAATGATACTACACTATACCCATCATCAAATAGCACAAGCATTTCATGATTTCCTACGGACAGTGTTTTTAAATATTCATTCTTAATGTTGATAATTGTACTTCCCGATTTTGTTGAATACATAGCTTTATCAAGTTGTTGTTCATCAATCCTCACATCTTGAAACTTACTAATAGTAGCATCAATCGTAATGATTAATCCCTCTTCACTATTTTTATTCCATATATATGTACCACTCTCTTTCACAGAGTACACAATTGGTTTGATTCGTTGTATTGTTTTGTTTACTTCTACTTCCTCTATTTCATTGCCACACTTTAAGCTCATCATGCCTTTAAAAGAACCCGTCTTCAACCACGTTGCTTTTTGCAGTGTTAACTCACCTTTAAGACTCACACTTACGCCCGGTATACTACTTATCGCTTTTTTGATTTGTTGTTCAATATCTTCTTTCGTTGTATTATTACCCACTATCACACTGTCTAATGCTTTTTGTGTTAACTTTTTCGCTTTCATCACTTTCACATTATCATTATCTTCATATACAGCACTTACTTCTACGTCTGTATTCGGCATTGTGAAAGTTGTTGTTGCTTGTTTCGCATCTGCTAATGTTACCTCACCTTTTATTACTTGCCACTCTTTAAAATGTTGTCCCGTCGGTGCTGAATTTGCTACGATAGTAACTGTTTTCGCTACCTCAGATTCATTCACATCCGCACTTCCACTTGTTACTTTCACACTATATTTCGCAACTGGGATAGCAGGAGCTTTCATTAATTCACTAGCATAATCTGTTTTAAAATCACCATTACATTGTTCACTGAAGAATTGTAACTGGTATTCATTTTGATCAAATTCTTTTGGAAGTGTAATAGAACTACTTCCACTCCCAATCTTTTTCACATCTTCAATGACACCATATTGAATGATTTGTTTCCCATCTTTATCAGTAATAATCATAGATAATTTTTGGTTTTCTCCTATTGTTACATTATCATAATCAAAGCTTACCGTATTTCCGTTTCTTTCTATATTTGTAATGATCGGAGTTGATTGATTACCGTCTTTTAACGTTAACTTATATTCCCCATTTTTATTATCACTTATCGCTACCGATGTAGAACCCTTTATGCCTTCGGCATTCGATACAAAGAGTATCGATTCTGACCTTAGGTTCGTTGCAACTCTCACACTAATAGGATATTTGACATTATAAAAGTAAAGGTTTCCTGGAGTTCCCACACTACCTGCAACAAGGGTAGTTCCTACACTCGTCCCAGATAACCAATAGTAATCATCATAGTCTCTACTTTTTGTATTACTATCACTAGCCAAAAATCCATAATTGCTTGTACTAATCATTTTCGCAGTTGGAGCAAACCACTTTTTCCCACTGAACTTGTCTTGATAATTAAATGTTAAAGACCCTACTTGATGGACTTCATCTTTGCTACTTACCAACGTTGCATTTTCTTCTTGACTACTCAGTGATAATTTCATTCTTGTCTTTATATGGTTATTTAATGCACTATCATCGTAATTATCATAAACCTCGGGATTAAACTGTGTTTTACCTAAATCACCTGTATAAAATAACAACATTGCTTCTTTTTTGTTTTCATCAAAACCTGTTTCTTTTGTGTTTAGAATATCCCATTTCATCGGTTCTTTTTTTGATGCTTCTTCTACCTTCGAAGTATCTCCCCAATATACTTTGTTTCCAACCCAATCTTTATCACCTTCATATGCTGGTGGATTCAACAATTGCTTTGTATCCTCATTCCACAACATCATTGTTTTTGCAGTTGGTGTTGGTGTCACGTCGGCTTTTACTTGTAATGGTAAAAATGAAAATCCCATAACTACTACCAACAAAATCACAAACCCTTTGTTCCCCAATCTCTGTATTTTTTTCATACTTACCGATCCTCCCTAGTTTTATCCATTACTTATTTGTCTCACTTCAAAGTATGCTTTTTTAATTTTCCTCGATAGAAATACTTCTACAACGACTCTCACTACTTATATAGTAGGATAAAAAGAAAGGTAAAACAATGTATAAATGTCAAAAATTGTCATTATATTGTGTATAAAAAACAACAAAATGAACGTATTTCACTTTTCAAGAAGTGTCACCTACAAATATAACCATTTTATTCTAACTCTATAAAAATATAGTGATGAAAACGTTTATATGATAAATAAACAAAATCATACTTATAATTATTGACTATCCTTTTGCCACCTTTTATTACATAAAGAAAAGAAGCGACCTTGCCATCGCTTCTAATTAAAATAATAAAATACAATTTAAACAAAGTGTGATTACTTTTTCTTTCTACAAAAATCACAAAACAAAAAAGTGGTCACACTTTCCATACATTTCTGTATTGATAGTAGATCCACTTTTGTTTGCATCACTTCTTATACTGTTTGTTTATTCTCTTCCATCCCAACAGTACGTACACAGTTTGCATTTTTCAATTCCGATGGATTCAATCATATCATCCAAACGGTGGTAACGTAAACTTGTGAATTTCGAACGTTTTCTAATTTCTTCACACATATTCGCATAACGTTCGCTATCTGGATCAGCGTATTCTTTTAGTACTTCTTGTGACACATCATCACCCTCTAATTTTTGAATAACACGACGTGTAATCAAGTCCATTTCTGAACTAGAGCGTGAGAAGTTCAAATACTTACACCCAAACATAATCGGTGGACAAGCAGGACGTACATGTACTTCCTTTGCTCCACTTTCATATAAGAAATCAGTTGTTTCTCCTAATTGTGTTCCACGCACAATCGAATCATCAATCAGCAACAAACTCTTGTCTTTGATTTTTTCTTGTACTGGAATTAATTTCATCTTCGCAATCATATTACGTTGTCCTTGGTTTGTCGGCATAAACGAACGTGGCCAAGTTGGCGTATATTTAATAAATGGACGCGCATAAGGAAGCCCTGTCACATTTGCATACCCCACAGCATGAGCAATTCCTGAATCTGGCACACCTGCCACACTGTCTGGTTTCGCATCATCACGTCGCGCTAACAGTTCACCACAACGATTACGCATGCACTCCACATTGATTCCTTCATAAGTTGAAGTAGGGTATCCATAGTATACCCATAAGAAGGAACAAATTTTCATATGTTCCGATGGTTTTTGTTTCACTTCAATTAAAGTAGGTGTCATAAAGACAATTTCTCCAGGTCCCAAATCACGATAGTGATGGTACCCTAGGTTAAGAAAGGCACTACTTTCAAAAGTAGCACAATACCCATCTTCTTTTTCTCCGATAATCACTGGTGTACGACCTACTTTATCACGCGCTGCAAAAATCCCATCGCTTGTCATAAGTAAAATACTCATACTACCTTCTACGCGCTCTTGCACATAACGAATCCCATCAACCAAATTATCTTTTTGGTTAATTAAGGCAGCGACTAATTCCGTTGGATTGATTTCTCCACTGCTCATCTCTAAGAAATGTGTCATCCCTTTTGCGAAACACTCTTCTTTTAATTCATGAAGATTGTTAATACGTCCTACTGTTGTAATCGCAAAAGAACCCAAATGCGATTGCATCAATAATGGTTGTGCCTCGTTATCAGAAATACAACCAATTCCTAAATTTCCATCTAATTTCTCTAAATCTTTATCAAACTTCGTACGAAATGGCGTATTTTCAATATTGTGGATAGCACGACGAAACCCAGCAGGTCCATGCACTGCCATTCCCCCACGGCGCGTTCCTAAATGCGAATGGTAATCCACTCCAAAAAACAAATCCAATACACAACTTTTCTTAGAAGCTACTCCAAAAAATCCACTCATTGCTTTCCTCCTATTTTATGATAGTTACGTTTTGTCTCGTATTTTCTATCACTAGTGTTTAAAATGACGTTTTCCTGTGAATACCATAGCGATACCATGCTTGTTACATGCATCGATGGATTCTTGATCTTTAATGCTTCCTCCTGGTTGAATAATCGCACATACTCCAGCCTGTGCTGCAGTTTCCACACTATCCCCCATCGGGAAGAAAGCATCACTACCCATTACGCTTCCTTTGCTTTTTTCTTTTGCTTGTGCAATCGCAATAGCAACCGATCCTACACGGTTCATCTGCCCAGCTCCTACACCAACTGTCATATCGTCTTTAACTAAAACAATCGCATTCGATTTCACGTGTTTTACCACTTTCCATGCCATTAATAATTGTTTCATTTCTTCTTCACTCGGTTTGCGATCTGTTGGGTACGTAAAGTCCGCAACACGAATCTCTTCAATATCAGCATCTTGTACTAAGATACCATCGTTAACATTCGTTACCTTTAACTTGTTGTTCACTTCTAATGTTGTGTCCAATTGTAGTAAACGGATGTTTTTCTTTTGGCTTAAAATCGCAAATGCTTCTTCAGTATAGCTAGGCGCAATGATGATTTCTAAGAAAATCTTCGATAATTTTTCTGCCGTAGCTTTGTCCACTTCACGATTAAATGATACGATTCCACCAAAAATAGAAGTCGGATCTGCTTCAAACGCTTTGTCCCATGCTTCTTCAATCGTATTACCGATTCCTACTCCACAAGGGTTCATATGTTTCATCCCAACCGCACAAGGTTCGCTAAAGTCTTTTACTACTTCAATACAAGCATTCGCATCTTGAATGTTGTTGTAAGATAGCTCTTTTCCATGCAACTGTTTCGCATTTGCGATACTGTATTTTGGATTGTACGTTTTATAGAACGCAGCATCTTGATGTGGGTTTTCTCCATAACGTAAATCTTGTACCTTTTCAAAGGTAACCGTATAATTTTCAGGGAATTTATCGCCTGTTTTATTCGTTAAATATTGTGCGATTAACGTATCGTACGCTGCTGTGTGACGAAACACTTTCGCAGCTAAGAATTCTCTTGTCACAAGACAAGTATCGCCATTTTCTTTTAATTCACTAATTACGCTATCGTAGTCCTTAGGATCAACGATAACGGGAATCGATTGGTAGTTTTTTGAAGCACTACGAAGCATACTAGGTCCACCGATGTCGATGTTCTCAATGATTTCTTCATGGCTTACCCCTTCTTTTAAAATCGTTTCTTTAAATGGGTATAAGTTCACAACAACCATATCGATGTAATCAATGTTCAATTCTTCTAATTGTTTCACATGATCTGGATTGTCTCTTACACAAAGCAATGCCCCATGTACATTTGGATGTAATGTTTTTACACGCCCATCCATAATTTCAGGAAAATGCGTAATATCACTAATTGAAATCGTTTCGATACCCGCTTCTTCTAAGGAACGTTTCGTTCCTCCTGTTGAAATAATTTCGTATCCTAATTCACGTAATTGTTGTGCAAAAGGAATTAAACCTGTCTTATCTGATACACTTATTAAAGCACGTTTCATTTACTGTTCTCCTCACATAATTTAGCCAATACTTCAGGATACATCTTGTATTCTAATGCATGGACATGTTGTTCTAATGTCGCTAAATCCCAAGTGGGATCAATTGTTATCTTTTCTTGATGAATGATTTTCCCTGTGTCGACACCTTCGTCAACATAGTGAATAGTAACTCCTGTTTCACTCACTTTCGCATCAAATGCATCTTGAATTCCATGTGCACCTGGAAAGTTAGGCAAATAAGCAGGATGAATATTAATGATTTTATCTGGATAGTTTTCTAATAAAACCTTACCGATAAAACGCATGTACCCTGCCAACACGATATACTCAACATCGTGTTTCACTAAATACTCATTCACTTTTGTCTCGTATTCTTCTTTGCTTTCAAACGCTTTTGGATTCACATACACATAAGGTATGCCAAGCGCTTTTGCACGATCGATCGCTTTGCATTTTTTATCTGTGATCAACACTTTGATCGCACAGTCTTTGATGTTGGCTTTTGCGATATTTTCGAAGTTTGTTCCACTTCCACTCGCAAAAATCGCAATGTTTACCATGTTAAATCCACACTACCACTATCGCTAACTTGACCGATCACATACGAAGGCTCACCAATCTCATGAAGCAATGCTTGTACTTTTTGTACGTCTTCTTTGTTGACTGCCATCATAAATCCAATTCCCATATTAAAGACATTGTACATTTCTTTTGCTGGGATATTTCCTGTTTTTTGGATTAACTTAAATACTTCAGGTGTAGGGAACGCAGTCGCATCGATGCTTACTCCTAATCCTTCTTTCAACATTCTTGGTACATTTTCATAAAATCCACCACCTGTAATATGTGACATCCCTTTGATGTCAACTTGATTACTTAATAAGTGTTTGATTGCTTTTACATAAATTTTAGTCGGTGTTAACAACACTTCTCCTAATGGTTTATCAAACCCTTCGTAAACTTTTTTACTGTCTAATTTACCATCTTTGAATAGCACTTTACGAATTAATGAAAATCCATTAGAGTGGCATCCACTTGAAGGCAATCCAATTAATACTTGTCCTGCCGCAATGTTGCTTCCATCCAATAACTTGCTTTTTTCCACTGCGCCTACACAGAATCCGGCAATATCATAGTGCCCATCTTGGTACATATCTGGCATTTCTGCTGTTTCTCCACCAATCAAAGCACATTCACTTTGCACACAACCATCCGCAACACCTTTTACAATTTGTTCAATTTGGTGAGGGTGATTTTTTCCTACTGCAATGTAATCAAGGAAGAAAATAGGCATAGCTCCTTGTACTAAAACATCGTTTACACACATCGCTACCGCATCAATTCCAATCGTGTCGTGTTTGTCCACATCAAATGCCAACATCAGTTTCGTTCCAACACCATCTGTTCCTGAAACCAACACTGGTTCTTTCATATTCAACATACTTAAATCAAACATTCCACCAAAACTTCCTAATGAATCAATCGAACCTTTGATTTGGGTACGTGCCACATGTGATTTGATTAGACGTACTGACTCGTACCCCGCTTCTAAATCGACTCCGGCTTCTCTATATTTATCGCTCATGTCATCTTCCTCCTCTATTTGTGCTTATTCTACTTTTGCATACGTGCTAATACAGCTTTGTATGTTTCAATTAAATCCCCAATATCTTGGCGGAATACATCTTTATCGTATTTTTGGTTTGTTTCCACATCCCATAAACGACATGAATCTGGTGAAATTTCATCCGCTAATAAAATTTCTCCATCGCTTGTTTTTCCAAACTCAATTTTGAAATCAACTAATTTTAAGTTGAATTTCAAGAAGAACGCTTTTAATAAATCATTAATTTTTAACGTTGTTTCTCTAATGTAAGCCAACTCTTCACGGTTCGCTAAGTTCAATGCAACCGCATGGTCATCATTGATTAGTGGATCTCCAAAATCATCGTTCTTGTAACTCAATTCAAAGATTGGGGTTTCTAATACGATTCCTTCTGGTGCTCCTAAACGTTTGCAAAATGAACCTGTCGTAATATTACGAATGATTACTTCTAAAGGGAAAATCTCCACTTTTTTAACACGTACATCACGATCGTTTAATTTTTCGATCATGTGTGTTTTGATTCCTGCTTCTTCTAACATTTCAAAAATAATACAAGAAATGGTGTTATTTAATACACCTTTTCCAGCAAACTCATCGTGTTTTACACCATTTCCTGCTGTTGCATCATCTTTGTAATGAATCAAATATTCATTTGGGTTTTCTGTTTCAAAAACTTGTTTTGCTTTTCCTTCGTACAATGGTTTCATCCTTATTCTCCTTCATTGTTTCCATACTTTTATTACACTGTGCTAGTATGCACTATTTCTTAAAATAATCGACACCGTTTTGGAAGATATCTTGTAGTTTTTCACCATAGATGTTTTTAAACAATCCATCTTCGTAACGTTCACTGTGTCCCATCTTTCCAAAAATTCTTCCATCCGCACTTGTGATACCTTCAATCGCATAACTACTACCATTTAGATTGAATTGTCCATTCATTGTTGGATTTCCTTCTAAATCAACATATTGTGTCGCCACTTGTCCATTTTCAAATAATTGTTGCGCTACTTCATCGCTCACAACAAATTTACCTTCTCCATGTGACATTGCGATATGGTGTACATCTTGTACATGAAAGCTTGCTAACCATGGTGACATATTACTTGTAACACGCGTGCTTGCGATATGTGAGATATGACGGTTAATGTTATTTCTAAATAACGTCGGTGAATCTTCACTCAATTTTTTAATGTCTCCATATGGCAACAATCCTGACTTAATCAATGCTTGGAATCCATTACAAATACCAAGAATCAACCCATCGTTTGCCAACAATGTCTGCACTGCATTATTTACTAGTTCATTGCTTAATACATTCGCAATAAACTTACCACTTCCATCTGGTTCATCCCCACTTGAGAATCCACCTGGAATCATTAAGATTTGCGCATTGGCAATCTTTTCACTTAATTCTTTTAGTGATCTTCTTGTCGCATCCACATTTAAGTTATTAAACACATAAATTTCTGCTTCTGCTCCAGCGCGTTCAAATGCTTGTTTGCAATCGTACTCACAGTTATTTCCTGGGAAAACAGGAATGATTACTTTTACTTTGTCTACGCTATTGCTCGCTTTCGCTTTGCTATCACTTTCAAAGGTTGGTGTTGAGATTGCTTTTTCATCATTATCCACTGTTGTTGGATAAATCGAAGCATATCTTTTTTCCCATGCTGCAATCGCATCGTCGATCGCAATGATTTGATCATTGATGTGAAGAGTTTGGTCCACTGTTGTTTTTCCTAATGGAATAAAGTCAACCGCACCGATTTCACATGTTGATTCCACAACCATGCTACCAATACTTAAGGCATACAAATCTTCGTTTGTTGTTACTTTTACTCCGATTTTATTACCGAAACTCATTTTTGCTAATGCTTCTGATAACCCTCCAAATTTCAGTGTATAAGCACTGACAATCGTTTTGTTATCCACAAGTTCTTTCACTTTCTTAAAGTTATTACGTAAGCATTCATAGTTAGGTGTATAGTCATCGTTCACTTGGTGTTTCACCAAATACAAATAATGATCCATATCTTTTAAATCACTTGAAATAATGTTATCTACATTTTCCGTAGTAATCGCAAACGTAATTAATGTCGGTGGCACTTTAATGTCTTTGTAAGTTCCACTCATACTATCTTTTCCACCAATTGCTGGTGTCTTAAATTCATTTTGTGCTTCAATTAACCCTAATAAAGCTTGGGTTGGTTTTCCCCATGCGCTTGCATCTTGGTTTAAACGCTCAAAATACTCTTGGCAAGTCAAACGTGCTTTTTCATAGCTACAACCACTCGCTACTAATTTCGCTAACGCTTCTACCACACTGTAAGCTCCTCCTAAATAAGGCGAATACAAACTCACTTCTGGGTGGTACCCATACGCCAATGCACTTGCTGTGTTCGTTGTTCCAAACACTGGCAATTTTTGTACACTCACTTCTTCTTCACTTAGTTGGTACTTCCCACCAAATGGCATAAGTACTGTACTTTTTCCAATCGTTGCATCAAACATTTCCACTAGTCCACGTTGTGATGCTACGTTTTCTTTTTGTAAGTTTGTAATGATATCGCATTTCTCACCACTTACAAATGGATTTTTCATCGTTTCTGTATAATCTTCAATCACAACATCTTGGCTTGTTCTCACCCCATTGGTATCCAAGAAAGAACGTGCAATATCCACAATCTTTTGTCCCTTGAATTCTAATACCAAACGTGGTGACTCTGTTACTGTCGCAACAATTGTTGTTGCTAAGTTTTCTTCGTAAGCATATTGTTGGAATGCTTCGTAATCTTTTTCTTCAATAACACAAGCCATACGTTCTTGTGATTCCGAAATAGCTAATTCTGTTCCATTTAATCCTGCATATTTTACTGGTACTTTATCTAAGTTCACATAAATCCCATCGGCTAATTCACCAATCGCCACGCTCACTCCACCAGCTCCAAAGTCATTGCTTTTCTTAATTAGTTTTGTACATTCTGGGTTACGGAACAAACGTTGGATACGACGTTCCATCGGTGCGTTTCCTTTTTGTACTTCACTGCTACATTTCGTCAATGAAGTTTCGTTGTGTTCTTTACTAGAACCTGTTGCTCCACCAACTCCATCACGACCTGTTGCTCCACCTAGTAATACAACGATGTCACCAGCCTGTGGCTTTTTACGAATGACATTCGCTTTTGGTGCAGCCCCTACTACAGCTCCTACTTCCATACGTTTCGCAACATACCCTTCATTAAAAATTTCTTTTACATAGGTTGTCGCTAACCCAATTTGGTTACCATAAGAAGAATACCCATGTGCTGCCGTTTTCGAAATAATACTTTGCGCTAATTTATTAGGCATCGTTTGTTCCATCGGTTTTGTGATGTCTGCCGCTCCTGTAATACGCATTGCTTGGTATACATAGCTACGTCCTGAAAGCGGGTCACGAATGGCTCCCCCAATACACGTACTCGCTCCCCCAAATGGTTCGATTTCCGTAGGATGATTATGTGTTTCATTTTTAAACATCAATAACCAATCTTCTTCTACCCCATTGACATCCACTTTAATTTCAATACTACACGCATTGATTTCATCACTGATTTCCATATCATCAAGATATCCTTCTTTGCGTAAGTATTTTCCCCCGATTGTAGCCATATTCATTAACGTAATCGGTTTGTCTGGTTTGTTTGCTTTTTTGTGTAAGTCCAAAAATAATTCATATGCTTCTTGAATCTTTTCACTAAACTTACCTTTTTCAATTGTCACATTCGACAATACCGTTTCAAATGTCGTATGACGACAGTGATCCGACCAATACGTATCCAATACTTTAATTTCCGTAATACTAGGATCACGCTTTTCTTCCTCTTTAAAGTACTTTTGAATAAAAGCAAGGTCTTGGTTAGTCATCGCCAATCCTTCTTTTTCACGGTACGCTTTGATTTCTTCTTCACTTAAGGTAATAAATCCATTTACTATTTCCACTGGTTCAATGTCCACATCTTCATTCAACACTAATACGCTTAAGTCTTTCTCACGCATTTCCACTGGATTAATTAAATATTTTTTTATCTTCAATACTTCTTCTTCGCTTACATTACCTTCTAACACAACAATTCTTCCACTTTTCACAATCACATCTTGTTTGTTGTTTAAAAGCATCAAACACTCTTGTGCTGCATCGCTTCTTTGGTCAAATTGTCCCGGTAAGCTTTCGTAAGCAATGTATGTTTTGTTTACTAAATCAAGGTTATCGTATACTTCATCTGTGACTACTTCCGATAACACTTTTGTTTTTAATAGGACGATATCACTTTCATCCGCATTAAAAATATCATACACATTGTAAAGAGTAACATCGCTTACTCCTTTGATTGCTAAATTAGTACGAATTTCTTGTAGTAGCGAAAAACTCTCTACTTGGTAATCTTGTTTTTTATGTACATATACTCTTGTGTTCATCGTATCTACTATTTCCCTTCGTAAGTTTCAATAAATGTGTCTTCCATAATTTTAGCGGCCATACTCTTTTTGTATTCCACCATTTTTTGTGCCATCGCTTCATCGCTAGTCGCAATAATCTGAGCCGCTAAAATAGCTGCATTCGCTGCTCCTGCTTTCCCAATTGCCACTGTAGCAACAGGAATTCCTTTTGGCATTTGCACTGTTGATAATAACGAATCCATACCACCCAATGCACTTGTTTGAATAGGAACACCAATGACTGGCAACGTTGTATTTCCCGCAACCACACCAGCTAAATGCGCTGCGCCTCCTGCTGCTGCAATACAAACTTTTACACCACGATCTTTTAATGTAGTCGCAAACTCATGTGCCTCTACTGGCGTACGATGTGCACTTAATACGCGCACCTCATAAGAAATGCCAAATTCTTTTAACACTTCGCAAGTGTTTTCCATGACTGGAAGGTCACTTTTACTACCCATAACAATACTTACTAGACTCATATTTCGCTCCTCCTAAAATAAAAAATTCGTAGTGAAAATGCACTCATGCCCCACTACGCTATTGCCGTATTCTTTTGTACTTTGTAAGAATGATATTCAAAAATAAAAATGTTCATTTCACTTACCCTCCTACAAATAAAAAAAGCGTTCATACTTTCATATCATCTATGAAGATAAGATTACCGCTTGTAGTCCAGCAATATGGCGCTGGGTAGAAACTTGTCGACCATCTCACGACGATTATACAAACGCTTTTTAATACATGATAATAATACTAGATATGAACTTGTTTTTCAATGTCTTTCAAAATTATTTTAAGAAGAAAACCCTTACTTTTTTGTCTTTTTAAGTTTTTTGTTTGTCGCTTTTAAAAAAGACCTCTATTTTTAAAAATAATAAGGTCTCTTTTAATGAAATTTAATTATGCATTTCCATACTTTTTGATAATTTTCTTAATAAAATCAATGACTTCATCCGCTTCTCGTAATTGCTCATGCCACTCCAATGAATTGCATTGGCTCGCCTCACCTTCGATGTACACATAGAGCTTACGTTCGTCTTTCATCACAATTTCCACACCGATGTAAACATCCTTAGGGAAAAACTGCATCGTCTGTAAGATGCGACTTACTACCACTTGGTGTGAGAAAGGCTCACTTCGCTCTGTATAATGACTATCTTCTGAGACGATTCTTGCTGATTTTATTTCCAAATACGAATACGTTCCAACACTTCCCTTATCAATCGTGAAAGTCTTTTCCTCCTTATCAAATACAATGTGGCCAAAATTAATTTCCATGGTATTTCTCCTTGTTTTCTCTTGCTACTATCGTAACACAATTATGATAAATGCAAATACAATCCCATCACTTTGGCATTTTCAGTCGTATTTTCGGTATTTTTAAATCAATTATAAATCTTTTTATAAATTACCATATCGTTTTTCATCGCAAACTGTCGATCCAAATATTCATAGTACGCTCCTGGTGTAACAATTCCATTTAAGTTTAAAATGTCAAGTCCTGCACTACCTACGATATAGTCTGCCAACTGCACACAGTTGGTCTTTACGACAAAGTACGTTTTAAAACGTCCTTTTTTAAACTTATAAAAGCCCGTTTCTGGACAGCTTTGTTGCAAACGTGCAGCATAAGGCAAATCCTTTTCGTACTTCGGTACTTGCCATGGATACAACATCGTTTTGATTTCTTCCATCCGTTTTCGCACTTTTTCTTTTTGTTGCGCATTCAACTTTAATCCATAACAAAACAGCGTCTTTTCACTATCCTTAATCACAAAAGGAATGTATTCCTCTTTGTAAGCATTAATTAAAACACCATCCCCGATTAACTCTGCCCATCGCACACTTTCGCTATCGTAGTTTCCATACGATAAAAACTGATTATCAATACAGATATCAACATGACCTACTTTTCCAAACCCTTTGTTGCTGGCATGGATGAAAATCTCCACGTCTGCTTTTTCTTCGATTTTGTATTGTGAGAAATCACTACGAGCATCGATGACTTTTTGATCGCTAGGAACCAAAAAAGCATTCACTTCATCTAAGACAAACTTCGGTAATAACGCTTGTAGAAAAATCGGTAAGGAAATACGAATGTGTCGTTTTAATTTGTCTTTGCGTGTATTTGGCAACAACTCTGAAATAAGATCTTTATAGTAGAAACAACCATAAATAATAAAATACACTGCAATTACATTCATGATGATGCCGATATGAATATAAGGCAACAAACCTAGAAAGAAGGCAAACAACAAGTAACATATACTCGCAAACAATACTTTTAGTCGACCTTTTACCTTATCTTTGCGTAATAAGTAGTAATTGATTCCATGTGACAATCCTAGTGCTAATACATAAAACCCAAAACAGTAGGCAAACAACGAGATGGGCATGTTAGGGAATATTAAAATGATGATACCTATCGCCAAATGAAACAAAGCATTTGATATACGAATTGCTTTTTGTTTGTGTTCTTTGAGAGGTAATATGATTTGTCCCAATTTAAAAAGACCAACAACAAAAAAAGCAAATCCAAAAATATACACTAGTGCATCTAAAATAAGCGTTGATGTATTCAACACAAAGATACCAAGAGCGATAAACAAAGAACCGATCACAAATAAGTTTAAACAATTTAATTTTTTCGTTTCCACTTTGCTTACCCCCTTTTCATTATCTACTATTATAGCATTTTACGCATGCAATTCAAAAAAAGTCGAATAGTACACATTTTTTTGAATTTTTGTGATTGTTAGCACAAAAAAGGAGATTTATAATAAAACCATGGATGGCAGTAGGCAAAATATGCAAATACCAATAACCAAAATCATTATGTCTTCAAAATTCTCCATATTTAGAATGTTGAGATGATACTGCCACTCCTTTCCTTTTATGCTTATGTCCTGCTTAAAGCTGGCTAAGTCTACCCAAAAATACTATTTCGAATGGACTCTTTTGGTTGGGCATAAGCGTTTCTTTCTAGTTCGAACTTAATAATTATTCCCTTAAATCCTTATTATTCGAACTTATGAAGAGAGGGATACTTATTAATTAATATGTAAACTATTCGTCTGTTGAATCTCTCTCTTCAACCTTTAAATTTCTTTTTAAAGTAAAAACAGTAACTTCAATACACCTGGAGTTACTGTTTTTACCTTTTATTTGTTCTTGCATACCAATCTAATCTTGCGTATAATAACAATGTAATCTTCAGGGCAGGGTGTAATTCCCGACCGGCGGTAAACCCCGCGAACCGATAAGGTTGAACTGGTGCAATTCCAGTGGCGACAGTAAAGTCTGGATGAAAGAAGAAGCTTATTCTTTTTTTGTAGATACCCTGAGTTTCATGACTCAGGATTTTTTTATGAAAGGATAGAAAAAATGAAAAACAAACAAAGTCAATTAATGATAAAATGTGCTATGTTAGCTGCCTTAGCTGCAGTTGTCATGTTACTAAAAGCAAGTTTACCTTTTGTTCCACCATTTTACGAATTGGATTTAAGTGAAGTCATTGTCATGCTTGCTGGTTTTGCCTTGGGACCTGTAGCAGCGATTATTACAGAAGCGATGAAAATCCTATTAAATTTACTAATGGATGGAAGTGCGACAATGGGGGTAGGAGAATTCGCAAACTTTGTGATGGGATTGTCCTTTGTCTTACCTGCTAGTATTTACTACCAACGACACAAAACAAGAAAAGCCGCTGCCATCGGTATGGGAATCGGTGTCATCAGCTTATGTATCGTTGCCTGTTTATTAAATTATTTTGTCTTACTACCGGTATACGCTTATTTCTTCAAGATGGATATACAAGCACTTGTGGAAATGGGAAGTGCCATCAATCCTGGAATCGATAATTTGTTTACCTTTATTGTAATCGGTGTATTACCATTCAACATTATCAAAGGTGTCTTATCTTCCATTGTTGTTTACTTCACGTATAAAAAAGTAAGTCCAATCTTAAAAAAATAGCGAATGTATCGCTATTTTTTTACGTCTCTTAACTGTACCATCTTTAAAATCACTTCTGCAGCATCATCCAAAGATAAATGACTCGTGTTAATAATCATGTCATAATTACTCGCTTTACCCCAAATGCGATCACAAAAATAATTATAGTATTTTGCACGTCGCATATCTACTTGCATCAAGCGCTCATTAATTCCTTCCACCGCTTCTCCATACTCGTTCACTGCTCTTTTTTTCTTATCCACTAAATTCGCTCTTACAAAAACATCGATAACATAAGGATCTTCGCGTAAAATATAATTACTACAACGCCCTACAATAACACAAGATTCTTGTGCTAGTTTTTTAATCAACACTTCTTGTACACTTTGAATTTTTTGAATCACACTTAAGGTACCCAAATCACGCAAACTAGAAGCACCCACCTTAAACTCATCACCATCATTAAAATAGAAATTCGCAAATCCGACATTGGCATCCACCGATTTAAATAAAACAGGGTCCAAACCGCTCTCTTCTGCCAAATAACTTAATAGTTCCTTATCGTAAAAGGGAATGTTTAGTTTTTCCGCTAACAAACGTCCTACTTCTCTACCACCACTACCATATTCACGACTTATGGTAATCACAACTTTTTCATTCATGACATACCTCCGTTCTTCTACTTTCATTATAGATGGTTTTCGCATAAAATAAAACACGCAATTTGCGTGTTTCACTTTTTATATTTCAGCGTTAAATCTTTGGATAACTTCGCTTAACGATTTTCCTTCTTCAATTTGATTCAATACAGCAGATAATACTTCTGCAACACTCAACACTGTCATTTTGTCTAATTGTGCTGCTTTTTCGCTTTGATCAATTGTGTTTGTACAAATGAATTCAACAATTTTGGAATTTTGAATTCTTTCGATAGCTGGACCAGACAATACTCCATGCACACAAGCTGTGTACACTTCTGTTGCTCCTTTATCGTATAACATATCGATTCCTGCCATCAATGTTCCAGCAGTATCAACGATGTCATCTATAATAATTGCTTTTTTACCTTCTACATCACCAATTAAGTTCATCGCTTCCGCCACATTTGGTTTTGGACGACGTTTGTCAATAATCGCTAGTGGAGCATGCAATGCTTCCGCTAATTTACGCGCACGTGTTGTTCCACCATGGTCAGGTGATACAACTACTACGTTGTCATCTTTAAATCCTTTGTCGCTTAAGTATTTACCAATAATACAAATTGCACTGATGTCATCAGCAGGGATATTGAAGAAACCTTGGATTTGTGTTGCATGTAATTCACAAGTCACAATACGGTTTGCTCCTGCTTTTTCTAATAAGTCAGCGACTAATTTTGAAGTAATCGGTTGTCTTGGTTTTGCTTTACGGTCTTGTCTAGCATAACCATAGTAAGGAATAATCGCTGCAATACTTTTTGCACTTGCACGTTTACAAGCATCAATCGCAATTAATAATTCCATAATACTACTTGAAACTGGGCTACAAGTCGATTGTACGATGTATACATTTTTACCACGAACACTTTCACCCAACTCAACAATAATTTCACCATCTGCAAAGTGTTTAATTTCACAACTACCTAATTCTACACCTGCATGCTCACACATTTCCTTCGCTAATTCCACACTTGAAGTTAACGCAAATACTACACTCTTGTTATCCATTTTTAACGATCTCCTTATTTTTATTTATTCTTGTATTTATGTCCATAACCTTTTTTGATTTCAACACGTGTTCTTGCGATACCCATATCGCCATCCTCAATGTTTTTATCAATTGTACTTCCCGCAGCCAATAACGCATTTTCTCCCACCGTTACCGGAGCGATTAAATTCACATTACTTCCAATGAAAGCACCATCTTTAATGACTGTTCTAAACTTGTTTTTACCATCGTAGTTTACCGTAACGACACCACAGCCAAAGTTGACTTTTTTACCAACATCACTGTCCCCAACATAAGTTAAGTGGGCACATTTACTTCCATCACCAAAGTTTGTATTTTTAAACTCAACAAAGTTTCCAATACGCACTTCACTCGCTACGCAAGTATGGTTACGCAAGTGGGACATCGGTCCAACTACAGAATTTTCTCCTACTTCACTGTCGACAATTTTACTAGAATCGATGCAAGCTCCATCCTTAATTATCGCATTTGACAAATAAGAGTTAGGAAGAATGGTTACATTCTTTCCAATTTTACTACCTTTTAATAAAAAAACATTTGGATAAATCGTCGTTTCTTCTCCAATTTCAACATCCTCATCAATGTAGGTGTTGTCTGGATCAAGAATTAAGACACCCTTTGTAAGCCATCGCTCATTTACATTTCGCTTAAGCTCATTCATTGCTTTTACCTTATTTGTGTAATCCATCACTTTACACTCCTTTTTCACATATTCTATCTTATCAAAAAATTGACAATTATTCATTAACTACTTAAAGAAATTTTCCCTTTTTATAGGGAATTCGCAAAATCACTAACAAAAACCCTCCTTTTTGAAAAAAAAGATAGTAAAAAACATTATTATTGAAACAAAAAAAAGAAACACCAATCGATGTTTCTTCTTATGATTAAATTAAGCTTTTCCAGTAGATCCAAATTCAGCCATCATAGCTGTTACTTTTTCTCTAATTGCTTTTGCACCTGGTGCTAATAATTTACGAGGGTCGTATCCTTTTCCTTCTTTGTCTTTTCCAGCTTCAATGTATTGACGAGTTGCATCAGCAAATACTAATTGTAACTCAGTGTTTACATTAATTTTAGAAACTCCTAAAGAAATTGCTTTTGCAATTTGGTCAGCAGGAATACCTGAACCACCGTGTAATACTAATGGTAAACCATTTGTAACGTCTTGGATTTTTCCTAATACTTCAAAGTTTAATCCAGCCCAATCAGCAGGGTATTTACCGTGAATGTTACCAATACCAGCAGCTAAGAAGTCACATCCTAAGTCTGCGATTGTTTTACATTCTTGAGGATCCGCAACTTCACCAGAAGATGTTACACCATCTTCTTCTCCACCGATTCCACCAACTTCACATTCAACTGAAATTCCTCTAGCGTGAGCGTATTCGATAATTTCTTTTGATTTTGCGATGTTTTCTTCGATTGGATAGTGAGATCCATCAAACATAATTGAAGAGAATCCAGCTTCGATACAAGCTTTTGCTCCATCGAATGATCCATGGTCTAAGTGTAATGCAACTGGTACTGTGATTCCTAAAGAATCTACCATTGCGCTTACCATACCTACAACTGTTTTGTAACCAGTCATGTATTTACCTGCACCTTCAGAAACTCCAAGAATAACTGGAGAGTTTGCTTCTTGTGCTGCTAATAAAATTTCTTTTGTCCATTCTAAGTTGTTAATGTTGAATTGCCCTACTGCGTAGTGCCCTTCGTGTGCTTTTTTAAGCATTTCTGTAGCTGAAACTAATGCCATAATAAAAATCCTCCTATTTTTTTGTACATCACTATTTTAAACCAAATATAGTAAAAAAGAAAGCCATTATCTTAATTTATAATAAGAAAAGGCTTCCTTTATTTCAAATTGTTCATTTTTTAGTCTAAATCTTCTTTTGTTGTTACTTTTTTATTACTGTATTCCCCACAAACTACCTTAATTTTCGTATCGCTAAACACTTCCATCAAAGAAGCATCATCACTCGCTACTCCACCTTGTTGTTTCGCTTTTTCATAACATGATTGAATTAAACTTGTCTTAAAACACTGTGGGGTTTGTGCAGCATAGAGTTCACTGCGAAGCGGTGTATTTACCACATACCCATCTTTTACTTGTTTTATCGTATCAATAACAGGCACCATCAACAAACACGCATCATTATGAACCAGTGCTTGTTTACAGCGAACGATTTCTTCCTCACTGACAAAACAACGCGCTCCATCATGAATCATCACAAACGCTTGCGATACGACTTGTAAACCGTTGTATACACTATCTTGGCGCGTTTCTCCACCAAATACGAATGTCATATTAGGATGGTTTATGCTCTCTTTCACAATATCGATTTCTTCTTCTGTTGTAACAACAACGATTTGCTTGCACTCCTCGTCTTTCAAAAAAACATTTACTGTCTTTTCTAGTAACATCATTCCATCACGAAAACGATAAAAAACTTTATTGTAGTCTAAATTTGTACGACTTCCTTTTCCAGCCGCTAACACAATTACACTGTAGTCCATTCTTTCACCTTCTTATTTCTATTGATTATCATATCACGCTTTGCTTTAAAAGCGAAAGAGCGGATACCCATTTTAAACAAAAAAACTGCTTTCGCAGTCTTTTCTTTATTTACGAAATGCTTTCGCATATCCATGTTCTTCTTTCTTACAAGTTCCGATTTCTTCTTTCATATTTGCAATTTCCTCAATATGGAACGGCGTTAATTGGTACACATAATTCAACCAGTTTCGATACAACAAGTTCGCATGTGCACGCCATTTTAAAACTGGCTCTTTGCTTGGATCATCTTGTGGAAAATAGTTAAAAGGAATATGTATTTTCTTTTTCGCTTCCACATCACGATAATACTCTTGTGCCAACGTTTCTTTGCCATATTCAAAATGACCGACGATAAAAATTTGTCGATAATCTTTACTCACAATAATATTTGAACCTATTTCGTCTGACTTCGATAAAATCGATAGTTGTGGAATACTCGCTAACGTATCTTCATCAAGCGCAGTATGACGAGAATGCGGTGTATAATGAATTTCATCAAACCCATTTGTTAAGAAATCATATTCATCGCATAGTTGCTCAGGAAAAATACCGAACACTTTGTCTTCAAGCAAATGTTTGTTTACTCCATAATGGTAGTACAACCCCGCTTGTGCTCCCCAACAGATGTGAATGGTAGAGAAGACATGTGTTTTACTCCACTCTAAAATTTCTTTCATTTCACTCCAATAATCCACATCTTCAAATGCAAGATGCTCCACAGGTGCTCCTGTAATAATCATTCCATCGTAATAATTATCTTTGATTGTCGCAAATGACTCATAAAATTTCAGTAAGTGATCTTTGCTCGTATTTTTACTAATGTGTTCAACCATTAAAAAGTCGATGTCTAACTGTAACGCTGATTTTGATAACAAGCGTAATATTTGTGTTTCCGTTTCAATTTTTTTTGGCATTAAGTTTAAAATTACAATTTTTAAAGGGCGGATGTCTTGTTTGCTTGCATCTTCGCTTTCAATCGCAAAGATTTTTTCGTTTTCCAGTATTTCTTTGGCTGGAAGTCCATTGGGTATTCTAATCGGCATTCTTATTGAATCGCTTCAAATGCTTGTTTTAAATCTGACAACAAGTCTTCTTTGTTTTCAATACCACAAGACAAACGAATCAACCCTGGTGTAATGTTCGCTGCTACCAATTGTTCATCACTACATTGACGGTGTGTTGAACTAGCAGGATGTAAGATACAAGTACGGATATCCGCAACATGTACTTCCAATGAAATTAATTTTAAACTATCAATTAATTTAGCAGCTCTTTCTCTTCCTCCCTTTATCGAAAAAGAAATGACTCCACTACAACCTTTTGGTAAATATTTTTGTGCTAAATCATAATACTTACTTGACGTTAAGCCTGGATAATTCAGAAACTCAACTTCTTCTCTAGTTTCTAAGTATTGCGCTAATGCAAGTGCATTATCACAATGCGCTTGCATACGCACCGCTAATGTTTCCAAACCAACATTTAATTGCCATGCTGCTTGTGCACTTGGATAGCATCCTAAATCACGCATTAATTGCACACGTGCTTTTGTGATGTATGCCGCTTTACCAAACGCTTGTGTATACACCAAACCATGGTAAGAAGCATCTGGTGTAGTAAGTCCTAAGAACTTTCCATTGTCCCAGTTAAAGTTTCCACTATCCACAATCACACCACCTAAATACAAGGCATGTCCATCCATGTATTTTGAAGTAGAATGAATAATAATATCAACACCATATGTAAATGGATTGCATAAGTATGGTGTAGCAAACGTGTTATCAAGAACAAATGGTACGCCATTGTCATGCGCAACCTTTGCGAATTTTTCTAAATCCAATACATTCATCGTTGGGTTCGCAACGATTTCACCAAACAACGCTTTCGTATTTGGTTGAAACGCTTTTGCGATTTCTTCTGCACTTGCATCTGGATCAACAAAAGTGACATCAATCCCAAACTTTTTAAACGTAATGGAAAACAAGTTCATTGTTCCCCCATAAATAGTCGCACTTGATACGATGTGATCTCCTGCTTCTACAATATTTAATAGCGCTAAGAAAGTAGCACTTTGTCCTGATGTAGTACATAACGCACCAACACCACCTTCTAAATCCGCTATTTTTTGTTCTACCGCATCCACTGTTGGATTGGAAATACGTGAATAAATATGTCCTGGTGCACTTAAATCAAACAAGTCACCAACGTATTCACTAGAATCGTATTTATAGGTAGTACTTTGATAAATTGGTAATACTCTAGGTTCTCCATTTTTTGGAGTGTATCCACTATGCAAACATTTGCTTTCTATTTTCATAAATTCTCCCCCTTATTGTTTCTTAACTTTTCTTTGGCTATGATTTTTATCCACCAATTGGTTTACCACACTCATCTTTTGTAAGATTAACTTCAGTGTTTCATCCAAATCACTGCCTTCTTCATAATTCGCTTCACAGATAAAATCAACACGACGATTTTGCAACAAGTTTTCTACCTTGTCCTTCTCTGTGTACACTGCAATCGATTGTCCCCCATTTTCTTTGACTAATTTCATACAAGGAACATCCGTTAATCCATCTCCTAAATAAATCATATTTCGAAAAGGAATACGACGATCGATATCTTCAACAAACTCATTCAATGCTTCGTCTTCGTATACACCAAGCACCCCTTTGTTGATACGGAATAAAAACTGCGTCTTATTTGTATAGTTCACTACGAGTGCTGGCCAATCTGCTACTCCATTCACATCATAATGAAATTCACATGCATAAATCTTTTTAAATTTATCTTTTAGAATCGAACCTTTGATAATTTCTTTTAATCCACTACTAATAATATAGTGTTCGATTTCAACACCTAAGGACTCTCCATAGGCATTCATTCGTTCAAAAAATGTTTGTACCCCAGGGAACAATTCAATGTTTTTTCCCGCTTCCATAAAATCGTTTTCACGAATCGGCACATTTTTCGCATTCGCAATCTTCAACATATAATACATATAACTCAAAATGCGGTCCATTTTTTCATTTTCCGCCACTTTTGTTACTTCACTCCAAAATTCTGCACTTTCCATTTTTACTCTGGGAATAAAAGAATATTCTTGCATATCTTTTGTACAAAGTGTCTTATCAAAATCATACATCATCGCGATAATCGGTTTCGACATGAAATCACCCCTTCTTTTTTAAACATTATATACTATGTGCTTTAAAATTTCATCAACTATATGGAATTAAAAACGATTTTGCGACAACGTATCATTTTTTACAATTTTCACTCCTCGTTTTCATTTCAATTTGCCTCTTTTCTACTCTTTTCGAAACTTCCACAAACAAAAATATTCGCTTCTGTCTTTGTGTTTTCCTTCAAACAAAAAGATATTCTTTTGCATTTCAAACATTTAACATTGGATTTACAAAGATTTCCACGTTATACTTGTAGTATAATTTCTGTTTCATTAAAATAACAGTGTAAGGAGTCGTTATGAGCAAGAACAATGATAAGCGTAGAAATGAGATTACCAAGTTAGTACTAAGCAAAGGAAATGTTAAAGTAGAAGAGTTAGTTAGCTTACTCAATGTGACTGCTGAAACCATTCGCAGTGACTTAAACTTCTTAGAAGCAAAAGGGATTTTGTATCGTACCCATGGTGGTGCGACTTCACGTAATGCCAATGTTGATGTGCCTATGGACATCCGTTTGCGTGAACAAACAGAAGTAAAACGTCAAATTTGTTATAAGGCGATCAACTTTATTAAAGATGACGATATTATCTTTATTGATCCAAGTAGTACTGCCATCCCTTTGGGTCGCTTATTATGCTTACGTAAAAACCTTACGATTGTCACAAACTCTTTGGAACTGGTACCCGTTGTTGCGCAAAGTGACCATAAAATTATCGTACTTGGCGGTACGTACTCCAAACGTGGAAAACGTACGTACGGTGGTTACACCCTTGAGATGTTAGAATCGATGTACTTCGATTTGGTCATCACTGGTATGGATGGTTGTTTGGATGTCGATGGTCCTGCTACAACAAGCGAGGAGGAAACCTCCATCAACAAGCTAATCTTAAAACGTTCCAAAAGAAACATGTTGATTTCTGATGAGACAAAGTTTTCAAAAAATGCGAACTTCCAATATGCGAAGTTCACCGATTTCGATATTTTCATCACCAGCAAATTAAGTCCACAAGACAAACAACGTGTGAACATTCCGATTATCATTGAGAGTGAAGTAGAGGAAGAAATTTAAAGCGAAAATAATACGAAAGAAACGTACAAAACTAATCAACTAAAAAGATGTAAGACCTTATCAACCTTACATCTTTTTAGTATTTTATTAATGATTTACAATTGGATAATTGCGTGTTAACGCTTGTACTTCTTGTAGTACTTCTTGTTTCACTTGTTCATTATCATGATTTTTTAACACTTTCGCAATCCATTTTGCGACTTGTTTGAACTCTTCTTCTTTGAAACCACGCGTTGTCATCGCTGCACTTCCTAAACGAATTCCACTTGTTGTGAATGGTTTTTCTTCATCAAAAGGAATGGCATTCTTATTACAAGTAATCCCCGCTTCATCTAACACATGCTCTGCTACTTTTCCACTGATGCCAAGTGATGCTTTCACATCCACTAATACCAAATGGTTTTCGCTACCACCACTAACTAGTATAAAACCTTCTTCTTTTAATGTATCACATAACACTTGCATGTTTTTCACTACTTGTTTTTGGTATTCCACAAACGATGGCTGTAACGCTTCATTAAAACATACCGCTTTGGCAGCGATAATATGCATTAATGGCCCACCTTGCATTCCTGGGAACACATTGGAATCCAATACTTTCGCATATTCTTCTTTGCACATCACAATTCCCCCACGTGGTCCACGTAGTGTTTTGTGTGTTGTACTTGTGACAAAATCAGCATACGGTACTGGACTAGGATGCAATCCTGCAGCAACCAAACCAGCAATGTGTGCCATATCAACCATTAAGTACGCACCGACTTCATCCGCAATCTCTTTGAACTTTTTAAAGTCGATTATTTTAGAATACGCACTTGCTCCCGCTACAATCATTTTCGGTTTTTCTTCTAATGCGATTTTTCGCACTTCATCATAATTGATTTCATGCGTATCTTTGTCTACACCATACGAAACAAACTGAAATAGTTTTCCTGAAAAATTCATCGGGTGCCCATGTGTTAAATGACCACCGGCTGCCAAATCCATCCCAAGTACTTTATCTTGGTAATTTAGCACGCTCATGTAGACTGCCATATTTGCTTGAGAACCAGAATGTGGTTGCACATTCGCATGTTCACAACCAAAAATAGCACGCAAACGATCTCTTGCTAAATCTTCTACTGTATCCACATTGACACAACCACCATAGTAGCGTTTGCTAGGATACCCTTCTGCATATTTATTCGTTAAGATAGAACCTGCTGCTTCTAAAATGTCACTAGAAACATAGTTTTCTGAAGCAATTAATTCAATATTTAATAATTGACGTTCTTTTTCCTTTTCAATTGCCTCTAGTACTTTTACATCTTTCATATGGTACCCCTTATCTTTTTTCTAACGCCATAATTTTTTGAATACGACGTGCATGTCTTTCATCTTGAGAGAATGCGGTAGAAACCCAAGTACGTGTGATTTCTTTTGCTAATTCAATTCCTATCACGCGTTGCCCCATTGCTAATACATTAGAATCATTATGCTCTCTTGTCGTGTGAGCAGTAAAACAATCATGCACTAATGCACAACGAATGCCGTCCACTTTATTCGCAGTAATACTAACACCAATTCCTGTTCCACATAACACAATTCCTCTTTCGTTTTTTCCACTTACGATAGAGTCCATTGCGGGAACAACCATATCCGCATAATCGACAGCCTCTGTACTGTAACATCCAAAGTCTTCTACTTCATGTCCCATTGCTTCTAACATCAATTTAATTTCTTCTTTGTACTCAAACGCCCCGTGATCACATGCCATTGCTATTTTCATCTTTGTCCCTCCAATACGTCATCAATCATCTTTTTTGTTATCGGTCCCTCGCGAACGATTGTAACCGCATCACTTGTCGCATCCACAATCGTAGATGCATTTTGTAACTTACTACTTCCCATTACGATACCATCAATACGTCCCTCTAATTGCGCCAATACCTCTTGGTATGTTTGGCAAGAATGCTGTGCACTCAAATTGGCACTTGTCACCAACATCGGCTTTTCAATCGCATCCATAATCCCTAATACAAAAGCATCATCAGGCATACGTAATGCAATACTAGATAAGCCATTGCTTACATAATCAGCAACGCTTTCTTTTTTGTTTAAGATAATCGTAAATGCTCCTGGCATAAAGTTTTCAATTAACTTTTTCGCCACTTCACTCACATATGCGACTTCTTCTATTTGCGCTAACTTAGAAACCATCATCGGTATCGGTTTGCTTTCTGGTCTAAGCTTCGCTTGTTTTAATCTTTGTAATGCTTCTTCACTATCATAACGTACCCCTAATCCGAATACGGTATCCGTAGGGAAGGCAATGGTTTTTCCATCTTGTATCGCTTTCGCAACTTCTTGTAACTGCTCTTTTTTGTACTGTTTTGTTTCCATGATCGATTGCCTCACTAACATATAATATGATACCACTTTTCCCCTTGCAAAAAAAGGCATTGAACCACAATAACTACAAATAAAAAGTAGCCTTATTGCTACTTTATCACGATTTCAATAATAACGCTTTTTTTAAGTCCTCAACAAACAGCGCTTGCTGTTTCTTTAAAAACATCTTCACGAAAGGTTTCATATATCCTTTTTTCGCTTCCACCTCTTCTACCAATGTAATTTGCGTATTTTTTCCTATCGTTTCAAATTCTCCAACCCAGAACCCTTTCATATTGTCATTCTCCATACGAAAACACCATCGTTTCAAAGGTTGGACATCCTCAACAAAAAAATGCGTTGCAAACCCCTCTTTTGTATATTCGATAAAGTGGTTTTTTTCTATTACTTCCACTTTGCTTATATCACTTCGCCATTCGTAGTGCTCTATCCCAACTACTTTGTCCCACACTTGTTGAATGTCACACTCAAGCAACACTTTGATCGTCACGCTACTCATCTTTCCCTCTTACTCTTCCTCTCTGTACACTACTTCAAAATCTTCAAAAATAACAGGCATTTCTTCATCAAAAACATACCCTAACATCTCACCTTCGCTACGAAAGAAACGACGATGTCCTTCTTGCCAAGAAGCGAGGTTATCATCCTCTCCCTCTCTTTTGCATATTTCAAATGTCATTTCATTGAAAGGAATTGTTTGCACATTTGTCGTTTGAATTACACATTTTGGATTGTTTGCGAAATCAGTAACAATACTATAATCGTTTACTTTAGGCATCGTATTTTCATACGCATACAAACTACTCGCAGTCGCTTTTTTCTTCCCTTCTAACACCAAAGCCAACAAAATATTTGCACTTTGTTCCTGCATCCCAAAATGAAAGCACTCAAAATAAGATGTCGTACTCGGTAAATCATTTTGCTTTAAAAACCTTTGCCAGAAATGTTGTATTTTCTCTTGTTGTTGCAAATACTCTATATTCTTGATGTCATGCTTGTCTTTGTCACGTAGCTCATACCCTGTATGAAATAACGCTTGCGCTTTCAGTGACATACAAGCAATGCTCTCCTCTTCAAACTTTACTGTCGTGAAAAAGTCAGCGTCAAACAAAAAATAATTCCCATTGTAATCACTTTGTTTCGCACTTCCATCCGCATTTAAAATAAATGGATGAATATCCAAGTACCCTAATTCATCATGGTATAATTCCATTCTTGTTGGCATTTCATCGCATTGTACCTGATAGCCATAATCCAAAAGCAATGCGACTACTTTATCGCTTTGCGATGCATCAAAATTAATGTCGATATCACGATGTTTGCGTGTTTGTTTTTGCATCAACAAGTCCACACCCCAACCACCATCAATCCAATACGTAATCTCATTTTGCTTAAATAACGCAATCACTTTTTGTAACTGTATGAATGTTGTCTCTTCTCTTTTCATCCTAACTCCCCTTTACTCTACATTAAGTATAGCACTTTAAAAAACATTAAAAAAGAAGCCATAAGGCTTCTATAAAATGAATTGTTTAATAATACTAACCCAGACAAAAAGGGACACCATACTAAACATTGTTGTGAACACAACAATTTGTCCACTTAGTTCATCTTTCATATTCATACTTTGTGCCATCGTGTAACTAGAAACAGCAGTTGGACTTGCACTAAGTGCAAACAAAGCCAAAAAAGCTTCTGCTTGAAAGCCTAACGTTAAAGCAATCACAATCATAATGGCAGGTAACACTACAAGCTTTGCAAAAACAACAATACTTAATAACTTGATATTCTGTTTCTCTTTTATGAAAACAAACGATGCTCCCAATAAAAACAAAGCGAGAGGCGTTGCTGCACTTGCAAGTGGTTGCAGTGACATTAACACAAACGGTGGCAATGAAATAGAAAAAGCGATGCATACAAATGCTGCAAGGGCAGCAACAATCAAAGGATTTTTGATGGTTTGCGATACGATTTCACGAAATCTAATCTTTTTCTCTTGGTACACTTGTAAAATAATTATCGACAACAAGTTAAACAGCGGAATCACAAAAGCGATCACAATGGCTGTTGTACTTGTGTTCTCTTCTCCAAAAAAAGAAATGGTTAACGGCAATCCAAATAAAATATAGTTACTACGAACGATGCCTTGGATCATCAACGCTTTTTGTTCGCGATTCAGTTTAGTACGTTGAACCAACAACCATACCACTATGAAAAACATCACAACAAGCACCACTGCACTTATGACTAAGGCATATGGCAGAGAAGTGAAGTCCGCACGATACACATTAAAAAACAAAGAAGAAGACAAAAACAAATAGAAACAAACTTGGTTCATTTGCTGGATTGTCTTACTCTCTAAGTGTAGGATTCGTTTTACTTGGTATCCTAATACGATGAGAAAACAAAGCGGAAAAACCGTTTCAAAAGCAAATACTAGGTTATTCATACTCACATAACTCAATCAAGTTTTGATCAGGGTCTCGCAAATAGAAAGAGCGCATCGCACCTCTTACTCCCTGCTTTTGTAAGATTTCACTCACGGGTATTGCTTTCTCACGCAATAACGCTTGCCACACTTCTAATTGCTCTTCTATCTCAAAACAGATATCAAGTGTTCCAGGCTTTGCCAAATGGGCATTTGGTTTTAGCTCTTTGCCTACCAAATGCACATTTATTTTAAAATCATTTTGAAAAAGTTCATAACGATTGTTCGCTTCTTTCGCTTGAAACCCAAGTACTTCATAAAATGCGATACACGCTTTCACATCACTTGTTGTAATTACGATATGGTCTATTTTTAATTGCCTATTCATGGTGGTATGTCCCATACAAGACATCCTGTTCTAATATATGTCCACGCATTGCATGGTATAGCTCATTCACATAAAACCCATTTTCCAAATCCAAAATAGTATCCAATGCAAACACATGCAATTCGTACAAATGTGGTGCATTAGGTGGACACATTCCACCATAGAAGGTAGACAATTCTACTGCTTGGTTCCCCCCTTGTGCACTAATCCAACTATTGATTCCTTGCACAAAGTCCGTTGCACTTTGGCTCTCGTTTTCTGCTATTTCATTTCTTTGAATATTCGCAGCAGCCCAATGAATCCAAGAAAACCCTCCACTTACAGGAATGGCATCTTTGTCTTCTAATACAATCGCAAAACTCTTCGTATTCGCTGGTGCTTGTTCAATTTTGATCGGTAGAGAATACGTAGGCATTCCATTCACATTGCATTCGCTTCCTCTTTTTCCATATTTATCCTCAATGATTCCATTGACGATTCCTTTACTTGTAATTTTCATAATAAAAACCTCCTTCTTACATCTTCAGTGTAAAACAGGAGGTATCACTTGTAAATTACCCACTTTTTTGTGGGTACTAAAGAAGCCCTTTTTCTAGTAAAATCGATTCCATATTATTTTCTTTCATATAATGAATTCCAATCTTTTGGTAGATTTCTAACGCTTGCAGTAAATCTTTTCCTAACTCTTCATTAAGATAGTACTCTACCTTTAATGGGTACCCTTCGTATACATGCTTATCCACAATACGAAAATCCATCAATTCTTTCAGTTGTTCAAGTAACATCTTTTGGGTAATCCCCTCAATGTCTTTTTCTAGTTTGGATAACGATGTCGGCCCTAAACGTAGACGCCACACAATAATCGGTTTCCACTTTCCCTTCATCATATCGTGAACTAACTCCAATGGGCATGTGTATGTATCTCTTATTTTCATAGGCTCACCTCTTTTTCAATCATACCACAAAAAGAAAAGAAACGCAGTTGCGTTTCTACTTATTGCTTTTGTAAGCAGCCGCCTTTAATGCATTGTACTCTTCCATACTCATAAGGACAATCGGTTGCTTTTCATTACGCATAATCAACATACTTTCTTCGTTTGCACTATCCAGTGTCGAAGCCAAATCATTCAACAATAAACTCTCTTTTACTACTTTCATTTTTCTCCCTCACATTGGTACCCTAGTGATTGTGCACCTTTGATTACATTTTTCACTTTGGTTTCGTCTTTTAATCCATAATATTCTAACTCATCTGCACTTAGGTCTTCAACATCTGTGCTCACTTTTATAATCCCTTCTTCTTTTTTGCGATCGTATTCCACACTAACACTGATGTTCGCGTTGTTGTCACGCTTAAAAACCGACTCAAGTAACTTTACGATTTCTTGCTCGCTCATAGAAGCAACAACCTTCTTATCCATCTTTTGGTAGTACGTGTATTCTAATGTTTCTACTTCATTTTTATCATCATAGAAAATCGCAATCTCACTGGAAAAGCGCTCTTTGTGTAATGTGCATACTTTTTCATTTAATGGCGTGCGAAAAGGAAAACACGAAGCCAATACACAAACACCTAATATTAATAAAATTGATTTACTTCGATTCATCTGCGTTCTCCTTTTTGTATATAATGCGCAATCTGTTGGATGACTTCTTCCATATCTCTTTCTTGTAATGAAGAAAATGAAATGTACAAAATCGATCCTTTCTTTTTCAGCGCTATGTTTTTTTGCTTAAAGTAACTATCTATATTATCAAGCAATCCCTCTTTAAATTCAATAACATATTGAAAGGATGTTTCTTCCAAGTAATAAAACTGTTCTGTAAAATACTTTTGTAGTAGTTCCTTCATCTTTTTGTTTTTTCGCTCATATTGTTTTCTTACTTTTTTAATATGACGATCTAAGTTTCCTTGGGCTATGTATTTCGCCAAAGCTACTTGCTCCATCTTTGAAGCAGTTGGGCTATAGTTCGTTTGTTTCTTTTTGAATTTCTCTAATAATTGTGGTGGTAACACCATATAAGCAATACGCAAAGAAGGCAATAGTATTTTTGAAAAGGAACCCAAATAGATTACTTGTTGGTTAGAAGCATACCCTTGTAATGCAGGCAATACTTTTTCTTCGTAGCGTAATTCACCATTGTGATCATCTTCTATTATATAATGAGAAGTGTCACACCAAGACAACAAGGCTTCTTTATGTGTTGCCAATTGACGACGATACTTTCCACACGCACTACTTTGTACGTACAAGACATTCGCATCGCTTTGTCTTAAATGCTCTAAAGAGATGCTTTCTTCTTCACGAGGTAAATACGTAACTTGATAATGCATATCTTTAAACACTTGGTTTGCTTGTAAGAAACTATCTTCTTCCATTGCTACACAACATTGTTTTTCCAATAAGGAGCACAACAAATACAATAACGATTGGTAACTTGCTCCAACAATAATTTGATCGACTTCACAAACGACACCACGTTGTGTATAAGCATACTTTTGAATGGCTTTGCGCAGTGGCAATTCTCCTTGCACATCACCATACGTAGCAAGCGATTGCTTGTCTTCCATCGCTTCTTTCATGTATCGCTTCCACAACATCATATCAAAACTATGGTGATCAATCGCATCACTAGTTAAGTTATATTCTACAAAAGCATCCACATTGGCTTCTTTTTCAAATATTTCTTCTCGTTTCACTAAGTCTGTTTGGTTCACATCCACAAAATAACCTTTGTGGGCAATTGAAACAATGTAACCTTCCAATACCAGTTTATCATATGCATTCTCAACACTTGTCTTAGACACATTAAAAAGTGTCATCGCTTCTCGAATCGAAGGTAACTTGTCATTTTTCTTTAAGTAACCTGCACGCATATCTTGTTTCAGTTTCTTATAAATTTGTAGATAAAGAGGTCCACTATGGTCTCTTTCAAAAGGAATGGTTGCTATTTTCATCTTATCACCCATTTAAGTATACCATAGTGACCTCTATTTTTTTATTAGTTTTGTCTATTTTTATCATGTCACTAGTTTGGTACGATAGAAACACAAGGAGGATTATCCTATGAAAAAAATAAATGTTAAAACATTAGTCATCGCATCTTTTGCGATTGCCATCATCTTTATATTAACCGCTTTTGTCACATTACCCATTGCACAATTTGGCTACGTGAATGTTGGAGATAGTGCGATCATGCTATTTGCATCCATCTTGAGTGCTCCCTTCGCTTTCTTATGCAGTGCGATTGGTAGCGCCATGGCTGACCTTTATTTGGGGTACACGCATTATGCCATCTTTACCTTTATCATCAAAGGTCTAGAAGGATTTGCCATTGCGCTTTTGCTTCAAAAAATCAAAGGCAAACTACAACCTATCGCTTACCTAATCGGTGTGGTAATCATGGTTTTAGGATACTACTTAACCGATACCTTTTTACTACAAAACGCCTATGCTGCATTAGGAGGCATCTCATTCAATATCGTACAAGGAATCACCAGTGTATTCATCGCGAGTATTCTACACGCCTTGTTGTTTCGTTATATGCAAAAAGGTATGAGCAAAAAAGCAAGCTAAAAAAAAGGGTTCACTTCAAACGTGTTCCCTTTTTTGTATAATTTTTATTTTTCGCTACATTTTGCGTCAAGATCTTTAAAGTATTTTGTAAGTGATTTTCCTTTGATCACTTTTTTGTCTTTGTCATCTTCACCAACAACATTGAAAATTCCTGTTACATCTTTTTCAGCATCGTATTTCTCAGTATCGATAATTAGTTGAATCGTAATTTTTTTCTTGTTTTTCTTATCCACTGTCATTTCATACGATAACCCTTTGATGTCTTTAAACATAGAATCATAAACCCCTTTTGCCATGTCTAAATCTTCATCTGTAATATCTTTATCGTTTTCTTCCGTTGTCGATAAGATTAACTTTTTCACTTTGTCATCATCTCCATATGTATATTCATATGCGATTTCTTGTCCACCAGTTTCAATTTTACAAACTGTAGTTTTGTCTTTTGCCTTGCTTGAACAACCACTTACCACAAGTACACTAACAAATAGTAATGCTATTAATTTTTTCATGTTTCCTCCTACATTAGCCAATGTCTCTTCTCATATTTTATCACATTTTCGCAAGTAGTCCATAAAGAAAAAGAGGAATTCCTTTTCCACTAGCAATTATGGTAAATAAAGAACATACGATTCTTACCATTAATATCTTGCACCGTTTCCATTCGATCCTCTTTAAAATATTTTCTCGCTTCTACTTCCATCGCTTCTTTTTGGTTATAACCCATTTCAAAAGCAAGGATAGCTTTGTCTTTTATTACTTTGTGTGCATTCTCAAACAACATGCGATAAAAGAACAGTCCATCTTCTCCACCAAACAAAGCCACATGTGGTTCAAAGTCGATGACGCTTTTTTCCATTGTTTCCGCTTGTGGAATATAAGGTGGGTTACTTACTAAGATATCCACTTTGATATTACGTTCAATAAATGGTTGTAACATATCCCCAACAAAGAATGTAACATCCGCATCTAGCTCTTTGGCATTTTGTTTTGCTACCGCAATGGCTTCTTCACTAATGTCACTGGCATACATCGTAATGTTGTCTTCTTCTTTTTTCAATGAAATCGCAATCGCGCCACTTCCACTTCCCACATCGATAGCTACCACTTCTTGCCCACTAAAGTGTGCATCGTATTCTGCTAATACGTTCGCTACCAACTCTTCTGTTTCAGGACGAGGAATCAACACATTCTCATTCACTTGAAAACGATAGCCATAAAACATTTCATATCCTAAAATATGTGCCAACGGCTCTTGTTTCAACAAACGAAGCAATGCGTTTTCGTATGCGGCATACAGTGTTTCATCCATCTCTTTGTCGTATTCATAATATAAATTATGCGATTGCATCTCACTTATTTCCAACAAAAGAAACAATGCACTCTGTTCGCTCACACCCACTGCTTCACAACGCGCTTGTGCTTGCTTTAATACTTGCTTGAATGTCATTATACGTTTCCTGCAATCTTATCTTTTTGGTCTTGTTCAAGAAGGGCATTCAATACGTCATCTAATTTTCCTTCCATGATACGATCCAATTGTTGAAGGGTTAACCCGATACGGTGATCCGTTACACGGTTTTGTGGATAGTTGTAAGTTCTAATTTTCTCACTACGATCTCCACTTCCCAATTTACTTTTACGCTCTGCATTTTTTTCCGCTTCTTCTCTTTGTTTCATTTCTGAATACACTTTTGCACGAATGTGCATCAATGCAGTTGCGCGGTTTTCATGTTGCGAACGTCCATCTTGACACTTCACACTAATCCCAGTTGGAATATGTGTAACACGTACTGCCGAGTCCGTTTTGTTAACGTGTTGTCCCCCAGCACCACTTGCACGCATTGTATCGATTTCCAAATCTTTCGCATCGATCTCGAAGTCATCTTCATCAATTTCAGGGTCAACTAATACCGTTGCCGTTGAAGTATGAATTCTTCCTTGTGATTCTGTTTTTGGTACACGTTGTACACGATGGCTTCCACTTTCAAATTTCAATTTACCATAAGCCCCATCCCCTTTTATGATGAATGAGATTAATGTAAATCCACCCGCTTCATTATCAACGGCTTCAATCACTTCACTCTTGTAACCACTCGCTTCTGCCCAACGTGCATACATACGATATAAGTCACCAGCAAAGATATTTCCTTCGTCTCCACCAGCTGCTCCACGAATTTCCACAATCGCGTTGTTCATGTCCGCAGGATCCTTTGGTATCAACAATACTTCCAAGCGATCTAAAATCTCTTGGCGTTGTGGTTCTAGCTCTTCTAGCTCCATCTTCGCCATCTCTTTTACTTCTTGGTCATTTTCTTTTAATAACTCATTTGCTCCTTCAATTCCACTCACAATACGTTTGTATTCTTCATATGCTTCTACTACAGCACTTAAAGAAGCTTGTTCTTTTCCTAACTTCGCCATTTGCTTGCGATCAGAAACAACATCTACAGACATCATCAATTCATTAATTTCATGATATCGCTTTTCCATTTTCTCTAAACGATCTACCATTACACTCATCTTATTTACCTCCAAATTAACGTACTAATTTCGTTAAGTTATTTGCCCAATTACCTTGTTTAAATAAACGCATTCCTATTATAACACGAACTAACGCTTCTAACTGTACAATTAGAAAAACTAATGCAATTTCTTGGATATGGAACACACTCACACTTATAAAAGCAAGTGGAATTCCGACTGCCCAAGTAATTCCCGAATCCAAAACCATCAGTATTTTACTCTCTCCTCCAGCTCGCATACTTGCGAATACTAGAGTATTAAACAACCGCAGTGATATTTTGATCGCAAACACTTGAACAATCAACACTGCACTTAATACAACGACTTCTTTTTTTAGCGCAAACAATGACACCAGTCCACCGGCACTCAATACGATTAACCCCGTTAACACAATACTTAATATAATCCCGATCCCAACGAAGTAATTTCCTTGTTTTAACGCTTTTTCTTTTTTTCCACTTCCCAGAGTTGTCGCTAGGATGATTGTTGTTGCATCACTAATCCCCCAAACTAAGAAGTAAAACATTTCCGCTATCTTATTCCCGACAAAGTACGCATCCATCGAATCTTTTCCCAACACACCAAATGCCTTTACAAACAGTGTGCTTCCAAAAGAGAACAACAACTCATTAAAAACAAGTGGATACGTCTTCTTTAAGATAGGCAATACAAATGTTTTATTCAAAGAAAACATCTCTTTTCGACTACCTACGAACACTTCTTTTTTATAATAAGCGTACAGGAAGTAAAATAGCATCGTTAATGTTTGTGCAATCAACGTTCCATACGCAGCCCCGACAACACCTAACTTAGGCATTCCAGCAACCCCAAAAATAAGAACATAATTTAGGATTAAATTACAAGCCATCGTAAAGCAACTCATAATGAAAGGCGTCATCGCTTTGTGAATCCCACGATACATATGCGAGAAACAATATGCAATCGAAGCAGGAATAAAAGACAGACATACAATTTCTAAATACGCATTCCCATTTTCAATAATAAAGGGATCATTAATATAAAATTGTAAAATCAACTTCCCTGCAAACAGCGACAACAACATCCAAAAAATCGCATTTACTACAGTAATAATTAACTTTAAACCAAAACATTGCTTCAATCGAACAAAGTCCTTTGCCCCATAAAATTGCGATGCAAACATTCCTGTACCACAATTGATACCATAGGCAATGGTACTCATCATCAAATCTACTTGCGCTGCTGTTCCTACACTACTTACTTGTCCAATCCACGATACCATTAAGGAATCGACAATCCCACAAGCGCTTTGCAGCAACTGTTGCAGTGCTCCAGGAATACCAATCGACGCTACTTTTTTATAAAACTTTGCACTACCACCAAAATATTTGGTAAAAAACAAACGCATGTTAGCACTCCTTTCTTAACATCTTAAAAAAATAAAAATGAAGTGAACTAGTCACTTCATCCTTACTTGTCTTATTTAATTCCGTATTTTTTGTTGAATTTATCAACTCTACCTTGTGCAGCAGCGAAACGTTGTCTTCCCGTATAGAATGGGTGACAGTTTGAACAAGTATCAATTTTTAATTCTTTAGCTGTTGAACCAGTTTCAAATTCATTACCACAAGTAGAACATTTAACAGTAATTCTGTTGTATTCTGGATGAATTCCTTTTCTCATAATATTTAATCTCCTTCCGCCTTAAATACTTTGCGCATTTAAAGTAAGTGCTCATATATTATAACTAATACCTACCATAAGTTCAAGCCTTTTTTTCACTTTATCATGCATATTTATCGTTATTATTTTTCTTTCTTATTGAATGATACAAACACTTCTCTCATAACCGCTTTTTTCACTAACCCAAGCCCTCATAAAGCAAAGAAAAAATGAGAGTGGGGCTCTCATTTTCACTTCAATACTTTTGAACGAAAGCAAAAAGGTACTTTCTGCTTATTCTTATTATAGTAAATTTATTTATTTTTGACTACTAAAATTTTAATTGCTTAATGTGTTCCCAAGTAAATTGTGGATCACCAAAGTGTCCATAGCAACTTGTCTTAGAATAAATTGGTTTTTTAAGATCCAATTCACTAATGATGTTTCCTACTTCAAAGTTGAAGTTCGCTTTCACGATTTCTAATAATTCTTCATCGCTTTTCACACCTGTTCCAAATGTATCTAAGCATAATGATACAGGATGGCTTTTCCCAATCGCATACGCCACTTGTACTTCACAACGTTTTGCTAGTTTATTCGCTACGATGTTTTTCGCAACATAACGACAGTAATACGCAGCACTACGGTCTACTTTACTTGGATCCTTACTAGAGAAACATCCTCCTCCAATACGTCCCATTCCACCATATGTATCACATACGATTTTTCTACCTGTTGTACCAGAATCTCCAAAACTTCCACCAACCACAAAACTTCCACTTGGGTTAATTAAGTATTTTGTATTTTCATCTACCAAAGAAGCATCGATACATGGTTTAATCACATCATTCATAATCACTTCTTTTAATTGTTCTTGGCTAATATCACTACTGTGTTGTGTTGATACTACAATCGTATCAATACGTTCTACTTTGTTGTCTTTGTATTGAACACTTACTTGTGTTTTTCCATCTGGTTTAATTAATGGGTTCACTTTTCTCGCTCTTGTTAATTGAAGAGCTAACATGTGTGCATAATAAATTGGTGTTGGCATGTATTCTTTTGTTTCATCACATGCATAACCAAACATAATTCCTTGATCACCAGCCCCTACTTCACCTTCCACTTGATTCACAACAGCAGAGTTAATCTCAGCAGATTGTTTGTTTACTTTCACCACTACAGTGTAATGTTCATCGTATCCAATTTTCTTAATGGTTTCTTTCGCGATCGCTTCGTAATCTAACTTCGCATTTGTGTTCGCTTCTCCATACACCAATACAAAATCATCTTTGATCGTTGCTTCCACAGCCATCTTACTATTTGGATCTTGTGTTAATGCAGCATCTAAAATCGAATCGGCAATCTTATCACAAATTTTATCTGGATGTCCTTCTGTAATACTTTCGCTTGTAAAAATAAAATCTTTCATGTTTGTTACCTCTCTCTCATATAAAAAACCCTCTCAAAGAGAAGGCATAATTAATCACTATGTTTCTCTTATCGATGTTAGCAGAACCACCTTGCACTTCATGCAGGTTGGTATGGGCTGCGAGCTAACTCTCTAACCCAACTCTTGATAATTTTTACTAGTCTATTTAACCATAACTATTACGATAATTCAAGCCTAATTATTTTTTCTTTTTATTCCTACTAAAAGGGGGCAATTGATTTCCCTTTTTTGTATAATTACGTTAGACTTATACACAATGAGGTATTTATTATGAATCAATTTATTTGTTATCCAAAATGTAGTACATGTAAGAAAGCCCAAACGTTTTTAGAAGCCAATCAAATAGAGTATCACTTTCGTGATATCAAAACAGAAAAACTAAGCGAAGAAGAATTAACACAACTTATTAAAAAGGCAGCATTGCCTATTAAGAAATTTTTCAACACGAGCGGATTACTATACAAACAATTAAACCTAAAAGAAAAATTAGCTAGTATGAGCGAGCAAGAACAAATCGCTTTGTTAGCGAGTGATGGTATGTTAGTAAAAAGACCTCTTTTTGTAAGTGAAGATAGGGTAATCGTAGGTTTTAAAGAAGATACTTACAAACAAATTAGATAATGGTATAATAGAATAAATGAGGTGATAGGATGTTACTTGGTGAATCATTAGAAGATTACTTAGAAACCATTGTCATATTATCGCAAAAGGGAAAAGTGCGTTCCATCGATGTTGCGAAACTGATGGATGTATCAAAACCTAGCGTAAATAAAGCAATGAATGTTTTAAAAGAAAAAGGATTAATAGAACAGGAAGCGTATGGTGACATCCGCTTAACAAGCAATGGAAAAGAAATGGCAGACATGATATTTAATCGTCATACTACCATTCGTTCTTTTTTAAATGATGTGCTTCATGTATCAAGTGAAAACGCAGAGAAAGATGCATGTAAGATCGAACATATCATAAGTGAAGAAACATTTGAAAAAATAGCGAACTATAAAAAATAAAACAAACAATTCAAACAATAGAATAGTTAAAAAAACGGATTTCATTCACGAAGTCCGTTTTCTTTTTCTTATCCTTTCAACAAGGCAATAACATCGTCTTCCTTATCCAGATCATAATCACCGATAACCCCTTTGCGATGATAAATACATCCTTCTTTTTGTGTTCTTTGAAATGCTTCACAAAATGCACTTACCCCATACTCTTTGATAAAACGTACAAAAGCACGCATCTTTACTTTATCTTTAGCTAACATATCAATACCACATGGTGCTTCTTCGCATTGCCAACAACCATCCAATTGTTTTTCTCTACAACACGTATACTGATAACAACCTTCTTGCGATAAACGTTTTCCACAATTGTTTTCTGACTTGCAGGAACAACTGCCATCACTCACACACAAACTGCAAACCAAACCACAATAAGCAATATTATCTTTGTTCATATGTTTTTCCTATTTAATAAAATGCAACGCTTCTTTTATTTCGTCTGTTGCATAATAAATTTCCAATTCTTTGAATTCCTCTTCAATATATGGCAATAGCGATAGTTCATCTTCAATGTTTAATTGTGAAATAGAAGTAGGCATCGTTAAGTATTCTAGCATTTCTTTTACCTTCTTAAAGTCGTCTTCTTTCTTTTCTAAATACAATTGAAATAACGTTGCAACACCCACTCGTTCTCCATGCATTCCTTTGCTTCCCATTACTTTTGTGGAAGCATTTGCTAACACATGCGAAAATTCACACCCTACATTTTCAAACGCCACTGCGCTATCATACACATTTACTTTAATGATTGCTTCTACACTTTCACTTAACTGGCCTTTTTCAAAATCTTCTTTTGCTTGTTTGTACTTTGAAAAAACGATGTCATAACAGTTTTGTGCACATATCGCTACTTCTTGCTCTAGCTCTGCCTTCGCTTTGGCATAGGCAAAGTCATAGTAACTTGAAATGGCATCTGCCATCCCTGCACACAATAAGTGAAAAGGAGCATCAAAAATAATTTGGGTATCCACTAATACGACATCTGGATTTTTAGGCAAGTGTAAAAAGCGATCAAAACTATGATCCTCATGATAAAGAACACTCAATGCACTACATGCTCCATCCATACTTGCACTACTTGGAATAACCATTAAGAAGCAATCGTAATAATACGTTACTGCTTTTACGATGTCCAAAATCTTTCCCCCACCAAAACCGATGATGCTATCAAAATTTTCCTCTTTCATCTTCTTTGCTAATGCTTTGCAATTCGCTTCTGTGCATTCCTTATCATAAACAATGCATTCGTAAGGAACAGTCAAAGACTCTGTAAGCATTGCTTGAAATTGCTCAGCATTAAAAGAGCCAATAATAATTAATACTTTATTCCCCTTTACATGTTGTTGTACTTGTTGAATTCCCTTTTTTAGCTGTAAGTATTTTTTTGTCTTCTTCATTAATCCCACCATAACATCCAACACGCACTATGTTCAACGCCCTTCATTACATCTTCTAATGTTTCGTATCCAAAATCAAGGATTGCTTTATTCACAAAGTAAAGCTGTTTTCCAAATTGTTCTCTTTGTTTTTTATCCAACTCTTTGCTAAAGGTAACTTGCACATTATCATACCCTATTGAGACTGGAACAATACCGAATTGTTCGTACCATAATTGAAAAGTAGCAATCAATTGTGGATTGCTTAAACAATCATTGTATCCACCCATTGGGATATAAGCAAAGACATCATAAGGATTTTTTGTATCCATTTTCACAAGATAGATCGAATCACTCAACAAAGTGATTTCCGTGTATGCCTCATAACTGTTCACGCGACTATCCGACTTAACCCACAAATCAAAATACGTATCTTTGCTTGCTTCTTGTTCGAAATAATCTTCCATCTTTAGTTTTGCTGCTTCTTTCTTTAGCGCTTTATGCATCTTTTGATAAGAGCCATATTCCTCTTTAGAAAAACCGACACTTTCTTCTAACGTTTCAGACACTTCCACTAAGATTGGCGTATACCCAAGTTCAAGTCCCTCTTCGTACGCTTCTTGGTAAAGCTCCACATAGTTTTCCTCACTTACGTCCATGGCATCTAATCCCAAGTATTGTTTGTTCCAATCAAAAGCACTTTCCTTATTTTCTTGTTTTTCTTCTGTTGCTTGTTTTTGACAACCAATCAACAGAAAAGCAACACTTAACACAATCATCCATTTTTTCATACCCATACCTCTTTCAACATTATAGCACTAAATCATAAAAAAAAGAGAGGTTTTAGTGATGAAACCAATCCCTCTCTACGATACTACTATTTCATTTTAACGCGTTACATGAAATACAACGATTACGCATTTCGATCTTTTAAAAACGCTTTTATACTACTGCAGCCACTGCAACCTGCACAGCTACCACCACAACTAATATTGCCATTCATTTTATTTATTTTAGCTTTTTTGTGTGCACGATAACTTATCAAAGCGACAAATTCAATGCATAACACAATTATAATAATATCAATTAGTTTCATATGTTCACCTTCTTTTAAAAGAAAAGACTACCTATATTATATATTAAAAACGAAACAATCCAAGCAGTAAACAACCAAAATCCAATCGCAAACCAAAATGTCTTACGATTATTCAATTCTGCCTTTAATGCTCCCACTGCTGCCATACAAGGAACACACAATAAGTTAAACGCCATAAATGAGAGTGCTGCTAATGGTGAAAAACTCATAGCGATAGTAGCATACAAAGCATTTGTTGCACTGTCTTCTCCTAAGAAATCTTCTTCGCTTTCCATTCCTGTATACAGTTGTCCAAGCGTTGATACAACGGCTTCTTTCGCAATTAATCCTGTTAAGATGGCAACCACTGCTTTCCATCCATCACTACCACTTGCGAATCCTAATGGTTCAAAAATAAAGGTAATGGAACTTGCTAACACACCGATAATTGACTCATTGGAATTGGCATCTACCATTTGCAAAGCGAAATTGAAGTTTGCTAAAAACCACAATACGATGGTAGCCGCTAAAATGACGGTTCCTGCACGAATCACATACCCTCTTAATTTTTCCCATAAGTGCATGAATAAGTTACGCATTCTTGGGAAATGATAAGTTGGAAGCTCCATTACGAAGGCACTCGCTTCTCCTTTGAACACAAATTTCTTTAAAATAATTGCTGAGATCACTGCTACCACAATTCCTAACATATAAATACCAAAGGTTAAAATGTCTCCATGCCCTTTGAATACAGAAGCAGCAAACAATGCCCATATTGGTGCTTTCGCCCCACATGACATATAAGGAACAAGGAGCATCGTTAATTTACGTTCTTTGTCACCTTCTAATGTTCTTGCTCCCATGATGGCAGGAACACTACACCCAAATCCAGTTAATAGAGGTAAGAATGCGCGTCCACTCAATCCAAATTTACGTAATACACGATCCATTATGAAGGCAGCTCTTGCCATATATCCACTGTCTTCTAAAATACTTAAGAAGAAGAAAATCAATAAGATTTGTGGAATAAACGATAATACGGCACCCACTCCACCAACAATCCCATCAATGAATAAACCAAATACCCATTCACTCGCATGCAAGGAAGTTAAGACACTTGCAATTCCATCCCCAATCCATGCAATGGGTACTTCGGTTAATCCTTGTAAGTAAACTCCAATAGAGTTGATACCTAATCCAAATAGATTTTCGGAAAAAGTTAAATGGAAAATAAGTAACATGATTGCTAAGAAAATCGGTATCCCAAACAATCGACTCGTTAGAATTTGATCAATCTTATCTGAAGTCGTTTGTTCTCCTAGCTTACGTTTCTTCACAATGCAGTGTCCTAGTTCTTTGGCAATGTATTGATAACGAAGATCCGCTACGATTGCTTCACTATCCTCTTGCTCTTGAATGATGTTTGCAATCGTAGAATGAAGTGATTGTATCACTTCATTCTCCATTATTTTTTCATCATTTTCTAATATCTTACTCGCTACAAAATGAGGTTGTTCCACCTTGTGTTCTTGCAACAAACAAACCAACGCTTCGTATTGTTTCTCTAATACACTTCCTTTGTAGACACTTAACGGTTCTCTTTTTTGTCGCGTTAATTCCACCTTGTTCATTAATGCTTCGATGTTTTCATTACGTAATGCACTAATGCAAACAATCGGTACATGCAACAATTCACTTAGTTTTTCCACATTGATTTCATCTTTGTTTTTGTTTGCTAAGTCCATCATGTTCATCGCAATCACGACAGGAACATCAATCTCTAACAATTGTGTTGTTAAGTATAAATTACGTTCCATATTAGTAGCATCGATGATATTGATAATAACATCGACTTCATTGCTTAAAATATAATCACGCGCGATTACTTCCTCAAGTGTATAAGGAGAAAGAGAATAAATACCAGGTAAATCAATCACTTCCATCGCAATTTTACTTTTTTTGTACTTCCCGACTTTTTTATCAACTGTAACTCCTGGCCAGTTACCGACCTTTGCACTACTACCTGTTAATGCGTTAAATAATGTGGTTTTCCCACAGTTTGGATTTCCTACTAATGCAACTTTCATCTGCTTCTCCCTTTATTCTATTTCGATTGCGCTCGCTTCGCTTTTTCTTAGCGTAAGCTCATAATTTCTTACATTGATTTCAATTGGGTCCCCCAACGGTGCTACTTTTCTAACATATACTTCGACATTTGGTGTTAATCCCATATCGAATAAACGACGGCGGATCGCTCCTTGTCCATGTATTTTTTTAATTGTAACGTTTGTATCCATGACCACTTGATCTAATGTTTTCATTTGTTTCCTCCTACTAGTGAACGACAATTTTACTTGCCAAATCTTTATTTAATGCCACTCGAGCATCTTTTACTTGTACGATGACATCACCATTACTTTCTTTTATTACAGTTATTTTACTACCGCAAAGTACTCCTAAATTTTCTAAATGACGTTTTAAACTCTGTTCAAGACGACAATTCACAACTACCATTTCTTTTCCTATCGGTGCAATAATTAAAGGCATAATAGCCCTCCTTTCATAAAAGTTAATCTTGGCTAACAACGATATGTTACCATTAGTTAACTTTTTCGTCAACTGAAAATTAGACAAAGTTAACTTTTTGGTGCGAATGTATTGACTTATTCAACAATCCGTGTAAAATGTAGGTATAAGTTAGATTTAGTTAACTTATGGTCCAGGCATAATTACTCCTTTATAACATTCAATTAGAATGCCTGTTTCTTAATCTTGATCCTTTTAAGAAATAGTTTTTTAAAACTAGACGTTTGAGGGAACTCCACAAAAATATCCCTTATTAAAAGGCTTCTACCTATCATTTGGTAGAAGCCTTTTTTCTATTATTTTTTTAAATACATTGCTAACACAGCAATGTCTGCTGGATTCACACCACTGATACGCGATGCTTGTCCTAACGTGTGAGGACGTACTTGTGAAAGTTTTTGATGCCCTTCCAACGATAAGTTTTCCACTTCATCATAATTGATATTCTCTGGTAGCTTTAACGCTTCCATATTATTTAATTTCTCTGCTTCTTTTTTCGCTTTGCGAATGTACCCTTCGTATTTCATTTCAATTTCAATATCTTGTGCCACTTCAAAAGACATTGTTAAGTTTGTATATGGTTGCAATCCTTTGATTGTCACATTAGGTCGACGCAATAGTTCCAAAGCGCTAATACCATCACTCAACGTCTCATAACCCAAGGTATGCAAATATTCATTTACATCGCTTTTAGGCGTAAATCGTATTTCTTGTAACGCTGCTTTAAACGTAGCGATATCTTTTCTTTTTTGGATAAATGCATCGTATCGATCTTGTGGCAATAAACCAATTTGGTATCCATACTCACTTAAACGTGAATCGGCATTATCATGACGTAACAACAATCTGTATTCTGCACGAGATGTCAACAAACGGTATGGTTCTTTTGTTCCTTTTGTACATAAGTCATCCACTAACACTCCTAAGTATGCTTCGTCTCTTCCTAATATAAAAGGGTCTTTCTTATCTAGTTTTAAACAAGCGTTAATACCCGCCAACAATCCTTGTCCTGCTGCTTCTTCGTATCCACTTGTTCCATTAATTTGTCCTGCAGTATATAAGTTTTCTACTACTTTACTTTCAAATGTTGCTTTCATTTGTAATGGATCAATTGCATCGTACTCAATCGCATAAGCATAAATTTCAATTTTCGCATTTTCTAGTCCAGGTAAAGAATGAATCATTTCTTCTTGTACATCATGCGGCATACTTGTCGAGAATCCTTGCACATAGGTTGTATCCAGTGATAATGATTCTGGCTCTAAGAAAATCTGATGTCTTTCTTTGTTTGCGAAACGCACCAACTTATCTTCAATAGATGGACAATAACGAGGTCCAACTCCCTCCACTAATCCTGAATACATCGCGCTGTCTTTTAAGTGCGCATTAATGATTTCATGCGTTTTAGGACTTGTGTATGTCAGATAACATACCGCTTGTTTTTCAAGAGGTAAAATAGTTTTTGTCGCATACGAAAACGAAACAAAATCAGGACTACCTGGCTGTACTTCTGTTTTTGAAAAATCGATGCTACTTGTAAGAACACGTGCAGGTGTTCCTGTTTTCAAACGAAATGTTTGTATCCCTAACGAGCGAAGCGAGTTTGACAATTTATTTGTCGTTGGTTCATTATCTGGCCCACTTTCAATTGCGTTATGACCCACCAATATTTTCCCACTCATATACGTTCCTGTCGTCAAGATGATTGCGCGTGCTTTTTGTATCGTTCCATCTTGCAACTGTACTCCAACTGCCACACCATCTTCTACTACAATCGTTTCTACCATTGCTTCAACAACACGTAAGTTAGGCGTATTGCATACTTTCTCTTGCATGTATTTCGCATACTCTAATTTGTCACTTTGTACGCGCAAACATTGCACTCCTGGTCCTTTGTTTGTATTCAACATCTTGAATTGGATGGCTGTTGCATCTGCTGCTTTCCCCATCTCACCACCAAGGGCATCGATCTCTCTTGTAACAATTCCTTTTGCTGGTCCTCCAACACTTGGATTACAAGGCATTTTCCCAATATTTTCGATACTCAATGAGTATAAAATTGTTTCTTTATTCAAACGTGCACAAGCAAGTGCAGCTTCAATTCCTGCATGCCCGCCACCGACTACGATTACATCTACCAAATGACTCACCTTCTTTGCTCATTTATTATACTACAACAACCTTTTTAAACAAAATGAAAAAAGCGTTATTTCAACGCTTTTAGTATATCCATGAGGCATCTAGTAAATAGAGTCCACTGACCACATCATCCACATACGTAATTTGTAATGTCATCATTCCTGTATCTGAGTAATAGAAATGGTTCTCTTGCTCATAATCAGTGCTATCATTTGCTTCTCCAAATGCCTTTACTACTTCTTCTTTGGTGCTACCCACTTTGATTCCACCATCAACGACGATGCTATCACTTCCTTTGATCATCAATCCATAAACACTCAAATCTGCAAGCACAGCCGTATCAGTGTTTGCTGCATTGACTTCAACACCAATGAAAACACCATCTTTTTTCATTACGAAGTAATCATCATACCCATAAAAAGCATCATCTATTTGTATAGAATCATCTTTAAAACGGTATCCCAAGTCAAATAAATCTTGAATTGTGAACGAACCAAGAGTAAACTCTTTGCCATTCATTTGGATTACACCACTCTCCCAAACACGCGTTTGCTCAATCAAACCATTGGCTTCATCAAGCACTTCAATAGGCACAAGCGAAGTTTCGTTAAAGGTATCAAAATCAAACGTAACAAGATAGGAAAAAGCATTTAAATAGAACGGTTTTATAAAATCCTTTTGCCCCGCTAACACCAAATCATTCGCTGCGATTGTTTTGTTTTCCTTTAAATTGATTTCTAACTTTGCAAGCAAACAATCTTTTTCAAAAGCAGTAATTTTAACTTCAAATATTTGGTCGCTTTTTGCTTCGTCAACCAAAGAACTATACGTATTTTTGTTTATTCCCATTAAAGAAACAACTTTTGAAAACGAAGTATCCCATTTTACTTCAACGGTTTTTCTTCCATCGATTTTCTCTCCCTCAACAACATCAACATCATCTAAATTTAATACCGTATCAACCAATGCCTGCAACGATTTCTCAATATCGATGTTTCCTTGTACTTCTTCTACTTGTGAAGTCCACACGTCTTCTTTCTTTACATAAAATACTTTGGTCGCTTCCTCTTCACTTTGGGTATACCACTCGTTTTCAGTTGAAGTCTTTTTGTCATTTACTTGTAAAGTATCTTTTAAAACCGAATGAGACTCAAGAGCCAACATACTGTAATCAATTGCTTGATTCATTTCATAAGATACCATTTCTTCGGCGGCATCATCACTAAAATTCATTTTCAATAACGTATCAGCATGCACACTCTCTTTATTATAAATTTCATTTTCTAACTTATATGAAAATGACTTAATTGACATTTCACTACTGCATCCACTTACAAAAGCAAACACCATTAGCATCATTACGAGGCTTCCTCTTCTCCATCGTTTCATATTAATCCCTACTCTTTCCTTTTTTCTATTGTATCGTAAATTAAGATAGAGTACAAATTACGCTGTTATGAGTAGAGTGTTCCCTTTATTTATAGTAAAATAAAAAAGAATTAAGAAAGGAGTATAGTATGAATAAACCTTTTATTAAAATTGATCAAAGTCGCTGTATTGGTTGTGGTTTGTGTGCAAAAGTATGCGTTACAAAAATAATTAAAATACAAGACAACAAAGCAAAAGTAAAATTAGATGGTTGCATTCAATGTTCGCATTGTAGTGCCATATGTCCAACAAACGCTATTAGCATTCCTTCAATTAAAGAGAAAGCGATAGAGAAAAAGCAGAACGTGAGATTGGATCCCAACCAAGTATTAGATACGATTCGCTTTCGCAGAAGCATTCGTCATTTTGAAAGCAGAAAAGTAGAACCAGAGATAATCCAGCAAATATTAGAAGCTGGTCGCTTAACTCATACCGCAAAGAATAGCCAAGATGTTTCTTTTATTGTAGTGGAAAAACAAAGAGGAGTCGTGGAAAAGCAAGCAGTGGCTTTGTTTAAGAAGTTGAAACCCATCGTGGATTTGGCAAGCAAAAGCGCAAAAGGCGCTTCCATCAAAGATGACTTTTTCTTCTTCCAAGCCCCTTTGGTGATTGTCATTTTAGCCAACAACAAAACCAACGGTATCCTTGCTTCTCAAAACATGGAATTTGTGGCTGAAGCTTATGGCTTGGGTGTATTGTACAGTGGTTTCTTTACGATTGCTGCCAACCTTTCTTCCAGTATTAAAAAAACACTTGGAATACCTAAAAAGAAACGTGTCGCAATGACATTAGTGTTAGGATACCCTAGTATCCAATACAAGCGTACTACGGTACACAAACCACTTGATGTCACATATCGTTAATCACATATAGAATTCACTAAATAAAGGAAAAAGATTAAATTGTCATACTGTGCATTTGCATCTATGATAAAAGTAGAGATTGTGAGGTATTTTATGAACATTATAATAGCATCGGATTCCTATAAAGGAAGTCTTTCTACGAACGAAGTTGCAAATCATATAAAAAAAGGAGTACAACGAGTTTACCCAAACGCAAGCTTTGAAGTCATTCCAATGGCTGATGGCGGCGAAGGAACGGTAAATGCAATGGTATCCACTTTAGGCGGAAAAATTGAAGAGACCATGGTCTGCGGTCCAGATGGAACACAAATAAAAGCACATTTTGGTATACTCAATAATCAGAAAGCGATTATTGAGATGGCAAGCGCTTCCGGACTTCCATTAATGAAACAAAAGGACATAATGAATGCAACTACCTATGGAACCGGAGAACTAATCAAAAGAGCGTTAGATTTGAACTGTAAGCATATTTATATCGGAATCGGGGGAAGTGCAACAAACGATGGTGGAGTTGGTATGGCACAAGCGTTAGGAATTTCTTTTTTAGATGAAAACAATAACGAAATTCCAAGAGGAGCAATTCATTTGTCAAAAATCAAAACAATCGATACGCGTAATTTAGATAAAAGGTTAGCAACGATTGAAATTACGGTAATGTGCGATGTCAACAATCCGCTATGTGGACCCAATGGTGCTTCCTATGTATATGGGCCTCAAAAAGGAGCCAGTGAAGATATGTTGGAGGTTTTAGATAGTAATTTACTTCATCTAGCCAACGTTTGCAAAAGACACGAATTTAACGATTTAAAAGATATGCCTGGAGCTGGCGCAGCCGGAGGCCTTGGATTTGCACTCGTTACTTTCTTTAATGCAACCATTCGCTCAGGGATAGATTCCGTATTAGAAGCAGCTCACTTTAACGACAAATTAGACTGGGCAGATTTAGTAATTAGTGGAGAGGGCAGAATTGACGAACAATCATTAAACGGAAAAGTTTGTTATGGTGTTGCTGCACAAGCCTATAAAAAACAAATACCAACCATTGCTATCGTCGGTTGTATCGGTGATAACGCAAGATTATTATTCGATCATGGCATAAGTGCAATCGAGAGTTGCATCAACAAACCTTGCTCTTTGGATGACGCCCTTTTAAATGCCGCTGAAAATGTTGAAGACGCTGCAGAAAGAGCAATGCGATTAATTTCCGTTGGTATTGCATTTAAATTTTAAAAACAAAAGAAGCGTAATCGCTTCTTTTTTATTATTAACTTTTTGTTTTTTTCATAAACACGTTGTATAAGGCAACAATCTCATCATCACTCATTACCTCTTTACTTTGTTCATGCATTTTCTTTATTGTATCAAACAATTTGTTACGATTAATAAAAGGATATTTTTTCTCTTCTTCTAGTACTATTTCACATTCATCACTAAATACAACGATATTATGTTCATTATAATTAGTATTACTAAATTTTTTCCATCGCTGATTAAATTCTTCAATTTCAACAATTGGATCACTTACTTTTCGAATCGATTTATTCACAACTTTTGTTTTCTTATCAATAGTTTGTGATTTCACTTCGAACTTTTTATTTTTTTCAATAAATTTCCCTACATAATTCTTACATAAAATGGTATATACCCCTGATTGTAAGACTATTAATAAATACGCTTGCGGGCTATCCCCTTTTTTTGATTGTGCCATTTGAAAAAAGATTCGGTGCTCTCCAAATTGAGAATGCAACCAATTACTCGTCGCTAGACGTTTTAAGCTTTTACGTCTTAAGTTATATTCAAAAAATCCTGAATATATCTCTGTATAAAAGCTTGCCTTAAATAACTTTCTTGCTCGATACAAACGTACTGCACCTACTGAGACAAAGATCGCGATAAAGCCACTTACTACAAAAAACCACGGATTGCTTGCATCCATAAAATTACCTCCTCTAGTCTAATTCAGGACCATCATGTTTTTCAAATGTATAACGATTACTTGAACCGATTAATCGCATATATGCTTTAATGAATTTTTTCATTTCTTCTTCTAACGCTTCGTTTAACTCCATGTATTGAATCTCTGGTTGCTCTTTCAATATTCTTATCATCGCATCTTTGGTATGATTCATTAAATCTGTACAAACATTGATTTTATTAATACCATTTGCTACTGCTTTTTGAATATTTGATTCTCCTGCTCCACTACCCCCATGTAAAACAAGTGGCATGTTTAACGTTTCTTTCAATTCTTTTAAACGGTTAAAATCTAGCTTTGGCACCATCCCTTTCGGATAACTTCCGTGTGCCGTTCCAATTGCTACCGCTAAGCAATCACAGCGAGTTCGTTCAACAAATTCTTTTGCTTGTTTCACATTAGTAAAGAAATCTGCATTTTGTCCATCGGCATTTGCAGCTAACCCAACATGACCCAACTCTGCTTCAACCGATAATCCTTTTGCATGCGCAATTGCCGCAACAGTTTGCACTCTTCGAACATTTTCTTCAAAATCATAACTAGAAGCATCCACCATAACACTCGAATACCCACATTGGATTGTTTCATTAATATCTTCTATGTTCACCCCGTGATCGATATTCAATGCCACTGGTACATTCACTCGATTTGCTAATTTTTTTACCATAGGTGCTAAAATATAAGGATAGGCATGTGCCTTCATTTGCCTTGGTGAAATATTTAGAATCACTGCCGAATGTTCTTCTTGGGCACTTTCAATACATGCTTTTACTTGTTCCATGTTCACAACATTGATTGCCATCACCGCGTAATTATTGTCATGTGCATGCCACAACATTTCTTTCATTGATACGTACATAAATTTCTCCTATTTTCTAAAACAAAGGATGCCTGATGGCATCCTTACAAATTTTTATTCTTTGCTTTCTTCTACCACTGGTAAAGGTTTTTTCAATAATGCGTAAGTCACTCCTGTAATAGCTGCACCCATTAACCATAATCCAATAAACAATAATGGATTTGAAGTCATTGGGATAACAAATGCTCCTCCATGAACTGCTGGAGATTCCAATGCTAATACCATACATAAACCACCGGTGATACCTCCACCTAGCATACAAGATACAATTACTCGAATTGGATCTTTAACAATATATGGAATTACCGCTTCTTGAATATAACAGAATGATAACATACATGCTGTTTTTGCATTTTCTCTATCGATATCATCAAATTTCTTTTTACCACCAATCCAAGTTGCAAATGCAATTCCTAAAGGTGCTGTCATACCTGAACACATTTTTGCCGAAGTTGGAATAAAGAATCCATCCGCATTTAATCCATTCGCTACCATAGCAGTCGCTTTTCCAATTGGACCACCCATATCAACACACATTAATGCCCCAATTGCTGCTCCAAACACAAATTTCGATCCTGTATTTAAACTTAATAGGAAGTCTTGCATTGCTGTCATAAACGCTGCAATAGGTTGTCCCACGATATAATACATAATTAATCCACCAACTAATGTTGCTACAGTAGGAATAATTAAGATAGGCATAATTCCTTGTAAGTTTTTAGGTATTGGCCATGTTTTCATCCACATAACTATGTAACCAACTAATAAACCTCCAACTAACCCTCCAACAAATCCAGAGTTAATCGAATTGGCTAATGCCCCCATTGCTAACCCAGGTGCAATCCCTGGCTTATCTGCCATTGCATAAGCTGTAAACGCTGCAACTGTTGGTACAATAAATTGCCATAGGTTTGATCCTACTAAATAAATTGCTTTTGCCAGTGTATCGATTGTTTCCATTTCCGCACCGATGTTGTATCCTCCCATCATCTTTGCGATTGCTTGTAAAACTCCACCACCAACAATTACTGGAATCATATATGAAATTCCTGTCATTACAGAATCTTTAATAAACGATCCCTGACTTTTTTTCTTTGCATTCTTTCTTACTAATTCTGCCATACTAACCTAGTGCCTCCAATAATTCCGCAACAATTCCATCTGGATCTTTTACTGCTTCCTGTACTGCAACTGTCATCGTAGGTACATCTTCAAAACGTTCTTTATTTTTAATACGAATATCACTTGCAATAATTGCTGCATCTGCTCTCTTTAAATCTTCTAAAGTAATTTCATTTTCTAACCCTTGCGCTCCCTGTGTTTCCACCTTTGCTTCATGACCAGCTTTAATAATTGCTTTTTCAATATTAGCTGCTGCCATATACGTATGTGCAATCCCTACAGGACACGCTGTAACACAAACTATAAACATACTCTCTATTCTCCTTTCAATTCAAATGTCTTTTTAATATCTTCAACGGATTTTGCTTCTAGTAGGCCTTTTCTAAAATCATCATCCATCAAATCCTTTGCAAGCTGCGATAACATTTTCAAATGTACGTTATCCGCAGAATTTGGTGCTGCCAACATAATAATATAATTAACTGGCTTCTCATCCAACGATCCCCATTCTATTTCATTTTTCAATCTCACTAAGGTAAAGGCTGCTTCATCTACTACGGAACTTCTACAATGTGGAATAGCTATTCCCATTCCAATACCCGTAGAAAATTCTTCTTCTCTTTCAAACACTCCTTCGACATACTTTTCAACGTTCGAAATTTTATTTGCGTTATATAGTAATTCAGCAACTTTTTGTATCGCTTCTTCTTTTGAATCAGCAACAAAGTCAAATCGAATTAAATTTTCATCAATCATTTTACTCAAATTCATATAATCCCCTCCGAAATCAATCATCATGTAGCTCGAACCCACCTTAACTACACCTAAAGAATAACAAACCTTTTTTATTTCAACAAATCAATTTATTGCACTATGTTAGTGCAACAATTGTTGAAAACAACCAAAAATGTATGCGTTTACACTATGATACTATCTTTTTTCTAACAATTCCTCTTAATTTATAAATAGTAATATGTTTTCTCACCTATTTTAAGTGTTTTTATTAACATCTAACACTAACTTAGTGCAATCTATTAATTATTTATTTTTCCTCTTTCTAATTATAATAAGGATATGAAATGAAACAAATTCATTAGAAAGAGAGGTAACATAATGGAAAATTTCGAATTTCATAGTCCTACCAAAGTTATCTTTGGTAAAGATGCAGAAAGTAGAGTAGGGGAAGAAATTGCAGCAAGAGGATTTAAAAAAGTACTAATTCATTTTGGTGGAACCTATTTAATCGAAAATGGAGTATTAGACAAAATTCATAAAAGTTTAGAAGCTTCCGGACTTGCATATGTAGACATGGGAGGAGTGGTTCCTAACCCAAGACTATCTTTAGCAATCGAAGGAGTCGAACTATGTAAAAAAGAAGGTGTCGATTTCATCTTAGGAGTTGGAGGAGGGAGCGCTATCGATTCCTCAAAGGCGATCGCCTATGGACTCGCAAACGACTTCGATTTAGAAGATTTATTTTTAGGAAAGGTCACAACGACAAACATTGCTCCCATTGGTTGCATTACAACAATTGCGGCAACTGGTTCAGAGACAAGTAACTCTACTGTAGTTACGATTGAAACAGAGGATCAAGGAGTATTAAAACGCTCTTATAATCACGATTGTGCTAGACCGCTTTTTGCTGTAATGAATCCAGAATTAACTTATACTTTGCCAACTTACCAAAGTGCTAGTGGGGCAGCAGATATTATGATGCATACATTAGAGCGATACATCACACAAGCAAAAAACGTTGAATTAAGTGATCGTATTAGCGAGGGTTTATTAGTCACTGTTAGAGAAGCCGCTCTAAAAGTTTTAAAAAATCCATTTGATTATGAAGCAAGAGCTAATTTAATGTGGGCAGGGAGTTTATCTCACAATGGATTAACTGGAACAGGAAGAATTAATGATTTCCCTGTACACAAACTAGGGCACGAATTAAGCGCTATGTTTGATGCTACACACGGTGCTAGTTTAACTGCCACATGGTCTACTTGGGCTAAGACAGTTTATAAAAGTAATCCAGCAAGATTTGCTCGCTTTGCTGTAAAAGTGTTCAATGTTGAAGAAAACTTTGATGATGTTGAAGAAACAGCATTAAGAGGAATTGAAGCGTGGGATGATTGGTGCAAGAAAATTGGAATGCCAACTACTTTAACTGAATTAGGTTGTGTTCCAAACGAAGAACAAATTAAAGAAATGAGTGAAAAAGCTGCAGCAACTGGAAACGGTGTTATTTGCTTATTTCATCCATTGAACAAAGATGACATTATCGAAATTTATAAAAAAGCATTATAAAAAAAGTGAAGCCTAGCTTCACTTTTTAAATGTCTGATATAACATTGATAATCCAAACGCACATACAGAAAAACAAAACAACACACAATACGGCAAAATATAATTATGATTTATCATTTGTAGCATTCCAACCAAAGTAGGTACACACGACAATACCATCGTGCCTATATTCGTAATTGCAAAATTTAAAGAAAAGTATTTGTCTCCATAGAGATCTCTTATCAAAATAGGGGCTATACTGGAGCTTCCTCCATAACAGAGTAAAGCAATAACGCAACCAATCGTAAATATCGCTATATTAGTTAACAACAAAGAAACAACAATGCATAGCGTTGCTAACAAAATTAAGACACCTAGTCTTTTTAGCACAATGTATCCACCTTTGCGATCAAAAACAAATCCCCAAAAGATTCTACCAATACCATTAAACAAACAAATGAAACTAACTAGCCAGGCACTTTTTGCTGCATTCAACAACAAATCTTCCTGTAAAGTAATGGCAGCATGATTAATAAGTGATATCCCCACACCACCAATTAAGATATACAATAAAACAAAAACATAATACTGTTTCATTTTCAAAATGTTGAGCGGACGATATTCTTTTTGCTTTTTTGTCGTACTTTGTTTCATTGGCAAGTATTTCAGATCGGCATTACTAGGCTTTTGTAAAGTAAAAGCATTAATGAAAACTATAACAAATGACAAAATCGCCAAAATAGTAAATACCTCTTTCCAACCAAAATGCGTTACTCCATATTCACATAATGGTCCAAATAAGGTCGTGCTCATTGCGAAACCCATTAATAATATTCCTGTTGCCAATCCTGGTTTATCTTGAAAATAAAGAGGAATGATACTTATCACAACATTATAAACACAGCCGATGGAAAGTCCTACGCAACAACTATACAGTATGTATAATTGCCAAGCATGACTAATTAAAGTTGTTGAATAAAAACCAAAACCAATTAAAAAGGACGATATAAGCAACAATAACTTCGGCGATATTTTTTGTTGAAGAACCCCCGCAAGCAACGAACCTAATGAAAAAAAGACAAAACACAGAGTAAAAGCTAACGAGGTTTCCGTTCTTGTAAAACCAAGATCACTTTCGATAGCAACAACAAATAATGAAAAAGCATAAGCGATACCCATAAATAACAACAACAGCACACTTATACTTAAAAAAATCCAACGTTTTTTCATCACAGACATAACAATCCCCCAATTACTAATTAAACAATACCACTTTAAGACAAATACGAAAATTCATTCATTTGCACTAGTCTAGTGAATGCGCTTAAGATAGCGACTAACACTAAATTGGTGCAAATCTATAAATTTATAATATCTTTAATCAAGGTATAATAAATATCATAAAGGAGTTATTATGATTACAACACTATTAAAATCTGTAAGCTTAATTGCGATTATTGCATTAGGCTATACTCTAAAAAGAATTCATTTATTCAACAAAAACGACTTTCAGACCATTTCAAAAATTATTCTTTATTTATCGCTTCCCTGCGCTATTATTTCCAAACTAAATGGACTTCGTTTCTCTTATCAACTATTATGGCTGTCACTACTTGCTTTTCTATTCAATGTTGTATTGATTATCGTTGCCTATTTTTGTAGTCACAACACCAAACAAAAACAATTCAATATCGTTAACTTAAGTGGATTAAACATTGGAAATTTTACTCTTCCTTTTATTTCCTATTTTATGGGTCCAAATGCCGTATTACTTACCTGCTTGTTAGATAGCGGAAACTCCATCATCAGTTTAGGTGGTAATTTTGCGATAGCCAAAACCCTTTCTGATAAGAGCGATCAAAATATACTGATCCAAATTACAAGCCGTATATTTAAAAGCGTTCCTATCTTGAGCTACCTCATTATGTTTTTACTTTCTTTTTTACAAATTTCATTAAGTGAACAATTCATTTCAATCACGACACTCATCGGTTCTTCTAACACGTTTTTATCCATGTTGATGATTGGCATTGTTCTTGAATTCGTGTTATCTCGAAAACAAATAAAAACAATCATCAAAATTCTCTTCCTCCGTTACGCAATCTCATTTTTATTTAGTTTATTTGTCTATTACCTACTTCCATTCTCACTTGATATAAAACAAGTCATCATCATTGTATTATTTTCACCAATTGCAGGAATGGCTTGTTTGTATACTTCTCAGTTAAAAAACGACAGTGGTTTATCAGCTACTTTGAATTCGCTATCAATCATTATTTCTATTCTTATTATGTCTGTTTTAATTGTCTGTTTTCAATAAAAAAACGCATCGGTTAGATGCGATTTTTTTATTATTTGAATAACTTGTTTAAATCTTCTGCTGCAATATCTGGAACACGTTTAATTTCTAATTCTACTCCTAATTCTTGCAATTTTCTAAATGCAGCAACATCTGCATCGTCAACAGCAACAGTAGTTGCTACTTGACGTTTTCCTTCTGCCATATGCATATTACCAATGTTTACTTTTTTAATTGGTACTCCACCTTCTACTAAACGTAATACGTCTTGTGGATTTTCACAAATGATAAAGATTTTTTGTGCATCACTTGCTTTATCAATTACATCGATTGTTTTTTGAATTGAGAAGTATCTTGTTTGTGCATATGATGGTGCAGCCATGTTCATTAGACCTTGTCTAAATTCGTCATTCGCTACTTCGTCATTCGCAACAAGCAATAAGTTAACACCAAGAACACCAGACCACATTGTAGCCACTTGTCCATGAATTAATCGATTATCAATTCTTGTTAAGATTATATTAGGCATACTATACCCTCCTTAGTTTATATTCTTATTATAGCACTAATTTACCTAATTATTTCAAGTATATTACACAAAAAACAAACGTCTTTTTTTATTGGTTTATTTGAATATTTTTGCTATATCACTAAACTTATCTGCATTAATAATCTGATCTACTGCAGCGTTATCTTTTGTAATATTTGCAAGTTCATTAAAGATTACTCGAAAGCTTTCTTTTAGTTTCACATCAATTGATAACATTAATATAATTTGAACCTTTTCACTTCCCCACATGATAGGGCGTTTCAAAGTCATCAAACCAATACCTTGCTTTAATACATGTCCTTCATATGAATGTGGGATTGCAAAGGTATCCCCAATTGAGGTAGGTGCTAAATTCTCTCTTTGAAATACAGAATCGACAAAACCTTCATCAACATACCCTTCACTATAAAGACGTGCACCCAAAAGTTGAATTACTTCTTCTTTAGAACGACAGTCACACTTTAATATTGAGATTCTTTCATTCATTTGTTTAAACAATGCAGAATATTTTGTATCATGCAACTTCGTCTTTTTAACAATTTCAGGATTGATCGCTTCCTCAATTTTTCTAATATCATGATCATTTAACATTGGTGTTATATTAATCACATCGATATCATCCAATTCCAAAGGTACAGTAGAAATAACAAAGTTTTGCATATCTTTCTTCAGCTCCAAAGAAACGCGAGAAATCGGTAATATTTTATTAATAATCATATCTGGGAAAAGTAGTTTCAATTTCGCTTCAATAAATTGTGAAGTTCCCATTCCAGTACCACAAACAACTGTTACTGTTGGATTTTCCACTTTTCTTTGTGCCTTTTCCCTTTCCAAACTCGCCCCAACATAAAGAGCAATATCGCAAATCTCGTCTTCGCCTAATTCAATGTGATATTGTGCATACAATAGTCCTGCTGTGTAGGTTGCTACTTCAAATTCATACGCAAGATCTTCCTTTATCATCCTTTTCAATGGATTCTCTAAATGTATTTGATTACGCAAACGATTAAACATCGCATTCAAATGTACAAAAAGTGCACACTTAAAGGTATTGTCATCAAATAAATTTTCATTGTATACTTCTCCGACTTTTTCAACGATACGTTCCCACGCATCGTAAGTTTGTGGAGATGTTTTACGTAATCGCATCGGATCATTCGTATATGGAATGGCATCACGTTGCAATTTTGCGGCAGATAGATTCATATAAATATAAGTTTTATCTCCTGCAGAAAATTTTAGTGAGAACGCTTCTTCCATCTGCTGTGCTATATATTCACAAATTGGCCATTCTTCTTTATCGATAAACTCAATTAGTTCATCGTTTTTTATCGTACAATTCTTTCCTTTACTAATACGTTTCACAATAATTGATAAATGTGTCAACAATTCTGAATAAGAAGCATCTGATAAAATGAATTCATATTTTTCTTCCGCTTCTTGCAAAATCTTATTAATTTTTTCTAAATCAATGTCTTCAAAAAAAGGTTGTAATTTCGATGCAACTTGGCTCCCTTGCGAGACAACAATTTTACGTATTACATTGGCTTTTGCAATACGTAATTGACTCTCTTCTCCAACTACTTTAATTCCATACTTAACTCTTTTTTCTAAAAGTAAGCCTTGTTTTTCAAAAAACTCTTGTAGTCGATTTACATCATTCACAATCGTACCTTTACTCACATACATAGATTGTGAAATACTCTCCATTGCTACAAAATCGTCAGCATCTAATAAAGTAAGTGCAATATAATACTTTCTAGTTTCTGGAATTATCGATGACGCATTTTCTTCATTCAACAATAAATTATCTAAGTATTTTTTTCCTTCACTATCAAAAACAAGCCACATACCTTTACCCGTTTTTGTTTGTATCATACACCCCGTGGATATTAATTCTTCTTTAATTCGTTTAATATCAGCTTTTACTGTTCTTGAACTAATATGAAGAGTATTTGCCAAATCAATCGTCGTTAATTCTGACTTATTACTATATAATAATTGCAAAATCCGTTTCTCTCTTGGTAACAACATCCGCTTCACCTACCTTTACATCGCTTTTATCTAAGCAAAATTCATACCTTTTTTGTTTTACTTGGTGAAGTACATAGAAATTCCTTGTCCACCACCAATACACATGCTAATCATTGCGTCTTTTTTATCAGATCTCATTAATTCGTATAATACTTTTACCGCTAATACAGAACCTGTTGCACCAATTGGATGACCAATTGAAATTCCACCACCATAAATGTTTACTTTATCATAATCCAAATCCAAATCTCTACATACTGCAAATGCTTGTGATGCAAAAGCCTCATTAATTTCAAACATATCAATATCTTTTAAATTTAAGTTTAGTTTCGCTGCTAATTTTTCACTTGATAGTTTCGGCGCATACCCCATTAATGCATCGTCATTTCCTGCTACCGCATAACCTTTGATTGTTAATAGTGGCTTTACATTAAGTTCTTCTGCTTTCTCTTTTGACATTAAGACTAGTGCAGCGGCTCCATCATTTAGACTTGATGCATTTGCTGCCGTAACTGTCCCACCTTCTTTAAAGCAAGGTTTCAGTTTCGCTAACTTCTCTAAAGATAGATTTGCTCTTGGCCCCTCATCTGTATCAAATATCGTAACATTTCCTTTTCTATCTTTCAATTCTACACCGATAATCTCTTCCTTAAATTTTCCATCTGCAATTGCTTTGAGTGCTCTTTCGTGACTCTCAAGTGCAAATTTATCTTGTTCTTCTCTACTAACATTATATTTTTCTGCAACATTTTCAGCTGTCGTCCCATTGTGATATGGGCCTAATGGCCATGTTAAAATATCAATGACTCCGTCTTCAAATGTTTTGTGTCCCATACGCGCTCCCCAGCGAGCTTCTTTTACATAATAAGGGAGTTGCGAAATATTTTCTGATCCCCCCGCAACGACAACATCTGCAAACCCTGTTTGAATCTCCATTATCGCATCTGCTAAAGATTGTAATCCTGAACCACACTGGCGATTTACTGAGTACGCTGTCGTTTCCTTTCCTAACCCTGCGGATAACGAAATTGCACGTGCGATGAACCCATTTTCTGCAATTTGCCCTACTTGACCAATGATTACTTCATCCACATCGCTTTCTTTAATATTTGCTCTTTTTACTGCTTCTTTTACAACAAGTGCTCCCATATCAATCGCTGAAACATCTTTTAAACTTCCACCATAACTACCAATTGCCGTTCTTGCCCCACTTACAATTACTACTTCTTTCAATTCACTCATCATTATACCCCCCTAGTCGTATTGATAAAATCCTTTTCCTGTTTTTCTTCCCAAATGTCCTGCTTTCACCATTGTTTCTAACAGCGGGCATGGGCGATACTTACTATCTTTAAACCCATTATATAAACCATTCATCGTTGCAAGCATTACATCAACACCAACAAAATCCGTTAGCTCTAATGGTCCCATTGGAAAGTTAGCCCCTAATTTCATTGCGGTATCCACATCTTGCGCTTTGCAACCTTCCATCACTAAGAACGCCGCTTCATTTTGCATAGGTACCAATACTCTGTTTACTATGAACCCCGGATACTCTGGTGCATCGACAATTTCTTTTTTTATCGATTTTGCAAACTCAGCGATCACTGCATATGTTTCATCACTTGTTGCAATTCCACGAATCAGCTCTAATAACTTCATTACAGGGGCTGGATAAAAGAAATGTGCTCCCATAAATTTATCAGGTCGTTTTGTTATCGAAGCCATTTGAGAAACACTCAACCCCGATGTGTTAGAAACAAAAATCGCTTCTTTTTTTGCGACTTCTTCAAGTTTTTGAAAAGTTTCCATTTTAATTTCAATTTTTTCAGGAACTGCTTCAATAATAATATCTGCATCATTCACGTCTTCAAATTTATTACTGTATTGCAAACGACTCATGATTTCATCTTTTTCTTCAACACTCATTTTTTCCTTTGCTATTTTTTTGTCAAATAATCCAATGATAGTATTTCTCGCTTTTTCTAATGCTGGTTCGTACAAATCAACATTCATTACTTCGTAACCAGCTTGCGCAACAGTCTGCGCAATTCCTCCACCCATTAGTCCAGCACCAATCACAGCTACTTTATATTTTTTCATCTCTATTTTCCTCTCTTATAATTTCATTCCTACATTTTGATTTGCGCAAAACAGCGCTTTATCCATCACCTTTAAATCAGGGGATATAATCGGTTCAAACTCCATTTGGTCTAATACTTGTGTTTGCAAGTCGATACCTGGTGCTATTTCAATTAACATTACCCCTTCTTTTACTAATTCAAAGACACAACGTTCTGTCACAATGATTACATTTTGTCCTTTTTCTCTAGCTAATTTTCCATTGAACGAAATTTGCGCGACCTTATCTACCATTTTAGGTATGCTTCCTTCTTGTTCAATTATTATTTTGTCTTCTTCAAATGCATATTTTGCTTTTGCTGAGAATGTTCCACAGAAAACAACTTTTTTCGCATTCTGTGTAATATCAATAAATCCTCCAGCTCCAGTACATCTTGTTCCCATCTTTGTTGAATTGACATTTCCTTCTTTGTCTAATTCTCCCATTCCCATGAAAGTAACATCAACCCCAGCACCATTATAATAATCCATTTGTTCATGGTGAGTAATCATTGCTAATAGATTTTGTCCTATTCCAAAGTCAATACCTCCTGCTTGTACACCCCCATAAATTCCAGACTCTACTGTTATCATTATGTCATCAGCAATCCCTTCTTCATTACAAACACGACCAACCATATCATTTGGAATCCCTGTTCCTAAATTGATTACATCTTTTCTTTTTACTTCCATCACACCTCTACGAGCGATTAATTTACGCTCATTGAAAGGAACTGGTTCTACATTCTCTATTGGTACTCTAAGTTTTCCACAATAGGATGGATCATAAAACCATGATGAGGTTTGTCGATGATCTTCTTGTGGATTATCGCAGACAACAACGGCATCAATAAATACTCCAGGTACTGTCACCTCTTTAGGATCTAGTGTTCCAGTGGCAGCAACATTCTTCACCTGTGCAATTACTTTACCACCATATCTTTTCGTAGCTAACACCGCAGGTAACACTTCTAACTTCATCGCTTCTTCGCTCGTTGTTAAGTTCCCCATTTCATCACATGTAGTTCCTCTAATAATACAAGTATCAATAGGAATCTCGTGATAAAACATATATTCTTCATCCTTCACTTTCATAATCGAAACAATATCTTCAAGTGGTTTTGTTATCGCATTCATTTTCCCACCTTCATAGCGTGGATCGATGAATGTTTCTAACCCGACTTTACTCATTTTCCCTGGTAATCCACATGCCATGCTTCGATACAACTGTGCAATTTGTCCTTGTGGTAAACAATATGCTTCAACTTGTGAATTCGCAATCATTTCCATCCATTTCGGCTGCAATCCCCAGTGTGATCCAATGATTCGTTTCACTAATCCTTTGTGTGCTAAATGTTGAATTCCGCGGTTACGATCACTTTGTCCACAACTATGTAGCAATGTGATATTTTTAGGGCTTCCTTCACTCTCAAACCGATTCTCAATTTGCTTTAAAATTGATTCACTAGCACTGACTAGTGTCATCGCAATGGTACATAAGGTACTGCCGTCTTCAATCATAGAAGCTGCTTCTTTGGCACTTATAAAGTTTGCTTTTAGCATAAATACCTCCTATTTACTTCTTTACACGCTAAGCATATCATTGCCTTATGTACCCCACAAATCAAAAAGTTGCACTAAGATAGTGCAACTCTTATTAATTTATGAAATCCCTTTCATTTCCTCATTCAAACAAACAACGAATTCTTTTTTTATCAACTTTTAATCCTGGTGTTTTGTAAACTTCCTCTACAAATTTTATTTTTTCCGGAATTTTAAATCGAGCAAGTCTATCTTTTAATTGATTTAGAATATCTTTTTCACTAATATAGTGACCTTCTTTGACAACTACTACTGCAACTGGAACTTCTCCATACAATTGGCTTTTAATCCCAACAACAGCACATTCCTTTACTTCAGGAATACTTGAAATTTCTTCTTCAACATCGATACACCATATCTTTTCCCCGCCTCGATTAATCATATCTTTTTTACGATCAACAATAAATACAAAACTGTCTTCGTTATACTACCCCATATCTCCTGTATTCAACCAATTTTCCTCATCAATGGCATCACTTTTCATGTGGTAATATTCTTCACAAACAACACTTCCTCTAATCCAAATTTCTCCTACTTCATTAGTTGTGCATTCCTTACTTCCTTCCATTATTTTAATTTCAACTCCAGGTATAGGTTTTCCAGCTGCTTTACTATAGATACTTGTAGGCGTGTCATTCGCATGTATTAAAGCAGGAGACGAAGTTTCAGTCATACCATAAATGACTAAAAACTTTGTATGCGGTAACCACTTATGGAATTCCTTCTGTTTTTCAACAGGAGTATAACTACTTCCACAACCTAGCATTCTTAAACTTTTCATATTCGGGTACTGCTCTTTGTACTCCAACAATTTCGAAAATACAGTAGGAGATCCATGCATGAATGTTATTTGATGTTTTTCGATGCACTCCAATATTTGTTTGGCATCATACTTACGATAGAGGTATATTGTCCCACCACAAAAAACGAACAGATTCAGTAAAGCAACCAATCCCGTAATATGATAAATCGGAATCGGAATAATTGTTTTATCCCATGATTTTATGTCTAATAACCGCTCGTATGCCATAACTGCATGCATTACATTGTAGTTACGTAAAACAACCCCTTTGCTTTGCGAAGTCGTACCTGAAGTAAACATTATAATAATTTTATCATTCAAATTGTAATCACTAGGAGCTTGCATTCCTACTAAATAAACTAAATGACGAAATCCATATCCGTTTTTTTCGTCTATTGATTTTAAAATGGAAAATACACCTTCAAATTGTGAACAGTATTCAAAATCTTCGCTATAAAGAAGGTGAGACAAATTTGCTTTATCAATTAATTGTATTACTTCATTTTCTCGATATTTTGATGGAAAAGGTACGCATACCGCTCCAAGCTTTGCAATTGCATAAAAAGCAACACAAAACTCAATACTATTATGCAACAACAAACCTACATGATCTTGTTTTTTTACCTTTTTTTCAAAATATAAATAAGTTGCTAACTCATCAACCATGCTTAAAAAAGTTTGATACGAATAAGATTTGTTCAAGTCATCATAAAAAGCTATTTTATTCGCAAATTTTAAAGTTGTAGCGCATAGCATTTCATATGGGCTGTGCGCTAAATCATGGAAAGTATAAATACTACGATTATGTATTTTTCGTGTTTCCATTTTGTATGTAATCGATGTGTCCCAACAATCTTTACCAATTAGCATCCACTCCACCTCAATTCTAATTTCTTCATTATTATCATACGTTAACTATTCTATCTTAGTAAAAACAAGAATTTTCACTAATCTAGTGCTAAAAGAAAACACACCCTCATTTGGATGTGTTTTCTACTATCATAAATATCGATTGTATAAAGTATTATGGGTTAGTGTGTGTAGTCAAAGAATATCCTTTATACAATAAATATGTTATGCCAATTAAATCAATCGATACTTCTCTAATATTTCTTTAATTTCTGCACTTTCCGTATCTGTAAAAGTATAATAATATTGTGAATTATCATTATTCTCATCAATTAACATAATGGTTATTACACCGTTCTCTACACGAGGTTTAGAATAGAAACTTAGTGCATTTCTTTTAAAGCTCACAAACAACATTTCTTGAATTTCCATAGATGCCTTATACGCTTCATTACAATTTTTTGCATCTACTTGAATCTCCGATTTATCATCGTTCACTCGATTGTAGTCAAGATAATAAATGCTTTCGATTTTTTCTGGTTCTATATTTCTAAATGCAACACTATTACCAAATCCATCACTTGTCACATATACAAAACGCAATCCAAATGAAACAAGAATACTGATCACAAATACAATTATATGACGTGCTTTAAATTGAAAGTTTCGTTGTGCGATAAAGTTAACACCAATATAACCAACAAACAAGAATACATACAAACTCATTAATCGAGTCATATCTGCATAGGTAGTAAGACTAGTTGAAAGTAATATCACGATAATCGCACTCAAAGCAAAAGGATAAGTAATCTTACTTGTTGTAATCGCTCCTGCATCTTCTCCTTTTCTGTTTTTTGCGATACGAATAATAAAATACACAAACACAATCGCGTACACAACATAAGCAATAAGTGCAATTATTGTTTTTGTTTCATTAAAGCTCGATAAGTTTTGGTATATTAACATCGCAAAGGGTGAGATTAAGCTAGGTATTAAATTGAAAAACGAATCACTTAATAAATTAGCCGTTCCACCAAATGTATTTTGCATAATAAACAGATCGATTCTCGTTAAAACAAACCAGAAGATTACAGCATACATCGCAAGTATAATAACAGCATCCTTTGTGCTATTGCATTTCAATACAAGCAATGTATTGAACAAGTAATACGCACTCATGATAATCAATAAACTCAAATACAAAGGAATCAAACCGTGTCTTATGTTTGAAGGCAACGGAGCAAAGAGAATCGTCAACACACTTGATAAAAGAAATGGAATAAAAATAAGAATCCATCCATACATTGTAATCACCAATGTCTGCTTCTGTTTTGCTAATGGCAATGCATAGTACATATCACAACTTGCTACCTTCATTAACGATCTGTGAATTACAAGTACAATCAAATTCACCAGTATCACTAGGGTTATGATTGCTCCTATTGTTAATGTCTTTAAGTCTATTAATTTAATATCGTACATCCAGTTATCTGGAAAAGTGAATACAGTTAATGTATGTGCGATTAAGAAAACACCAATTAGTAGAAACAATAAATTTCTATTTCTTTTTATTAAATACATTAAATAATCTTTCATCGTTGTCTCCTCTCTTTCTTAATCGTAAGACTTTTCAAATCCGTGTTTATCCATCAATTCTTTAATATCTACCCATTGTTCAAAATCAATATAATAATAGTAGCTTGTGTAATTCTGATAAGTTTTCTCTTCTTCCTTCGTAAAATAAGCAATGGTCACTTCCCCTATCTCTTCCGTATTTCTTTGTTTTGGCCACCATCGATTCTTTTGTTTGAATTGTTCATTGATTCGATTTTGTAGATGTTTAAAATCATTAAACAATTTTTCATCGGCAATAGAAATCGTATCCAATCGGTATACTTCATATAACGAAACGCCACCTTGCATTTGCATATACGTAATTTCCATCGCGATATTTTTATCATCTCCATAGGATCGATTAATTGAATTAAATCCATCACTACTTACACTTATTAATCGAAATGTATACACACAACAAAGTAGAACTACAAAACTAATTAGGTAAGAGCTTTTGCACTTAATCTTTCGATTCGCAATAAACTGAAATCCAAGATAAATAACAAATGTAACTAGTATTGTTATGAAAATCGTTATGTTTGAATAGTCATTTGTGAAAAAATTCGTTAAAATCATCATACAGAACACAAAACTCATAAGTGGATACACAGCCCTTGAAGTTGTGATACCACCATAGTTCTCTGTTTTCTTATTTTTATAAGCAATTAATGTCAAAAGGGTAATAATGACAATCGAAGCTAGTTGCACCAATAAGATAATTGTCAATATTGGATTTATTTTAAAAGCATAGGATTGCAATGAAAATATCTCCGTCATCATATAGGTTGGTGACAAACAGCATAAAACGAGATAAACGGGACTCATCGTAACACCATCATAAATATGAGGGGTTCCACCTCCTGGTAAATTACCTGAAATAAACGATTGGATAATGGATGGGAATATCCCAAAAATCAAAGTAACAAGTACCACTATTAAGATGGCATCAAATAGATTGTTACACTTTACTAATAGGTAATGATTCACAACATAAAGCACTGTGAATGCAACCAAATATTTTATACCGAAAGTGAACATAAACGGATCTGACATGAAACCTGTAATTTTTGAAACGACGACTAGCACGATAGCAGGTAAACTTACAACTATCCAGCCAAAGACCATTTCACTAAATAATCTTTTTTCTCTTTTCATCGCTAGTGCATTATACAAGTCGCTTCCTTCTTGTTTGTATAATTTACTATGCAAATAAATAGGCACAACAACCGCATTGATAACAAAGAAATATTTCAATACAGAGTGCATCAAATAATATGCAGCCCCACCTGGGTTATGCATGTTATAACTGAACATCCCATTATATACGTTTCCATTAACTAAGATTAAATAAGCAATTAAACCAGCTAAGATAGAAAACTCAACAAAGATTAATTTTTGATGTTTTTTTAGAAGATAGGTAAGATATTTCTTACTCATTAGAAGTTGCCTCTACTTTTGAAATAAATAGTTCTTCTAATGAAACTTCTAAGTAATCTACCATTAATGGATCCATATCTTCTATTACCTTTTTGATGTCTTCCTTATTTCCTTCTACAAGTAAATTCACTACTCTTCCTTCTATTTTTGACTCCACTACATGTAGTGATACAAAATCTTCTTTGCATTTTTCTTCTTTGAATGCCATTTGAATTCGATGAAATTTATCTTTGCTCTCATCCATATCCTCTTTTGCACAAATTGTATTATTATCCATAATAACAAAATGATCACAAATGGATTCCACATCCGCTAAACTATGCGAAGAAATTAAAATGATACTTTCTTCATCTACGACTAAGTTTGTAATAACTTTTTTAATCAAGATCTTCATCATTGGATCCAATCCATCAAAAGACTCATCTAAAATAAGCAACTTAGGACTTAGTGACAACATCAATATGATAAACGCTTGTCTGCGCATTCCTTTACTAAAATTACGAAGTGGTTCTTTTTCATCTAACTTAGTTAGCTTCAAGTATTCTTGGTACTTTTCTTCGTTAAAGTTATCATAAAAAATAGAATAAAACGCTTTTAAAGATTGCATTGTATCATTATTTGTATAATAGGGATTATCACTTAAAAATAAAATATCTTTTTTGACTTCTTCGTTCTCATAAATTTCTTTTCCATCAAAAGTAATGCTTCCTTCATCCGTTTGGTAAACACCAGCAATACTTCTCAGTAACGTACTTTTTCCAGCACCATTAATTCCGATAATTCCTAAAACGCTTCCCTTACTCACTTCTAAATTACAGTCTTTCAATACTTCTTTTTGACCTAATTTTTTATACACTCCACTAATTTTAAGCATCTTGATCTCCCTTCTTGTAGATAGCTGAAACGATTTGCACAATTTCCTCTTCCTTGATTTGCAACTCTTTCAATCTTTTTACCTTCCCTTTGAATTCTTCTAACTCTCTTAACTTCCACTCATCTTTTACTTCGCTATTCGCAATGAAATAACCACGTTTGTAAGAAGAAACAATCACGCCTTTGTTTTCTAACTCTGCATAAGCTTTTGCGACAGTATTTGGATTAACTTTCAAATCTTCCGCTAGACTTCTGACAGAAGGTAGTTTGTCTTCACTTTGTAAGATTCCAATACTCACAAAATGAATAACTTGTTCTACAATTTGTTCAAATATTGGTTGTTTACTGCTTTGTTTTATAATAAACATACCTTACCTCCATTCTGTACTATCTGTACTATTACAGTAATACAGAATTATCATTTTGTCAACATTTGTCAAAAAAAAGATAGAAAGGACTACTTTCTATCTCTTAAATATACTTAGGTGGTAAGATTTTTAAATGTACTTTGGTTTTGTATATCGCCTCTATTAATACACTTTTTGCTTCTTTATCTGTTTGATCGTACACTATTTGTAGCGTCTTAATCATCAACTCATGTTGATGGCACAAAGCCATAATATCCACTAATCGATCTGCACGATGTACCATATAAAAACGCCCATTACTTTGTAGACACGTCGCTACCCTCGCAATTAATGTTTCCAAACACAAATACATCTCATGTCGTGCTATATTACGCATTGTCGGCTCTTCATTACGATGTTGCTCACACTTAAAGTAAGGAGGATTACTAATAATCACATCAAAATTACGTTCTTTTAAATCCTTAAAATCAACGCATTCAATCTTTGCATTTTCAATATGAAATGCTTCCATATTATAGTTTGCCATAGCACAAGCTTCTTCTTGAATATCAATCCCATAAAGCAAACTAGCATTGCTTTTACTCGCATGCAAAAGCAATGCTCCATTATTTGTTCCTACATCTAGCACTTTTTCATTCGCTTTAATTTTCATAAACAAAGCCAATAAAGAAGTATCTGTATTAATACGAAACATGTCTTTTCGTTGGTACACATACGTGTCTGTATTGGCGATGTAATCTAAGGTATAATCTTTTTCCATAAAATTATTATAAAAGAAAAATAGTAAAATGACAATTTTCATTTCATAAAAAAAGGTGCAAACGCACCTCTTAAAATAATCCTTTCATATTTCCATTTTCATCAATGTCCATATTGTTTGCTGCTGGTACTTTAGGAAGTCCAGGCATCGTCATAACACTACCGGTTAAAGCAACAATAAATCCTGCTCCAATGGAAGGTCTAAACTCACGAATTGTAATTGTGAACCCTTTTGGTGCACCAAACACTTTCGCATCATCTGTTAATGAAGTAGGCACTTTAGCCATACAAATTGGCATTTTATCCCAACCTAATTGCTCATACATTTCCATTTGTGCTCTAGCTTCATCTGAATAATCAACACTACCCGCACCATAACAAGTACTTGCAATCTTAAAGATTTTATCTTCAATACTATCTTCTACATCATAAATTGGTTTGAAGTTATTTTCTTGGTTATCCACAATTTCAACTAATTGTTTTGCTAAATCAACCGCTCCTTCTCCACCTTTTGCCCATACTTGAGATAGTGACATAGGATGGTTGTTTTCTTTACACCAATTTTGTAATGCTTCTACTTCTGCTTGTGTGTCACTCGCAAACTCATTGATCGCAACAACATATGGAAGTCCAAATGCTTGTACTGTTTCAATGTGTTTTTCTAAGTTGGCACAACCTTCTAACATCGCTTCTACATTTTCTTCTTTTAAATCTTCAAAATCAATTCCACCATGTTGTTTTAAAGCACGAATTGTAGCCACAATCACAACTGCACTCGGCGTTAAATTCGCAAAACGACATTTGATATCCAAGAATTTTTCAGCCCCTAAATCAGCTCCAAAACCTGCTTCCGTAATAACATAATCTGCTAGTTTCAAACTCGTTTTTGTAGCTAACACACTGTTACAACCATGTGCGATATTCGCAAAAGGCCCACCGTGAATTAACACTGGGTTATTTTCTAAGGTTTGTACAAGATTTGGTTTGATCGCATCTTTCATAACTAATGCAAGTGCTCCTTCAATACCTAAATCTCTTACATGTACTGGTTTTCCCTTTGTGTTATACGCAACTAAAATGTTACCCAAACGTTGTTTTAAATCCATCAATGAAGAAGACAAGCATAAAATCGCCATTACCTCACTTGCTACAGTGATGTTAAAACCATCTTCTCTTTCTACTCCATTTGCTTTTGGACCTAACCCTACTTGTACTCTTCTAAGGTTACGATCATTCATATCCAACACACGTTTGAACACAACGTTGTGAATATCGATATCCAATTCGTTCCCTTGGTGAATGTGGTTATCCAAACACGCACTAATTAAATTATTACAAGTCGTAATCGCATGCATATCTCCAGTAAAGTGAAGGTTAATGTCTTCCATAGGTACAACTTGAGCATATCCTCCTCCAGTTGCTCCCCCTTTTAATCCAAATACTGGACCTAATGAAGGTTCACGTAATGCTACCATCGCATTTTTATTAATTTGCTTAAAGGCATCCACTAACCCAACAGTGGTAGTTGATTTCCCTTCTCCAGCTTTGGTTGGATTAATCGCTGTTACTAAGATTAGTTTCCCATCTTCTTTCGCTTCTAACTTCTTTAATACATCCAACGAAATCTTCGCTTTATAGTTACCATATAACTCTAAATCCTCTTGTGCAATGTTCGCTTTTTTCGCAATTTCAATAATTGGCTCCATTTTTGCTTCTTTTGCAATTTCTAAATCTGTTTTGTACATGTGAAACCTCCTAAATAGTCTTAAAAATACACTTCTATTTTACTTTATTTATCGTGTCTTTACAATGTTACTTTTCATTTCTATAAGTATTTACTTTTCTCTTGATTAAAAAGGATAAATAGCCTAACATGGTACTTAGAAAGAGAGAGCGTACAATGAAAATATTAATTGATGCGGATGCTTGTCCTGTTATTCCAGAAACAATCAAAATCGCAAAAGAAAATGAGATTGAAGTCATTGTCGTTTCTGACTTTAATCACGAATTACACTATGAAGGTGTACAAATTGAAAGAGTAGCACAAGGTAATGATTTTAGTGATCATCATATTTTTCAATTATGTAGTAAAAACGATATTGTCATCACAAGTGATGGTGGCCTTGCTAATCTAATATTAGGCAAACAAGCTATTCCCATTTCGTTTAACGGTTTTATCTATAACCTAGGAAATATCGATCGCGTTCTTATGGAACGTTACTTAAACGCAAAAGCGAGAAAAGCAAAACAAAGAGGTAAAAACATTCCTAAACGAACCAAAGAAGATGATGAAAATTTCATCATTGCTTTAGAGAAGGTAATTAAACAAAATAAATAAGAAAAAAGAAAAGTCTATCTAATAGAAGGTAGACTTTTCTTATCGTTTTAAACTAAACTTTGTTTCTACACTTTGTCACAACCAGGACCAGTACATGCGTTAACTGTTTCGACATTTTGTGTTGAATGGTAAGCAACCATTGAGAACAGCACTCCAATCGTAAACATAACTACTAGAATTTTCTTTTTCATTTTATCACCTCCTTATCTCTTACATTTATCTCATCAAAATGTATATCCCACTCTTCAAAAAACTCATAATCACACGCTTTGTAGTGTAAATATAATTCTTCAAATTCTAAATGATGCCCAATTAATAACAACTGTTCAAGTATAATGTGACGCTCAAATGTATTTTCTCTACCCAACACTCCAATTAATCTATTAGTTATAAAGTCATATAATTTGTTTTTACTCACTTTATTAAAATATAAGTCAAAATATTTGAACATTAGTTTGTGACTTACATTTAGGTTTTTTTCCTCGTTTAAATTAAAATACTCTTGCTCTTTTCCTAAAACACAACATACGTGTAAATAGACTAATTTAATAATCGTCGAACATCTGACACTTGAATTAATATTATCAACCAAAAAATGAAATGACTTCTTGAAATCATGTATACAGAAGAATTGCATCGCCAGATAATGAGAACTTGAACTAACACAAAAATTTGATAATTTGGATTTGTGATTTTGAACAATTTTCACCAACTTATTGAGATAATACGCTGCTTTTTCAAACTCTTTCAAGGCGTAATAATTCGCATGGTAAGCTTGAAAGCATACTAGTTGTAGATTGAACATTTTTTCAAAACCTTCTTTGACAACAATTTTATCAACACATTTAATCGCTTCTTCTAATAGTTTATTCATTCTATTTATACGCTCATTAATTATTAACACAACAATTTCATCATCGTATTCATTTGGAATAAAAGACATTTCCTTAGTTATCGTATCAATATCCGAACTAAGCCGATAAATGTTTGCAAAAGCCCCATAACAGAAACTTAACCACAAATCTCTAGGCAACATATCCACACACATTTTTAAGAATGTAACCTGATTTCTCTTATATGTACCAAAATCAACAAATAGACAATAAATGAAATCTAAGACATCATAATAGAAACGATAAGGATAATAATCAAATTGTGTTTTATCAACGCCATTTAATAGAACCTTCAATTCTTCGTAATCAAAATTTTCTATTAAATGTTTCACTTTTGCTGATAAATCCATAAAGTATTTATTCGCTACTGGATCTTCTTTATATGGAATTTTATTCGCTCTAAAAATGTCTGCGTAAACTTTGTCTACCTCAGACTTCCCTTCCATTATTTTTTTGTATAGCGTATAACTACAAATTTGACTATTCTTGTCATACAAGAAGCTTTTTAAAGGAATATAATATTTTATTCTATGATATTCACATATGCTTCCTAATCGTTCTCTTCGATTCAAATTATTACCCCCTAATCAGATTATAGTATAAATTGTTATGTAAATTGCGTTTAACACTCGAATTAATTTAAACTTAAAATTTCATTTGTTTTCAACAAAAGTTTCTTTCCTAATTCATTTTGGTGTAATAAATATTCCTCGAATTCCTCCCATCAACAATCAATTTGTTTCTATCTCAATTATAACAGTCCTTATGTGTTTTTCAATGAAAGACACGAAAGTGAAAAAATCACATAATTCGATTCAGTATAACAAAAACAACTTTTTACTTTGTTTTAATTAAACGAAAAAAAAGATATCACACTTTTTCGTGATATCTTCTCTTTTTTCTTATAAAATTCCCACTCTTTTGAAAATCGTTTCTACGTTCTTCACTTGGTAAGCAGGGTTGAAGCAATCGTCGATTTCTTCTTGTGTTAATGTTTCTCTCACCTTCTCGTCTGCTTCCATTAAATCTTTAAAGTTGATTTTGTTTTCCCAAGCTTTCATTGCATTTGGTTGCACTACATCATACGCTTGTTCTCTTGCCCAACCTTTTTCAATTAACTTCAACATGAAACGTTGTGAGAAGATCACTCCATACGTTAACCCGATGTTTTTCAACATGTTTTCTGGGAACACTGTTAAGTTCGCTAAAATGTTATTGAAACGTGTTAACATGTAATCCAATAAAGCTGTTGCATCTGGTGCTATGATTCTTTCTGCTGCACTGTGAGAAATGTCTCTTTCGTGCCATAAAGGTAAGTCTTCGTATGCTGTAATCATGTAACCACGTAATACTCTTGCACATCCACATACGTTTTCGCTTCCAATCGGGTTACGTTTATGTGGCATCGCACTACTTCCTTTTTGCCCTTTTCTAAAGAATTCTTCTGCTTCTCTTACTTCTGTTCTTTGTAAGTGACGTACTTCTGTCGCCATTTTTTCTAATGAAGTTCCAATTAAAGCCAATGTTGCATAGTATTCTGCATGGCGATCTCTTTGTAGGGTTTGTGTAGAAATTTTACTAGAGTTAATTCCTAGTTTTTCACAAACATAATCTTGTACTTCTGGTGGTGTATTCGCAAATGTTCCTACTGCACCTGAAATTTTTCCACATTCCACATCCGCAGCTGCTTTTTTGAAACGTTCTAAATTACGTTCCATTTCAGCATACCACAATGCGAATTTTAATCCGAACGTTGTAATTTCCGCATGTACTCCATGTGTTCTTCCCATACAAACAGTATCTTTGTATTTTAACGCTTGTGACTTTAATGTCGCCAAAAACGTTTCTAAATCTTTCAACAAGATTTCATTTGCTTGTTTGTATAAGTATCCATATGCTGTATCCACAACATCTGTACTAGTTAATCCATAATGAACCCATTTCTTTTCTTCACCTAATGTTTCACTTACTGCTCTTGTGAAAGCTACGACATCATGTCTTGTGTCTTCTTCAATTTCATAAATACGATCAATATCAAATGTCGCATTCTTCCATAATTTTTCTACGTCTTCTTTTGGGATTTCACCTAATGTGCTCCATGCTTCACAAGCTAAAATTTCTACTTTTAACCATGCGTCAAATTTTGATTGTTCGCTCCAAATATCACGCATTTCTTTTCTTGAATAACGATTTAACATATCTTGTTCCCCCTACATATCTTTCTTTCCGATATCATTACGGTAAAATAATTTATCACATTTAATTTTCTTTACATCCGTGTATGCTTTGTCGTATGCTTCTTCAATCGTTTTTGCGCTAGCAACAACAATTAACACACGACCACCATCACTCACAAGTTGTCCATTCACTTCGTTTGTACCCATATGATAGATTTTTGAAGTAACTTCGTCCAGCCCTTCAATCACTGCTCCTTTTGTGGATGAAGCAGGGTAGTTTTCACTTGCCATAACCACACCTAGTGTGACATTGTCATCCCACTCTAGTGTTGGTTGTTTGTGATCCATTACATCCAAAATCGTTTGCACGAAATCACTTTTTAATCTTGGTAAAATAACTTCTGCTTCTGGATCACCAAAACGCGCATTGAATTCAATTGTTTTTACACCATCTTTGGTAAGCATTAACCCACCATATAAGAATCCCGTAAACGCAACGTTTTCACTAACCATCGCTTTTGCCATCGGTTTCATTACTTTTTCCATTGCTTCTTCAATTATTTCACTTGTTATTTTATTCACTGGAGAATACACACCCATTCCTCCAGTATTTGGTCCCTTATCGCCATCGTATGCACATTTGTGATCTTGTGCGATTTCCATAGGAACGACAATATCATCACAGACAAAACTCATTAATGAAAATTCAAATCCTTCTAAGCATTCTTCTACAACAACCGAATTGTTTTCAATCGCAAATGCGATATCCAAAGCTTCCATTGCTTCTTCTAAAGTGTAAGCAACCGTTACTCCTTTTCCTGCTTTTAATCCATCTTCTTTAATTACGATTGGAGCACCTTGTTTTTCAACATATGCTTTCGCTTCTTCTAAAGAGTGAAATGTTTCATATGCAGCTGTTGGAATATTGTATTTCGCCATCATTTTCTTAGCGAAATCTTTGCTTGATTCTACCTTTGCTGCTTCCTTACTAGGACCCCAAATTTTAAGCCCTTCTTTTTCAAATGCATCCACAACACCAAGTGCTAATGTGTCTTCTGGACCAACGATTGTTAAGTCGATTGCTTCGCTTTTTGCGAATGCAACTAGCTTCTCAATATCATCACTTGCGATGTTGACTCTTGTAGTGATATCTTCCATCCCAACATTACCTGGTGCACTATACACAATATCAACTAGCTCGCTACGAAATGCAGCATCTGCTAATGCGTGTTCTCTTCCACCTTTTCCAATGACAAGAATTTTCATAATATGCCTCCTAAATTTTTACGTACACATCTATTTTACTTTATTTAGGGTGTCAATACAATAAAGGGAAAACAAAAAAACTAGCCAATTGAATCAATTTGCTAGTTTCTATCACTCTACTATTTTGTATTCTCTTTTTTCGTGAATAAAATTGACTTCGTTTGACTCCATAAGAAGCGCATAATCTCAACAAACAACTTACGATCTTCAGGGCTCATCGCACTCAATTCTTTGATGCCGACAAATCCTTGTTTGATGGAAATGTCACTAATGTCATTCACACTATTGATATCCAATACTTTTAAAACATCAAACAACATTTCAATGAATTCTTGTTTCTTGTCTTCTTCTAAGGACATTAACTTCTCATCGATAAAAGCCTTAGTGTCATCGCTCTCTTTGCTTAACGCATCACATCTGACAAACCCATTGCGTGTCACTTGCCAATTAAAACAATCATGTTGGGCTAATCCTTGTTCGTACCCTTCCATAATGACTTGTTTCTCTTTATGCGACAACAATCTTCCGATGATGGATGACTTTGGTAAATACGCAGTAATACGATCAATAATCGGACTTACATCATACTTTTCATAAAAGGAGTCACGAAATCCAGGTCCATCAAAATTATAGATACGTTCAATATGTGGTTGCATCTCACTTACACATATACCAGCACACATCGCCAAGTTACCACCTTTGGAGTGTCCTCCGATGTATAATTTTGGATAGCTGACTTGTTTCATAAACCCAAACCGCATTTTTTCTTCGATATTTTGTCCAAACACATGTGCCAAATAATCACATGCCAATTGTTGAGAAGGAATCACATCACTGTATGTCATCTTCAAATCTTCTTTCCATCCTACCATACTGCGATCGGTTCCTCGAAAAGAAACAAACAGATGATGATCTGGTAATTGAAACGTAATTGCCGCAAATTGAATTTCATCATCTTTACTAAATTTACTTTCATAATGTACCAGATAAATATCTTTGTAACGAGTGGCATCTTTTAACTTTTCAACTAGCGTTGGAATACGCACACTATAAATATAAACTTTTTCTAATTCTTTTTGGGTATGGTGTTCCATATACATACGACAAGCTTGTTGTAGTGATATCGGTTTGTCCTTTACAATCCCATCCCACTCTACATAGGATAGTTCACTAAAAACCAAGGCATCTACCTCGTGAAATGGTTGCACTTTAAAGGGGATATCTTTTCGCCAATCAAGATAAGTTAAAATATTTTCCATTTTGTTCCTCCTGTTTTCTTTTCTTTATTATACACTACTTACTTCTATTTCATTTAGGATTGTCAGAAATTTACGTATCCCTTACAATAGAAACATGGACATCAAACAAAAAGCGAAGCAACTGAAAACGAAAATACCTATTGTATGGATGGCACTTAAACACAAAGATACGCCAATGATTGCGAAAATACTGGCTGTTTTTATTATGGTTTATGTTTTGTCACCAATCGATTTCATCCCTGATTTCATTCCTGTCATAGGTTACTTGGATGATATTATCATTGTCCCGTTACTTATTACATTGTGTTTGCGTTTCATTCCAGATGAAGTGATTGCAAACTGTGAAAAGCAACTGGAAGATCACCCTTTTGCTTTGCATAAAAAATGGGTGTTTGCTGTTCCCTTTTTATTGCTTTGGGTTATAATAGTACTAGTACTAATAAAATGGTTATGGTAAAGGAGTCCCTATGGAAGAACAAAAATACATATTTAATGGAAATGCACAAGATGCCATTGATTTGTTTGCGGAACAAATCGAAATGTTGCCGTATGATATATTATTCACACAGTTTGAAGGAAGCGAAGAAGCCTTCTTTTCCTTTTCGATGGAAGCATTTGATGAAGAGTACCAAACTTTACTCTTATCGATGATTTCATTGATGATTAGCGAAAATCGCATTGAAGCAAATGCCATCACAACCATATCAGAGTTAAGCAATGGTAGCTTTGATGAGTTGGCATTAATCAAACAAACAAATTTAATCGCTCGTATGTTTTTTGAAAGTGGATTTGAAGTAAACCACGAACATGAACATGACCACCACGATTGTGAGTGCGAAGGCGATTGCACTTGTGATGGCGAAAAAGAGGATTGCTCTTGCCAACATCATATGAATTAAAAAAAGGCTGTCATTTGTGAAGTTGTCAACGGAAAGTAGACACTTTAAAAAGAACACTGGAAGCCTTGCTC
>CAYJIZ010000006.1:0-120096 GCA_964370395.1 uncultured Erysipelotrichaceae bacterium
CATTTGTTATTGGTGATAATGAACGTGATGAAAAAACAATTAGTTTTAGAAGACACGGTAGTCAAAAAACTACAACAATGACACAAGAAGAATTTATTTCGTACATTGAGGAAGAAATTACAAGTAAATTAATTTATAAAAATGACTAATACTAAGCCTAAGCTCTCATTATGACAGCTTAGGTTTTTATTGTTAAAATATGTGAAATGTTAAAAAAGTAGAAAAGGATGTATAAATGTTTTATAATAAACTGTGAATGTAACGAAAGAGGTGTCGAATTTGAAGAAGTTAATTGTATGTTTACTATGTGTGTTTACATTTATTGTAACAATACAAATAGATGGGTTATCTAGCGTGTATGCCCAAGAAGAGCAATCAGATACGCAAAACGTAGAAGATTCGCAAGAAGGTGCAGAAATATTGTTGCCTGATGAGCAAGAGCAACAAGGAGAAGGTGGAGAGATAATACTCCCTGAGGAAGAATCAACGCAAGAAGCTCCACAAATGCTTGAAGATCAAACAGAAGAAAATACTATACCTAGTGATGACTTCACGAAATATGATGTAGGTACTGAATCTGTGCTTGATGAGAATCATGTGTTTACAGCGCTTGATGAGGCTGGGAATGTAATTATTTTGGACCAAGCACAGCTTGAGGCAGAAACACAAAGTATGTTAGAACAAATCGCACAAATAGAAAGTCAGAGTGCGCAAACAAGAAGTGTTCGTAGTTCGTATTCAATTGTGAACTTTAGAACTAAATCCTCAGCGTATTATAATACAAATTATACCTATGTGGATTCTGGTGCGGATGGATATACAAATGGGTACTATGCTGCGGATGCCGCGTTTCTTGGTTATAATGAGAGTGGAACACATGTAAAATTTATGCAGGCTGGTGCTGTTGGATGGGTTGCAGCAAGTGAAGTGCAAATACTACCGTATAATGTCTACTATCCTAGTTATTATACATATTCAAATGGAAATATAATACATCATTATACAACCAATATATTAGCTGAGACAGGTTATTCCACGAATATTGGTCCGGCGAATTTTAATATGAATGCGGGTATGAAATATTATAGTTATGATGGTCATTATTTTTATACTTCGTTTGAAGTGATGATTAATGATTATGTAGCAGGGCATCGCAACAATGCAGTAAATGCGAACACACCCTATTACAATTATTACCAATTTTTATCACATCGTAGTACAACAACATTTGATGCGACAACCATCAATAATTATATAAATGCGAAAACAACAAGTGCATCTAAGTTATATAATACAGGAGATGCGTTTATTACTTATCAAAATACCTATGGTGTAAATGCGCTATTGATGTTTGGAGTTGCAGTAAATGAAAGTGGTTGGGGAATGAGTAGTATTGCACAGACAAAAAACAATTTGTTTGGGCATGCAGCGTATGATATAAGTCCAGGTACTTCTTCTTCGATGTATTCTTCTGTATCGGCAAGTATTAAAGAACATGCACAAGGGTTTATATCAACGGGATATATTAATCCAAATGATTGGCGTTATTATGGAGGACATTTAGGAGATAAGAGTAGTGGATTTAATGTGAAGTATGCTTCGGATCCTTATTGGGGGCAAAAAGCTGCGGCACAAGCATGGGCATTAAATAATTTTTCTCCACAAGCAAAAGATAGCACGCAATATACAATGGCTATTAAAGAGTCCTCTTCTGTATTTAATATTCGAAAAGAGGCGACAACAGCAAGTTCTGTTTTATATGATACGAATATGACACCTAACTATCCAGTGATTGTTAGTGAGACACTACAAGGTCAATTTGTTTCTGGTTCTGATGTTTGGTATAAAGTGCATAGTGATGCTCCTTTATCAAGTGATAGAAGCGTAGTGAATATAGGAGATGGGACTTATAATTTTGGTAGAGATTATGTATATACACATTCAAGTGCCTTTGATATTGTCCATGTTGGTGAAAATGTTCCCGCTAATTTTGAAATTAAGACACTTAAAGAGAATGAAACGTATCAGTTGTCTTTGCAAGGAGGAGATGTCTCTAGCAAGGATTCAGTAAGTTTTGTAGTATGGAGTGCAGAAAATGGGCAAGATGACATTCTTTGGGTTCCTGCATACCGTCAAGGTAGTGGATGGTCCGTAGAGATTCAGATTTCTGATTTTAAATCTTCTGGTGAGTTTTATGTACATGTGTACGACACATCCAGTTCACAACCGCTCATGATTGCAAATGACACGTTTATGGTAGAAGATAAAATTGAGGGAAGTGTATCCATTTCGAATCAAAATGTAGGTGTGAATCAACTAGAGGTTAGTGTTACTCCATTAAATGTTACAAGTGGGGTTAAAGAGGTTCTTGTTCCAACGTGGAGAGGAACAAGTCAAAATGACATTGTTTGGTATAGTGCGACAAAGCAAAGTGATGGAACTTATAAAGTGTTGATTGATTTAGATAATCACGATGCGAGTGGAGACCTAAATATACATACATATATATATAATAATTTTTCACAATCTAAATTAGTGGACAAGCGAGTATATTCGCAAAGTAAACTAACACTGACACCAAATAACACACAGACACAATATACGATGACAGTGAATGATGGAATTCCTACGTTCTCACAAGATTTACGTATTGCTGTGTGGAGTAATCAAGGAAATCAAGACGATTTACAGTGGTACAATGGCATTGAAATGACAAATGGAAAGTATACACTACCAATAGATATTTCTGACTATAAAAACTCTGGTGAATATCAAGTACATGTTTACGGTGAAGGAGATTCTGTTTTGTTGACTTCAACATTTGAGGTTACTAGCGTTCCCCAAATTACACCTACTATTGAAAGAATAGATAGTACTAATTTTAGGATTACTATGACAATTTCAGACGTACCTTCAAAAGTTCAAGAAGTGCATGTTCCGATTTGGAGTGATAACAATCAATCTGACATACAGTGGTTTGTTGCTTCTAGTGTGGGGAATGGTAAGTATGAAGTTGTTGTGAATAAAAATGAGTTTATTAATTCTCTTTTGCATATTCATATTTATGCAAGAACTCTAAATGGGTTCATGGATAATATCTTTGAAGGGACATATACTTTGGAAGATGCAAAATACTCATTTTCAACAACTTTAAATGATAACAGTTATAGTTTATATACTGTGAAGCTGGAAACACCATATATTTCAAGCGATGCAACTGTCTCGTTTGCAATATGGAGTTTGGAAGGTGGACAAGACGATTTAATATGGAATGATACAAAAGGTACTAATGGTGTATGGACACATTCGTTAAATGTGGCAAGTTATAAAAGTTTAGGAGAATATGCTGTGCATGCGTATGTGAGAAATGCAGATGGTTCAATGAAGTTTATTGATGCTATGAATTTTGATGCACCTTTTATAGCAGATGCTAGCTTACGAATGGTAAATATTAATGAATCAAATGGAAGTATGGATTTGATAGTTGATATACAAGGTGTTACCGGTGGGGTGCAGGAAGTTTTAATTCCAACATGGTCAAAGCAAGATCAATCGAATATTGTTTGGTATCGTGCAATACGACAAAGTGATAACACTTATAAAGTTACAATGGATATCGCAAACCACTTATATGAACTAGGTAATTACCAAATGCATGTATATATTAGAAATGATATGGGAGTACAAACCCTAGTAGATAAAGCGACATATTCGTTTTCGCAAAGTGCAGATATCTTTAGTGTGAGTGATGTATATGAAAACCAAACGGTGTACAACTTAAATATTAATAATGTGAATCTATCACAAGGTGAAAGTTTACGTGTTGCTGTTTGGGGAGCACAAGATGGTCAAAATGATTTAGAATGGATACAAATGAATACATCGGGTACTAATCACTCAGCGACTATGCGAATGATAAATCATAAGGAAACTGGTGTTTACTATGCCCATGTCTATGTACATAGTGCGAATGGATCCATGCGCTTACTTACAGCGAAAGAATTAATTATTACAGCGCCTGTTCTTGACTTAAGTGTTGTTAAGTTGACAGATTCTACTTTTGAATTAACAATTCAAGTAAGCGATGTTGGAAGTGCTATAGAGTATATAGATGTACCAATTTGGAGTGGTAAAAATCAGAGTGATATTATTTGGTATCGAGCAACAAAAAAAGATGCACAAACATTTACAGTTTTTGTGGACACCGCGAAGCACGATGGTAATTTAGGGTTATACCATATCCATGTGTATACGAAACAAGTTAATGGTGCCTATTCCTTTGTTGGATCTACAACACAAGATATGCGCTTGACCGGACAAAGTATTGCAGATGCGGCGTTAGCGCAAGTTGGAGTTATCCAGGATTGTACGATGTTAGTGACAAACGCTTTAAAAGCAGTGGGCATTCATTATCATGGAGCTCCTGAGTCTTATGCATCACTGGGTTATGAAGTTAGTGCAAGTGAAGCAAAAGCGGGCGATATTTTAGTGTATGAGGGTCATTGTGCTATTTATTTAGGTGATGATTTAGCAGTCCATGGAGGTTTTACAAATTCGCAAGGAGGCAATCAAACGGTTGTATTTTCAGCGACAAAAACAAGTTCGGGTATACCTAGATATATTCGTGTTGTTTAAGAAGTACAATGTAAAATAAATGATAATACTATTTATCATTTTGTGTGCAGTGGATGAAATAAAACATTACAGTTACAATTAGAGGAGTGGTGATATAAGTGTCACTACTCTTTTTTGTAACTCAAAGTAGCATTTTTATATCTTTTCCTATATAATCATACTTATGAAAAAGATAAATACAAATATAAGTAAGATGCTATTTGCTACAAGTCAAGATTTCTTTGCAGCAAGAGATAAAATGTATAGTGAATTGAGTATAGCGCAAATGATACAGGAGTTGAAGGAGTATGACATTCATTTAGATGTAGATAGGATTCAACAACAAATTTTAAAGATTGGTTTTGATAATGTAGTTGAGTTTTATAACGAAAAGTATGAAACACAACTTGATATACTTGCAGGAAAGTGCTATTTGTTTGATGATGATGCAATATTGTATGTAGTTGAAAAGATAATGGAAAATTAGAGGTTAATTATGAATGATTTTTTACCAATAACAAAAGAAGAGATGTTAAATAGAGGTTGGCAACAACCGGATTTTGTATATGTGAGTGGAGATGCCTATGTAGATCATCCTTCCTTTGGTGCAGCGATAGTCACAAGAGTATTAGAGAGTAATGGATATAAAGTTTGTTTCTTAGCGCAGCCCAATTGGCGTGATACAGAGGATTTTATGCGTTTTGGAAAACCAAGGTTGGGGTTTTTAGTGTCTTCTGGAAATATTGATAGTATGGTAAATCACTATTCGGTTTCAAAGAAACGTAGAAAGAAGGATAGTTATTCACCGAATGCAGAAATGGGGAAAAGACCAGATCGTGCAGTCATAGTATATTCGCAAAAAATACGTGAGGCATACCCTGATGCTGCTATTATCATTGGAGGTATAGAGGCGAGTTTAAGAAGATTGTCTCATTATGATTATTGGGATAACAAAGTACGTAAGTCTATCATTATTGATGCGAATGCAGATTTGTTGTTGTATGGAATGGGTGAAAATAGTGTTGTCGAGGTAGCTGATGCATTAGATAGTGGATTGGACATTAAAGACATCACCTACTTAGATGGAACGGTGTTTAAAACAAAAGATGCCTCATTAGCGTTTGAACCACTAATGCTGCCTCAATATGAAGAAATAAGTAAAGATAAAAAGTTATATGCAAAAAGTTTTAATATGCAGTACAAGAATACAGATCATCATGTGGCAAAAACATTAGTTGAGCCTTATAAAGGGTGGTATGTTGTGCAAAACAAACCAAATAGACCTTTGACACAATCTGAGTTTGATCGCGCGTATGGACTTCCATACACAAGAGAGTATCATCCTATTTATAAACAGAAAGGACATATTCCTGCAATTGATGAAGTGAAGTTTTCACTAATTAGTAATCGAGGATGTTTTGGAGCTTGTAATTTTTGTGCGCTAACCTTTCATCAAGGTAGAGTGATTCAAAGTAGGAGTCATGAGAGCATTATTAGTGAAGCTCAAAAAATGATTTGGGATCCTGAATTCAAAGGATATATTCATGATGTAGGAGGACCAACTGCAAACTTTAGAGGAAGTGCCTGTGATAAACAAAAAGAACATGGTTCTTGCGCCCATAAACAGTGTTTATGGCCAAAACCATGTAACAATTTAAAAGTGGATCATAGTGATTATTTAACATTACTACAAAAGTTAAGACAATTACCAAATGTGAAAAAAGTCTTTGTGCGTAGTGGAATTCGATATGACTATTTAATGTATGATCGTGATGATCGTTTCTTTAAGGAGTTAGTGCAATTTCACATTAGTGGACAATTGAAGGTGGCTCCAGAGCACATTAGTGATCGAGTGTTGGACACGATGGGTAAACCAGGAAGAGGGTTATACCAAAAATTTGTTGAAAAGTACTATCGTTTAAATGAGAAGTATGATAAAAACCAATACTTAGTACCATACTTAATGTCTTCTCACCCAGGAAGTGACTTACATGCAGCGATAGAGTTGGCTGAATATTTGAGAGATATTAAACATCAACCAGAACAGGTTCAAGATTTTTATCCAACGCCAGGAACTTTGAGTACGGCAATGTATTACACGGGTATGGATCCACGAGATTTAAGTAAAGTTCATGTTGTGAAAACAGCAAGGGAAAAGGCAATGCAACGTGCATTGATTCAATATCGTAATCCAAAAAATTACCAATTGGTGTATGAGGCATTAATGCAAGCGAAACGTAGTGATTTGATAGGGCATGGGACAAAGTGTTTAATACGTCCTAAAGGGAATCCAAACAGCAATTATCAACCGTATCGAAAAGATGCGAAGAAGCCATATCAAAAAAATATTAGAAAAAAGAGCGGGAAATAATTCTCGCTCTTATTTAATATATTTTATAAGGTTTGCATGTTCATCAATGACTGGAACGATGCTATCATCTTTGCTAGAAAACAAAATTGCAACACCAGGCCCATGTCCAGAAGTGAAAGAATCAGAATGCACAATGACTCCTATACTTACGCTTCCTTTTGCATAGTGTGGTCCATTGTGACAATTATGATCTTGAATGGCAACAAAGTCACCAAATCGAAGTGAATCCAAACGGAATTCTTTGACTGCTTGTGGATCTTGTGTCATGATGTCATAATCTCCACTCACAATTTGTGGACTCCCTAAACCAGATCCCATTAAGTATGCAGGTACAATGTGTGTTACTGGTATGTGTAATTGATTGTTTACTTCTTTGATATCTAATTTTTCTAATAAACTAGGATCACAGTTTTGTATTTTTACATTTGGATAGTCGCAGGCAACCAATCCAGTACCATATGCTTTGATTGCAATTTTATCATCGATATTCAATTCTTCTAATGTCTCCTGATCAAAATATATGAATACATGTTCAATTCCACCGTGTGTTCCACATACGATACCTGTTTTACCTTTTGCATCCCCGCTAATCACTTTTGCGATATTTCCAACACAACTGAAAATGTTCAGTGCATTATTTTCTGCGTTATCTGGGTTTTGTAAACTTACCCCTGGTTCAACATGATCACCAGCAAGTCCCATACAACGATCACCTATTTGAAAGTTATAAGTGATTCCACCTGTTCCAGGAATGATTCTTCCTTGATTATCAAATCCAGTACGATATCCCCCATTATGCTTTGGGTGATGTATTTTTCCTTGTACGGATTGCATTACTAAGTCTTTTTTGTTTGTTTTCATAAATCCTCCTTAAATCGACATGAATTTATTATAGCATGTTATAATGAGATTGGTGGTGATAAAATGATACGAATTCATAAATGTAAAAGTAATAAAAGAGAACCTTTACCTTTCCAAAAAGATATCCTTTCCAAGAAGGTAGCTGAAATAGAAAAAGCGAATGCTGCACACAAACGTGGAGTAAGTATGAAAAATAGAGTAATTCATTCCTTGTTACCTTCGTTTACAATGAAGTTAGTTCAAAATCAGATGGGATTATATATCATAGATGTTCAAATATTAAATACGACTTGTAAATTTCTATTGGATACAGGCGCACAAATTAGTGGGATACTTTCTAGTCAAATTCATATTCTTGATCAAAGTAAAAAAGAACAAGAAATTCTTGTGAAAAGTGCTTCAGGACAAATGAAACATATGGAATGTCTAGTCATAGATAAATTGTATTTAGGTGCAATGTGCATAGAGCATCAACCAATGGTTGTGTTGGATGAGAAAGATTTTAAATATAAGTTTTTAAATATAAATATTATGCAATTTGATGGTATTATTGGTTGGGATATCTTAAGTCAGTTTGATTTTGAAATCCAAAGCGAAAAAGGTTTGTTTAAGGTGTTGGATGTTAGAAAACAATTTGATTATCAAAATATGATTCCTTCGTATTTGCCTATTGTTGCCATACACGATTATAAGGGTGAGTTAGCGATGTTTGGCATTGATAGTGGCGCACACCATAGTTGGTTGAATGCTCACTATGTAAGTAAACAGCGTTATTATAGAAGCAAGGATAAGACAGTCTTTCAAGTGGGTGTATTTGGATTAGAGCGAGTACGTACACATTTTGTGAAACGTTGCAGCTTTTTATTAGACACATATAAAATTATGATGAAACATACACGCATAGCAGATACTGCGGTCTTATATGGATATAGTGTAGATGGTATGTTTGGTAATGAAATATTTCAAGGAAAACGTGTACAGTTTTTGAATAGTAGGGCGATTGTAAGAATTATTGAATAAGTATTGTACTGTGGTATAATAACTCTATGAAAGAGAGGTAATGATTATGATTTTAGGAACTATTGAAATGGAAAATGGAGCTGTCATTCCATTTGAATTATACGATGAGGAGGCACCTATTACAGTTAATAACTTTGTGAAACTGATTAAAGAAGGGTATTATGATGGAAAAACTTTCCACCGTGTAATTGCTAATTTCGTGTCTCAAGGTGGTTGTCCAAATGGGAACGGAACTGGAGATTTAGGGTACAGCATTCCTTGTGAAGCAAGTGCAAATACGCATAAACATGAAGCAGGAAGTTTATCTATGGCGCATAGAGGGAAAGATACAGGTTGCTGTCAATTCTTTATTTGTCATGAGGGACAACCGCACTTAGATGGTGTGCATACAGTTTTTGGAAAAGTAACAGACAACATGGGTGTTGTAAGAACAATGCAAAATGGTGATGTTATGCAAAAGGTGAGCATTAGCGAATAGTATGAGTGATGTTAGAAAGTTGGGAGTACCTTTTTTAATTATTATTCTAGGTGCGTTTATGATCAAGCTTGTATCTACATACATTGATGTATCATGGCAAGTGATAAAAGTGTTAGAAACAATTGTGTTATGTGCATTTGGAGCTAGTTTGAATGCGACAAAGCGAAAAGGTGGGAATGGTGTTATTTATAAAGTGTTGGCTATTGTTATCGTAGTTATACTATTGTTAATGGAATTAGGTGTCGTTTCTATACCTTTTGTTGTTTCATTATTTACTACGATAGGAATATATCAGACATTTGTTTATTTATTATATATCTTTAGTGGATATATATTTATGGAGTAATATATGAAAAAAGTAACGTGTCCTTCTTGTAAAAAAGATATAACAATGCCAACATTTATGCTATTGAGTAGCATAGAATGTCAACATTGTAAAAAATCATTCTATTTTACTAAAAAAATGTTTTTTATGCTTGTTGAAATGTTAATTCAAGTTGCCATATTATTCACTGTGTATGAACTGTTATATGTAGTAGCAGGTTTACCTTTGGTTTTGGTAGGTGTGCTTGTGCTTGGTTTATCTTTAGTGTTAATGAATGTGTTCACATGGATTTGTGTAAAGCTTTCTAAAAAGAATAAACTATATAAATTGGATTCAAGAATAATAAAATAAAAACAATCCCCTAGTGCTCAATTGTACTAGGGGATTGTTTTGTAATAGAAAAGAGAGCCGAATTATTATAGTGGCTCTCTTTTCATTATAAGGGGATAGAAATGTATGAAATATAATAGGGGTTATAATTCATACAGCAAGGGTTTCTACCTTGCATGGGTATTATATAATAAACAAAATCAAATGTACACTAAAAAACAAAAAAATTTTTAACTTTTTATATGTAAGGGTTTTCTTGTTTCGTAGTGGGAATAATAGGTTAAAAATATTGGGAAAATTAGGTAAAAAAGAGGCGAGTTTAGGCATTCTAAAATAAAAAGTAAAAATAAATTGTGTTTTACTATTGTTGTGTTATACTTAATCCATTGTTTAAATAGAAAAGAGGTTATATGATAACATTTAAAGACATAATTAAGGATGATAATATTTTAAAAGCAGTAGCAGAAATGGGATATGAACATCCAACAAAAATTCAGGAAAAATCAATCCCATTATTAGAAGAAGGGAAAGATATTATTGCAAAGTCAAACACAGGAACAGGGAAAACTGCTGCGTTTGGTTTAGCGTTGATGGAAAAAATAATTCGTGGTGAAGTAGAGCAAGGTTTGGTGGTTTGTCCAACTAGAGAATTAGCACTACAAGTAAATGATGAGTTAGTAAAATTTGCGAAATATAATAAAAATATTAAAATTACATGTGTATATGGTGGTACACCAATTGATCGCCAAATTCGCGATTTAAAAAGAGGCGTAAACATTATAGTAGGTACACCAGGTAGAATCATGGACCATATGCGTAGAAAGACAATCAAACCATTACAATGTGGATTTGTTGTGTTAGATGAAGCAGATGAAATGTTGAATATGGGATTTCGTGAAGATATCGAGTGTATCTTAGAGCAAGTGAATAAACAAAGACAGGTTATTTTATTTAGTGCTACTATGCCAAAAGCAATTAAAGATATTGCAATGGTATATACAAAAGAAGCAGAGTTTGTAGAAGTCAAAAGTAAAAGAAAGACAGTCGATAAAATCACGCAATATTATTATGATGTACGTAGAGATGAAAAAGAAGATGCAGTAAAAACGTTAATGGACTTTTATCAAAGTAAAATGACAATCATTTTCTGTAACACGAAAGCGAAAGTAGACGAGTTAGTTGAGGATTTATCAAAACGTAAAGTGAAAGTAGCTGCATTACATGGAGATATCAAACAAGAGAAGCGTACTAAGATTATGAATGCGTTCAAAAAGACAGATCGCGGTATTTTGGTTGCAAGTGATGTTGCGGCTAGAGGGATTGATATTAGTAATATTGATTTAGTTATTAACTTTGACTTACCACAAGACCATGAAACGTATATTCACCGTATTGGTAGAACGGGTCGTGCAGGTAAAGAAGGTGTTGCTATTGCATTAGTAACAAGTCGACGTCAATTCCAGCAATTGCGTGGTATTATGAAGTATACAAATGCAGATATCACAAAAAAAGAAATGCCTACAAATGAAGAACTTGGAAAAATTAAAAAAGAGTTATTTAAAAAGAAGGTATTGGTTGCAGCAGATGATGGGATTATCCATGAAAACATTCAATTGGCTAATGAGTTAATTAAAGCAGGTATGGATCCACAAGAAATCATTAGTGCATTAATTACTATTGCATATGGTGGTGTTGTTGAAAAGAGTGAAAAAGTAGAACGTAAAAAATTAAAAAGTGACGTTGAATTAAAATTCTCTTTGGGTAAACAAAGAGGTATTGATGCGCGTATGATCGAAATGGCTATTTGTGGTGCTTGTGATATTGAAAAGGCAGCGATTGGGAAGATTGATGTTCGTAGACAATATTCTATTGTGCACGTAGAACAGGCGATAGTTAATAAAATCATGGACAACATGCAACAATGTAAGATTGCAAACAAACGTTGTGAAGTAACTAAGTATAAAAAAACAAAAACAAGAGAAAGATAATTTGTAAATAAGTCCTGATTTTAAAGGGAATCAGGACTTATTTTAAAAAAAATAAAAAAATTCAAAAAAAGACTTGTCAACATATCGTTTATTTGCTATTATTATATAGCGCTGAAACGGTGCAAAAAACATGCGCCCATAGCTCAACTGGATAGAGCGTCTGACTACGGATCAGGAGGTTGTGGATTCGATTTCTGCTGGGCGCGCCATTTTAATTAACTTCGGGAAGTAGCACAGCTTGGTAGTGCACCTGGTTTGGGACCAGGGGGTCGCAGGTTCGAATCCTGTCATCCCGACCATTAAATTTAAAACATGGCGAGGTAGCTTAGTTGGCTAGAGCGCTCGGTTCATACCCGGGAGGTCGTGGGTTCGAGTCCCACTCTCGCTACCATTAAATTAATGGACCTTTAGCTCAGTTGGTTAGAGCAACCGGCTCATAACCGGTTGGTCGTAGGTTCGAGTCCTACAAGGTCCACCAAAAAAATCTTAAATATGGAGGAATACCCAAGTGGTTGAAGGGTCCGGTCTTGAAAACCGGTAGGTCGGGAAACTGGCGCCTGGGTTCGAATCCCAGTTCCTCCGCCATTAAAAAAATGAATACCACTTATCGCGGGATAGAGCAGTCTGGTAGCTCGTCGGGCTCATAACCCGGAGGCCGTAGGTTCAAATCCTGCTCCCGCAACCAAGTGGTCCCGTAGCTCAGTCGGTAGAGCAAAGGACTGAAAATCCTTGTGTCGTTGGTTCGATTCCGACCGGAACCACCATTGAAAAAGAAGCGTTAAGACCTTGAATAAAGGACTTAACGCTATTTTTTTGCTTATAAGATCTTTATCATCTATTTTTGCTGGATAAGAAATTAATACAAATAAATGACTAAATAGGACGGCTTGAGATTTGTTTAATTTTGGGTCGTTTTTAAATGGAAACAGAATATCTCACTTATACCAAATGTACACATTTAAAAACACATTTTTGATTGATTCGTTTTAACCTTAAAGTTTGTTCAGTCTGAATTCAACAGCAAAAATAAAAGAATCTGAAATACCGCTTTTTTTCATTGTTTTGGGATGCAAAAGCTATGCTTTTTCATGAAAATGGTTATAAAATGAAAAAAGAGTTAAAAAATGATGAAATATTGATAAAAATAACATTTCAAAAATTAAACTAAATATGTAAAAATATGTAAAAAAAGCCCTAATTTACTTGCTTTATGGACTATTTCGATATATTATATGTTTATAAAGAGCCCTATATTTCTAAAATTTGTAAAATACATTATATAACTAATTAGAAATATAACTCATAAATAGTTGAAAGGAAAAGGGATTTTAAAATGAAAAAGTTTAGAAAAAACAAAAAGGGGTTTACATTAGTTGAAGTTGTTGTAGTTCTAGTTATTATTGCGATTTTAATTGCTATCGCTGTACCTTCAGTAATGAAGTACATCGATGATGCAAACGAAGCAAAGTATTTAGCGGAAGCAAGAGCAGTATACATCGCTACTGAAGCAGAGTTAACAAAGGATTATGCAGATAACAAAAAAGTTGACTTTAGTATTTATGGGACAGATAAGACAGGTGCTGATTTCTTAAAAGAAGTTTCAGATGCAAGTTCTGTTACTACGACTAAAGTGACAGTTTATACAAGTGCAACTGCTAATGTACCAATTGACAGCACGAAAAAAGGGGATCAAAGTATTAAACCTAATGCAGTGGTGAAATATGTTGTTGAATTTACATCACCATCAAGTAATGATCCTCAAACAGTAACAATTACAAAAAACGGTACAGCAACGTTAGGTGCTAAGTAGTATCGAATTAACTTAATTATTAAATAAAGCCTCTAGCTACTAGAGGCTTTATGCCTTATTGTTGTATGGATGGAAAGGGGGATTATGTATGGATTTCATATTGGTGCTTTGTTATGTATATGCGTTTATCGTTGGTTTATGCGTTGCAAGTTTTATCAATGTGGTGATTTATCGAGTACCAAATAAATTGAACTTTGTGAGCGGTAGATCATTTTGTCCAAGTTGTCATAATACCTTGAAGCCATATGATATGATCCCTGTATTTAGTTGGTTGTTTTTAAAAGGAAAGTGTCGTTTTTGTCAGACATCTATTTCTATTCGTTATCCATTAATTGAACTATTTGGTGGCCTGATAGCAGTATTGCTTTTTCATCATTATGGTTTTGATTGGCATACTATCGTCGTTTTTGTGTTTGCTATGGTACTTTTAGCAGTCGCTTTTATCGATATTGATACGATGGAGATAGCGAATGGAATTGTTATATTTTTACTTTTTTATGGTATAATATTTATATTAATAGACAACAATATAACAATTATGCAAAGAGCGATTGGCTTTTTTATCGCAAGTGTACCAATGTTTCTAATTAATTTAGTAGTTAGTGATAGTTTTGGCGGTGGTGATATTAAGTTAATGGCGGTTTGTGGTTTGATTTTGGGATGGCAAAACACCTTGCTTGCAATGTTTATTGCGATTGTGCTTGCAGGTGCATATGGTGTATATTTGATGGCTAGCAAAAAAATAGAAAAAGGTGGACATATCGCATTTGGTCCATACCTATGTGTAGGGGTTTTCATTGCTTTGTTGTATGGCGATGCAATGATACAAGGTTATTTATCGATATTTGGAATGTAATCAAAGTGGGGTAGATATATGGCTACGTATAAATATGTTGCGAAAGACATGAATGCGAAAATCGTAAAAGATAAAATGGAGGCAAGGAGTAGAAATGAACTTGTCAATTTTTTGCGTGCGAAAAATTTGTATTTAATTGATTGTAAGGAATTAAGTGAAGCAGAGAAGACAACGTATAAATTTAAGTTGAATGAGTTGTCTGAATTTAATCGTCAATTAAGTACAATGCTTGGTTCTGGAATCTCTTTGATTCGAGCCATGTCCATTTTAGTAAAACGTGATAATAAAGCAAAAGTGAGTGAGGTTTACAAACGTATTTATGTAAAGCTTCAACAGGGGTTTGCCTTATCGGTCGCATTATCAGAACAAGGAAGTGCTTTTCCACCAATTATGATCAACATGATTCGTGCAGGAGAAGAAAGTGGACAATTGGAAAGAACGACACGTAAGTTAGCGGTACAATTTGAAAAAGACCATCGTATGAAAAATAAAATTAAAAATGCGATGACTTATCCAATTATCTTATTGTGTGTAACGGTGGGTGTTATCTTCTTGATTTTCACATTTATCTTACCGACCTTCTTTACTTATTTTGAAGGAAAAGAAATGCCACTTATTACACAAATTGTATTGGCATTCTCGACGTTTATGACAAGTTATTGGTACATTGTCGTGATTGTTGTGCTTGCGATTATAGCGATATGGTTAATTATGTTGCGAGAAGATAAAGTTCGCTTGCGTTACGATAAGTTAAAAGTAGATTTACCAAAAGTAGGGAAATTGATCCGTATTATTTATACCGCTCGTTTTGCAAGAACGATGAGTTCCTTATATTCCAGTGGGGTATCGATGATTAATGCGTTGGCATTAGCGAAAGATACGATCAATAATGCTTACATTGCTTCGCAGTTTGATGGAGTAATGAAAGAAGTGAGAGATGGAACTACTTTATCGATAGCAATACAAAAAATTGATGGATTTGATGCAAAGTTATTTAGTTCTATTTTCATTGGAGAAGAAAGTGGTAAGTTAGATGAAATGCTAGAATCCATTGCTGATGATTTTGATTATGAAGCAGACATCGCGACACAGCGATTGGTATCGTTAATGGAACCAGTGATGATAATTATTTTAGCGTTTATTGTTGGTACGGTTATGATTTCAGTAATGTTACCGCTGTATACAATGTACAGCAGTATTGGCGCATGATAGGAAGGGCAACGTGATGAAAAAAGAAAATATATTATATTTGTCAAATGAGAATGCACAACTGATTGTTGGTAGTGATGATCATAAGGACATGACAAAAATTTATGAATACAAAACGTTTCCTTTGGCGGAAGGGTCCATGATTAATGGGGTTATCACCGATGAGTTCGAAGTGAAAAATGTATTGAAAAAAATTGTAGAAGAAGGTTACAAGGACGTGAACCTAGTAATTGATAGTGGACAAATTTTAACCAAAGCGGTTATTGTTCCTAAAATGAAAAACAAACATTTAATACAGTTCGTGAAAGATGAATTATCTAGTGTTGGTGAAAACAGTGAAGATTTAGTATATGACTATGCTTATATGGGAGAAGTAGACGATGGAAGTCATGCTCAGCAAATTTTGTGTTGTGCAGTAGAACGTAAGCTATTGTCGAGTTACATTGATATTTTTAAAGAGTGTGGCATAACGATTAAGAGCATAGATTATGCAATGAATATTATAAGTAAGATTGCCAATGAGTTGTTGGTAAGCAATGAGAAATCATACTTATTGTCGATTATTGATGGGAACAACTTAATCTCTGCATTGTTTGAAAATCAAAAATTTAAGTTATCGTATCGCTCTCGTGTATTAGCAGCAAGAGAGAGTGAATCGTTTAAGGCAGAATTATTAAACAATATTGCGAATATCTATCAATTCTCTAAGTCAGGAGAAAACAGTGTTGCATTAGAAAAAGTATATTTGTGTAATTTGATGGAAAAAGAAGAAGATGTGGTAGAAAGAATTCATTCCTCGCTTGCTATTGAAGCGGAAGTGTTACCAATCTCACCATCGATTTATGTAGTCAATGAGAGCAATAAAGAGCAGTTTCATTTAGATCATTATATTTTACCAGTAGGGTATTTGTTTAAACGATAGGAGGGGATCACATGTTGACAAGTCGAAAACATAAAGACATAGATTTGCTAAAAGCGTATACAACAAAAAGTGAACCTTCTAAAGCAGTTAAAATGTTGAAGTACCTTTTGCCACCACTTTTAGTGACATTAGTATTCGTAACTATCTTTGCTACGAATAAGTTGTATGTGCACAATGTCAATTCAGAAATTGATACAATGAATGAAGAGATTACACAATACAATAATAAGATTACGGTTTTAGGAACACAGGATTATGATGCATTAGTAAAAATACAGGAACAAAAAGAAAAGATAGAAACAGTTATTTCAACATTGATGACATATCCTAAATTGACATCTAATTTGATGAATGTATTTACAAATAATTTAGTAAATGGGATGTCGATTCAAACCATTACATTTGAAGATGGTGTGATTAAGGTTGATTTGCAATCCAGTAGTGTATTAAACATCGAATTATACGTTCGTGCAATTCGTGCGAGTGGTAATTTCGCAAAGGTTGATTATGTTGGTTATACAGCGCAAGAAAGCACTTCTACAAGTGTTTCTGAAAAGGATAACGAACAGACTAAAACAGCGATCACGACGTATGCGTTCCAAATTACATGTACAGCGAAAGGAGCAAATTAGTTATGAAATATAAACTTTCCAAAAGATAAGCCATACTACTGTATGTGTTGCTTTGCGTTGTTGTTGTAATGGGTGGTTGGTTCTTTTTGTTAGAGCCTTCGATGAAAGAAAAAAATGAAGTAGCGACAACTTTAGTAGAAAAGAAAGCAGAAGTAATTAAAGTAAAGAGTATGTATCATTCGTATCGCGGTGCGAAAGAACAATTAGCAAAAGAAAACAAATCATTAGAAGAAATCACGACTGGTTTTTCTAAAGTGATGGACAACGAAGACATTGACCAAATGTTAACAGGGTTAACATTGCTTCATGGATTGCGTCCTATCTCATTGAATATCGGAGATAGAGCAGATGCAAATGTAGAAGCATATAAGACAGAAGAGAGTGAAGAAAGTAATACAGAAGAAAGTGATGCATCCATTTTAAAAAGTGTGGATGTTACGATTTCTGTAGAAGGAAGCTTAACGAGTGTGTATTCATTAGCGGATGAATTAAAAGATGATTATTCTATTAAGTTGCGTAATTTCTCTTACGCAAGTGGAGAAGAAACAAGTACACACGTATTAGATTTTACGATTTATATGTTAGCAATATAATTAAAGGAAGTTAAAATGAAACAAAATACGAAGGGATCCATTTTAGTCACAGCAATCGTAATCATCATGATAATCATGATTCTTTTAGGTGCTGCTTTAACGATTGCTTCTTCGTATTACACATCGAGTGTTAATGAGAATACAAAGAAACAAGTGTATTTAAGTGCCAAGTCAGGTGCGGACTTGATTGTTCATTATGTACAAAGCGGAACAAAAAAAGTCATTCCTGATGTGGGTGATACGATGCGTATTAGTGAGATGAGTGTGGAGGACGACCCCGTTACAAAGAAAGGGTATGTCAAACGCATTGATGAAGATACGATTAAAATTGTGATTGATGCGAGTTTTGATGACTATACATACAAAATGCAAGTCGATATGAAATTAACGTCATTGCAATGGATGACAAAATCGTATTGTGAAGCAAAGGAAGGTGATACTCTATGTTAAACAAAAAGGGTATGACTTTGGTAGAAATGATTGTAACAATCGCGGTTTTTGCGATTGCAGGACTCATTTTAGTGGCAGGGTTTTCAACTGTTATCAAACATATGGGGAATGCGACATTAGTGAAAAACACATCGAATGATGTAATGGCAGTCATTGAATCAGAACAAAGCGAAGGAAAGACAACAAAAGAAGTGAATGTGAAAGTAACGTTTGAAAATGGTTATTCTTTTGATGATAAAGTAATGATGAGTACAGTGAAACAAAACATTGATGATGGTAGTAGTTATCAGGTAAGTTTAAAGAAATTTAATAAAGACAATACGTATATCGATACGACAAAAGTATTTTATGAACAAGTGAAAGCTTGTATGGAAGAATGGATTGTTATGACTCCCAATCAGAGACAGACCATTTTTAATGAAGCAAAAGCGAAGTTGGAAGCAGAAGGAATAACGATTAATGCTAGCAAAATTGACTGGGTCAGTAATGATAATTTACGTTGGTTTTTTACCGTTGTGAAGTGGGGCGGTATGGGTTATCCAGAAATTGATCGTGAGATAATTGAGGAATGCAATCAGCTTTACTTGCAAAGAAATCCATCTTTTTTAACGAACGAGGCTTATTTTCGCGATCGTAAAGTGTATATGAAACCGTATTATTTAGTGAAAAAACAATACGTTGTGTTGTATGGTGTCATCGATACACCAGCAGCGGATTCCAATGCGCAAAATGGATGGAGAACACGTTTGATTTATAATCCTGAGGACAACCATTGGTATTATAAAGTGTTCCGTGCAACGAGTAATTCAGATAGTGAGGATAGCTTTTTTGGAATGTCGAATTTCACACAGAGTGGGGTTGATGATCGTGTGCTGTGGGAACAATTACTGATCGACTTTAAAGATACGACAAAATGGCAAAGAATTGATATTGGACAGTAAAGGAGGTAGCAAAATGAAACAGTTAACAAATCAAAAAGGGATGACGTTAGTGGAAATCGTTGTTGTTTTATTAATTGCTTCGTTGTTACTAGTTATTATGGGAAGTCTAATTTTAAATTCATTTCGTTATTTTGGCGAAACATCAGATCAAAATTTAAGTAAGCAATCACTGGATTCGATGCAACAATTTGTTCGTAGTGAGCTGTTGTATGCAAGCGATGTGAAAGTGGCGGCAAGCAAGCCAGATGAAGAAGAGTGGCAAGTATTATATGTACAAAATGGTAGGTTGTATCACAATGATGAAATGCTGTATTCGGAAGGGTTCTATAATCAAAAGTCCTTGTCGATGAGCATTCGCGGTTTTGATACTTATCGTTTGGATTTGGCGTATGCTCTGGATGATGGGGATAGCAAAAAGGTGTATACCACAAAGGATACATTAGAGTTATTGAATATTAAGATTCAAGTGGATGGGGATGCGAGTTTGGATCCTTTTGCGAATATTTCAAAGAAGGTAGAAGTATCACAAACCAATAAAATCTATTATAAGAAAGGTTTGAAGTTTGAAGAACCAGAGAAACCACAGGATCCAAGTGAAGGAACAGTGGCGGATCAAATTAAGTGTTTGAATGGTTACAACAACCGAGGACGTTTTGTTCCAGGAACGTTCTATAAGATAGGTGATATGACTTATTATGAAGGGTACTGGTGGATTAACTACATTACGAATTGGGTATTAAACGAAGCGGAAAATCCAGCTTCTAGTCATCATTGGAAGAAGTTAGATTATACCTTTGATCGTCGTAGTGTGTATGAAAAGGACGATATTATCTTTTATGAAAATACGTATTATCAGTGCAATCGTTCCATGATTAATACAGGTTCTAGCCCAATTCCAAATGAGGGATGGGATGGAAAAGAGTATTGGGATGAAGTGAATATTGAGGATGCGAAAGCAGCATTACGATGCAAAGAGAATCCTGATAATCTAAATACGATCGCTAACCAATTAGATTATACAAAGCTGTTTGAATGCGAAGAGTTTGAAAATGGTGAGGAATATGCACTTGGTACAGTGGTAAAGATTACGTATAACGATAATTACGTTGAATATTATAAGAAAATAATGTTTGAAACTGGGAAAAACAAACCAGGAACGAATCCAACTAGCGGTTGGCAGAGATTGATTCGTGATTATGATTTAGAAAGCTCCTATTTAAAAGGAGACGAAGTACTTTATACACAAGATGAAGGACGATTGATTACGATTCGAGCATTACAAAACATTGATACACACGATGCTCGTTTGGATGGTAGTGCAATTAAGAGTGATAATGAATATTGGGAAGTAGTAAGATAGGATGAGGTGGCAATTATGAAAATGATACCAATTGGTGAAGTATTAAAAGAGTATGGATACATTAGTGAAGAACAACTTCAAGAAGCGTTAATTCTTCAAAAAGAGGATCGCTCTAAGAAATTAGGGGAGCATTTAATTAATATGGGTGCCATTAGTGAAGTGCAAATGCTAACGGCATTGTCGGAAAAATTAAATGAGCCACTTGTTGATTTGAATTCGATTGCCGTTGATGTCAATGCCGTTGAGAAAATTCCTGATACATTAGCGCAAAAATATAATATTATTGCGACTTCGATGGAAGCGAATCGCTTAACGATTGCGACAAATGATCCTTTGAATTTTTATGCTTTAGAAGACATTCGATTAGTTACAAATATGGATTTGGTTGTGACACTAGCCCAAAAGAAAGACATTGCTTCTTCTATTGATTATTACTATTCAGAAATAAAAGCGAAATCTGCAGTGGAGAGTGCCAATGCGGATGCGAGTATTTTTGAATTAAATGAGAATGAATTATTTAATACGGAAGAAGATGATACACCGGTTGTTAAGTTATTAAATACGCTTTTAAACAAAGGATACAATGTGAATGCAAGTGATATTCATATCGAACCATTTGAGAAGAAGACTTCTATTCGAATGCGTATTGATGGGATGATGGTTGAATACATGCAACTGTCAAAGAATTTGCATAATGCTTTGGTAGTGCGTACAAAGATTTTATCCAACTTGGATATTGCGGAAAAACGAGTTCCTCAAGATGGACATTTTATGTTGAATAATAATGGTATTGTGATGAACTTACGTGTTTCTGTTATACCGACTATTTATGGAGAGAAAATTGTATTACGTTATTTGAATTCCAATTCGCCAATTGTGAATGCGAACCAATATGGGATGACGAGTGAAAACTATAAGAAGATGCAAGATATGATTGCAATGCCACATGGTATTATTTATATTACAGGACCAACAGGTAGTGGGAAAACAACGACACTGTATATGGTTTTGGAAGATGTGGCGAAAAAAGCGGTTAATATTTCTACGATCGAAGATCCAGTGGAACGCCATATTGATCGTATTAACCAAATGCAAGTGAACAATGTTTCCGGGTTAACTTTTGAAAGTGGACTTCGTGCCTTATTACGTCAAGATCCAGATGTGATGATGGTTGGGGAAACGCGTGATAATGAAACGGCTGCGATTTCAGTAAGAGCAGCGGTAACAGGACATTTAGTACTATCGACATTGCATACCAATGATGCGATTGGGGCAATTGTTCGTTTGGAAGATATGGGAATTGAACCATACATGGTAGCCAATTCTGTGGTTGGTATTGTTGCCCAACGTTTGATGCGTACTGTATGTCCGCATTGTGCGAAAAAGGTAAAAGCGACTCCAGAAGAAATTGCGATGATTGGTGAAAATGTAGAATACGTAAGCAAAGGCGAAGGTTGTCACCATTGTAATAACACTGGATACAAGGGTAGAATTGGTGTTCATGAGATTATTATGATTGACAAGGAATTGCGTAAAATGATTACGGATGGAGAAAATATCGATAAGATGTACGATTATGTTGTGAAAGCACAGCATGTGGAATCATTGAAAGATGCAGCGTTACGTTTATTAAAAGAAGGTAAGACAACAGTAGAAGAAATGTATAAGATTACATGTTACTTAGACTAGGAGGCGTACGATGAATGTATTAGATGAAATATTAGTATACGCAAGAGCAAACGATTGTTCTGATGTGCATTTGAGTGGCAGTGGTGTCATTCTTAGAAAAAATGGTAAGTTGCAACCATACCCTATGGCATTTACGCGTCAACAATGCGAAGCAATGATTATGGATATGTTGGATGAATACCAAAAAGAAGCACTAAAACGTGGAGAAGACTTAGATTATAGTTATGAGAAAAACGATGACGAACGCTATCGTGTGAATGTGTATTACCAACGTGACGTGTTATGTGCCGCATTGCGTGTTATCAACAATGTGATTCGAACATTGGATGAGTTACAGATGCCTGCTATTATGAAAGATCTCACAAAAGAACCACGCGGATTGGTGTTAATTACAGGACCGACGGGAAGTGGGAAATCCACAACGTTAGCGGCGATGATCGATAGCATTAATGAAGTGCGTAATTGTCATATTTTGACGATTGAAGATCCGATCGAATATGTCTACAAACAAAAACAAGCGATGATTCACCAACGTGAGATCAATCGAGATGTGAAAGACTTTGATGTTGCGCTTCGTAGTGCATTGCGTGAAGATCCTGATGTTATCTTAGTTGGGGAAATGCGTGATTATGAAACAATTGCAGCCGTGATTACGTTAGCGGAAACTGGGCATTTAGTATTTTCGACTTTGCATACTTCAGGTGCAGTAAAAACGATTGATCGAATTGTTGATGTGTTTCCAGCGCATCGCCAAGATCAGATTCGTGTACAGCTAGCAGGAGTATTAAATGCGGTTGTCACACAAGAGTTGTTAGTGAAAGCAGACCAAAGTGGTCGTGTCGCAGCAATGGAGATTATGATTGCCAATGATGCAATTCGTAATTTGATTCGTGAAAACAAAACCCACCAAGTGAAGAGTTTGATTCAAATGGGTGGACAAAATGGAATGCAGACGATGAATGCGGCATTAGCGAAGCTTGTGCGTGAGCAAAAAGTAAGTGCGCAAACAGCAATGTTGTATACAGATGATGAAAATGAACTTCGTCAATACATTGGAATGTAGAGATCACAGATGTGGTCTCTTTTTTTATTCATAAAGATACTTGAAGAAAGTAGTGAGAAAAGGTAAAATCTTGATAAGGAGATAAGTGGATGAGAAAAAGAAAATGGATGATGATAATTGCCTGTGCTGTAATCTTACCTTTGGTTTTTGTAAGCCCAGTACTTGCGGATGTAGGAAATAGTTTTAGCGGCGGCGGTGGAGGCGGTGGCTTCTCTGGCGGTGGTAGTTCGTTTGGTGGTGGTCGTGGCTATGGATTTGGTGGCTTGGCCTTCATTGGTGGTGGTTCTAGTATGCTTGTTGTAGTGGGAGTGGTATTGGTATTTCTAGTGATTGTGAATGCGTTACGCTCACAATCAACAAACAATTCGATGCCAGTACACCCACGAAGTATGCGTCAATGCAACGAACCACAAGCGATTCAAGATGTAAAAGCGGTGGACCCTGATTTTTCTGCAGATGCGTTTAAGTCATATGCGAGTGAAGTGTTTATTACACTACAAGAGGCGTGGGAAGCAAAAAACTGGAAAGCAGTAAGACCTTTAGAAAGCAATACGTTATTTAATACGCACAATCGTCAGATTCAAGAATACATCGATTTGAAGAAAACGGATCGTATGAATATGCAAAACATTCGTGAAGTTAGCATTGCGCAGTTTAAAGAAGATGGGAACCAAGAAGTATTGGTTGTAAAGTTATATGCGAGTTTATTAAATTATGTTACTGACGATGTAAGTGGTAAAATAATAGAAGGTAGCGACAAAGAGTATGTCCATCGAACATACTGCTTGGAATTTATTCGTAGCAAAGGCGTGAAAACCGAAGTAGGAAAACAATTAAACGTTACCAATTGTCCAAACTGTGGTGCTCCAACGAGCATTACATCAAGTGGAGAATGTGAGTACTGCCACTCTGTTATTACCAACGGTAATTATGGGTGGGTATTAAATAACTATAGTGCATGGTAGAAGGAGGATTGTACAATGGGATTAATTAAAGCAGCGATTGATAGTGCAAGATCGACATTAGCAGACCAATGGTTAGAGTATTTTTATTGCGATACATTAAGTAATGATGTGTTACTTCAAAAAGGAGTAAAAGTCGTTAATAAAGGTAGCAATACAAAAGCAAGTCCGAACATTATTAGTAATGGAAGTGGGTTTGCGGTAAATGAAGGACAAGGATTGTTGATTGTTGAAGATGGTAAAATTGTGGAGTTCACATTAGAACCTGGACGTTTTACTTGGAGTGACTCAAGTGAACCTAGTTTATTCGATAATGGATTCAAAGGGTTAGCGGATAGTTTTAAAACATTCGGAGCTCGTTTTAAAGCAGGTGGAACGGAAGCAAAAGACCAACGTGTGTATTACATTAACTTAAAAGAAAATTTAGATAATAAATTTGGTAGTGCATCACCAATGCCTTACAAAGATCCAACTTACCGTGGTATTTATATTCGTTATTTTGGACAATACACTTTTAAAATTAGTGATCCGATTCGTTTCTATACAAATATTGCAGGGAATGTGAGCGATACGTATACGAAAAGCGAATTGATGGGACAATGCCAAGCAGAATTTGTGAATGCTTTGGATACGGCAATTGCGAAGTGTAGCGATGAAGGTTACCAGTTTAATGATTTACCGAAAAAGCAGATGGAAATTGCTGCGTTTATGAATGATGTGCTGGATGAAGCATGGAATGAGAAACGTGGATTAGAAATTGAAGCGGTTGCTATTGAGAAGGTGACTCCAGATGATGAAAGTCGTGCACGTATCGAGAAGATTGACGACGCGATTATGATGAGTGATCAACGTGTTGCAGCAGGTCGTTTGGCTGAAGCACAAGCGACTGCAATGGAAAATGCAGCGATGAACGAAGGTGGAGCAATGAATGGTTTCATCGGGATGGGATTTGCAGCACAAGCAGGTGGAATGAATACAGGTACCATGTTTGCGAATAGTGCACCACAGGAAAACAATCCATTATTTGGGCAACCTAATGCCGCTCAAACATGGACGTGTGGATGTGGACATATGGGTAATACAGGTAAGTTTTGTAGTGAATGTGGCAAGCCTAAACCAAGTGAAGGTTGGACTTGTGAATGTGGAACGCAAAATACAAGTAAATTTTGTAGTGAGTGTGGAAAAGCAAAACCGGAATAAGAATTGGAAAAGAACGTGGAAAGCACGTTCTTTTTTTGTAAAAGTAACAAAAAAAGATTGTAATTTTTAGAAAAAATAGTACAATAGATATGTTTTCTAAACTTTAACAAGAAGTTTAGTGTTACTAAACAGAAAGGAGACGTTATGAACATTGGACAAAAGATTAAAGAGCTTCGAACCTCGAAGAATTTAACACTTGCGGAATTGGCTTCTCGTTGTGAGTTGACGAAAGGTTTTTTATCGCAATTGGAAAATGATTTAACCTCTCCTTCGATTACGACTTTGGATGATATTTTGGAAGCGTTGGGAAGCAACCTTTCGGATTTCTTTCAAGAGGACAAACAAGATCGTGTCGTCTTTGGTAAAGACGATTATTATATCAATCAAAAAGATGGAGCCACCATCTATTGGATCGTTCCAGACGCACAAAAGCGTACGATGGAGCCATTGATCCTGGAATTAAAAAAAGGCGCACAATCACAAGTTATCATGCCACATGATGGTGAAGAATTTGGGTATGTGTTGGAAGGGGAAATCATTTTAGAACAAAGAAAGACTCGCTATCTTATTCAAAAGGGCGAGACCTTTTATCTGAATGGCAATCACAAACATATTTTAAAAAATGAGAAAGAAAACACAGCCAAAGTTATGTGGGTAATGACACCTCCTAACTTTTAGTGGCTAGTTGGGGGCAAACATGAAAAAATTAATACAATTTAAAAATATTGTAAAGAGTTTCGACAATACGATTGTGTTGAAGGGAATCAATTTAGATATCAATGAAAATGAATTTGTTACATTATTAGGACCAAGTGGATGTGGTAAGACTACCTTACTACGTATTCTTGGTGGTTTTTTGGAGCAAGATGAAGGAGAGATGATTTTTGATGGAGAAGAAATCAGTACACTACCTTCTTACAAAAGAGAGTTAAACACCGTTTTCCAAAAGTATGCGCTGTTTCCACATATGAGTATTTATGATAACATCGCATTTGGTTTAAAAATTAAGAAGATGTCCAACGATGTCATTCGTCAAAAAGTAATGACGATGTTGAAACTGGTAAACTTAGAAGGGTACGAAGATCGTCGTATTGACCAATTATCAGGGGGACAACAACAGCGTATTGCGATTGCACGTGCGCTTGTGAATGAACCAAAAGTGCTATTGTTAGATGAACCATTAGGGGCACTTGATTTAAAATTAAGAAAAGAGATGCAAATTGAATTAAAGAAAATCCAACAAGAAGTAGGAATTACTTTTATTTATGTTACGCATGACCAAGAAGAAGCATTGACGATGTCGGATAAAATTGTTGTTATGAAAGAAGGAGAAATCCAACAAGTAGGAACACCAATTGATATTTATAATGAACCTGAAAATGCGTATGTAGCGAATTTCATCGGAGAAAGTAACATCATTGATGGTGTGATGAAAGATGATTATTTGGTTGAATTTGACGATAAAAAATACGAGTGTGTGGATCATGGATTTGCGAAAAACGAAGAAGTGGATATCGTAATTCGTCCTGAAGACATCAACATTGTTGCTCGTGGTAAAGGAAAAGTAAATGGAAAAGTAAAATCCATTTTATTCAAAGGAGTACACAATGAAGTCATTGTGGAAACAGTACAAGGGAGTAAAGTGGAAGTGGTCATGAATGTATCCAATAAAGAACCGATCTTTAATGAAGATGCACAAGAATTCATTTCTGCGAATAGTTTTTATTTGGATATCCAAGATATTGATAACTTAAACGATGATGAAATTATCGCTCGTGCTGATGCACAAGCGTGGGAATTGGATAGTGAAGACTATGTTTCGATTCGTAGCATTGATTACGATTTGAAAAAAATAGAGGGAACATATCCTGTTACTTTTGCGACGCATGCTGGAACAAGTGTGACAGTAAATATTATTGTTGTGAAGCAAAAATACTTAGAAGATGCAAAATCAGGTGTAGGAATTGCCGCCTTTGACTTCTTTAAAAACATTGACGAGCTACAAGAAAGTGTGGCATTGGATACGGATTTAAAAACATGGGCAGATGCGGTTGCATGGGATTTAGAAAACGATGAAAAAATTGAGATTACAAATGTAGATTATGACTTTGATCCAGAAAACATTACCATTGGATCTTATACGGTAACGTTCTCAACAAGAGGACGTGAATTTAAAATTCATACGACAAAGAGTGCCCAAGAAGACAAGACAGTAGGACTTGACTTTGCACCAGAAGACATTCATGTAATGTCGAAGATGGGTTACTAACAATGAAGATATACAAGCGTTTAGTACAACCATATGTTGTATGGATTGCTTTGATGATTGTCATACCGATGTTATTAATTGTTGTGTATGCTTTCTCTAAGCAAGGAAACGATGTACTAACTTTACAATTTACATTTGATAATTTTATTCGTTTCTTTCAAGATGAAATCTTTTTAGGTGTATTAATTACATCGCTTCGAATTGCGTTGGTTACCACTTTAATCTGTATTGTATTAGGGTATCCAGTCGCGTATTTCATAGCGAAGATGAATGTGAAACGCAGTGCTTTCTTTATCTTATTAATTACGTTACCAATGTGGATCAATATGTTGGTAAGAACGTATGCTTGGATTGGGATATTGAGTGACAACGGTGTGATTAATAACTTGTTGGCGTACTTCGGTATGGATAAAGTAAAATTGATTCATACGGAATTTGCCGTTATTTTGGGAATGGTTTATAACTTTATTCCTTTTATGATTCTACAAATTCATGCTTCGTTAGCGAAAATGGACAAAAGTTTATTGGAAGCGAGCAGCGACTTAGGAGCAAATCGTTTTCAAACGTTCATTCGTATTATTTTCCCATTATCGCTACCGGGGGTCATTTCAGGAATCACATTGGTATTTTTACCAGCTGTATCCAGTTTCTTCATTCCCAAATTACTTGGTGGTGGAGACCAATTATTAGTTGGGAACTTAATTGAAAACTACTTTATTACGACAGGGGATTGGAACTTTGGTAGTGCCATCTCATTAATTATGGCAATCATTATTATGCTTTCTATGTACTTAACAAAAAAAGTAGACAAAGAAGGCGGTGACGTCTAATGAAGAAAAAAGGATTTGGTAGTAAGCTTTATTTGGCAGCGATCATGTTGTTTTTCTACTTGCCGATTATTTATATGGTAATCTTTTCTTTCAATGAATCAAAATCATTGTCTAAGTTTACAGGATTCTCATTGAAATGGTATGGGAAGATGTTAGAAAACAATACGATGATCGAGTCAATTTATTATACGGTATTAATTGCGATTATTGCGACAGTAGTGTCAACGGTAGTGGGAACACTAGCTAGTATCGGGATTTCTCGTTCGCGTAAAATAATCAAAGAAATGGTAATGCAAGTAAACAATTTGCCAGTTATGAATCCAGAGATTGTTACCGCAATTGGATTGATGTTGTTTTTTACTTCATTGCGTATTGAAAAAGGATTTTGGACATTGTTGCTTTCGCATATCGCATTTTGTATCCCTTATGTGATGCTAAGTGTGTTACCGCGAATTCGTCGCTTGGATCCTAACTTAGCAGAAGCAGCCATGGATTTGGGGGCTTCTCCCTTTTATGCATTACGAAAAGTAATCGTTCCACAATTGATGCCAGGGATTATCGCTGGTGCACTAATTGCGTTTACGATGTCATTTGATGATTTTATTATTTCTTATTTTGTAACAGGACAAGGAATTAATAATATTTCCATTATGGTGTACACGATGTCAAAACGTGTAAACCCAACAATCAACGCTTTGTCGACATTAATTGTTGTGGCAATCAGTGTGATTTTAATTATGACAAACTTATTGGCAATGCGAAAAAAACGCGTTATGAAAAATGGAAAAATTAAATTTGCGATTTTAATTGTATGTATCAGTTTGGGTATGTATGGATTGAATGTCTTACGTACGCAATCCAAGAGTAATTTTGATCCGATTAAAACGTATGGTTGTGATACCTTAAATGTATTTAACTGGGGTGAATATGTTGGTGAAAAGACGATTGCTAACTTTGAGAAACAATACAATGTAAAAGTGAATTATTCTGTCTTTGGTTCCAATGAAGAGATGTATACAAAATTACTTGGTGGAGACAACTATGATATTTTAATTCCGAGTGATTATATGATCGAACGTTTGATTGAAGAAGATATGTTACGTAAATTAAGTAAGAAAAACATTCCTAATTTAAGTAAATTAACGGATGGGGTGAAAAACTTACCATACGATCAAAAGAATACGTATTCGGTTCCTTACTTCTGGGGAAGTGTTGGAATCATTTACGATAAGACAAAAGTGAGTGCCAATGATGTAGAGACACAAGGGTTTAATGTATTGAAAAATCAAAAATACAAAGGACATCTTTACATTTATGATAGTGAACGTGATTCGTTCATGATGGCATTAAAAGCATTGGGGTATTCTATGAATACAACAAATGACAAAGAGATTTTAGAAGCCTATGAATGGTTGCTTGAACTTAAGAGTACGATGAATCCTGTCTTTGTGACGGATGAAGTAATCGATGGTATGATCAACGGGGAAAAAGACATGGCAGTAGTATATAGTGGAGATGCCGCTTACATTCAGATGGAAAATCCAAATATGGCATACTATGAACCAAAAGAAGGTACAAATCGCTGGTCTGATGCGATGGTAATACCGAAGAATGCCGCTTGTCCATTGTTAGCAGAAGAATTCATCAACTATAACTTAGAAGATGAAGTTGCATATGACAATTCGAATTATGTAGGATATACTTCAAGTGTTGATAAAGTGAAAAAAGCATTAGAGAAAAAAGAATACAAAGATAGCAGTGCTTACCAACCAAGAGTCAACTATCCTTTGGATGAAGTATTTGTGCATAATGAAGCGATGAAAAAACGATTGTCAGAATTATGGATTAAGGTAAAAGCAGCAAAATAAAAAGAAAAGAAGCGTGAGCTTCTTTTTTTCTTATTTGCGAATGGTACCATTTCCTTTGATTAAATATTTGTAGGATGTCAACGCTTCTAGACCCATCGGTCCACGAGCGTGAATCTTTTGTGTAGAAATACCGATTTCTGCACCGAAACCGAATTCGTTTCCATCTGAGAAGCGAGAACTTGCATTTGCATACACACATGCACTGTCTACTGCTTCAAAAAAGAAGTCGATATTTGTTTCGTTTTCACTCACAATGACATCAGAGTGTTTTGTGTTGTAAGTATTGATGTGGTTGATTGCTTCTTCGATATCGTTCACTACTTTTATTGAAATTTCATAGTCTAAGTATTCGCAAGCATAATCTTCTTCGTTTGCATATACGATGCTTTGGTCGTATTCGCATGTTTGTTTGCAACCATGAATGCGAACATTGTGTTGTTTTAGTGCTTCAATCAGTGCTGGTAAGATCGCATCTTTGCAATTAGTGTGAACTAGTACGCTTTCGCAAGCGTTGCATACACTCACTCTTTGTGTTTTGGCATTGATGATAATGGCCATCGCATCTTCTATGTTTGCGTATTCATCTACGTAGACATGGCAGTTTCCTGTTCCTGTTTCAATGATAGGAACACTTGCGTTTTCTACGGTTGTTTTAATTAAGTTTGCGCCTCCACGAGGAATCAATAAGTCTAAGTATTTTGTTAGTCGCATAAATTGTGTTGCCATTTCGCGACTTGTATCTTCTAGTAAGGCAATGCAATCACGGTTGAAACCAGCAGCTTCTAGTCCATTTTGCATCGCTTGCACAAGTGCTTTATTGGAATGAATTGTATCGCTGCTTCCGCGTAAGAAACAAGCGTTACCACTTTTTAAACAAAGGGTAGCCGCATCGACACTCACATTTGGTCGTGCTTCATAAATGATACCGATGACACCGATAGGAACACTTTTCTTTGTGAAGTTAAGTTCATTGATGCTCCAAGAATCCAATACTTTATGGCAAGGGTCTTGCAGTTGAATGACTTGGCGTACCCCTTCGATGATATTTGCCAAACGTGTTTCATCAAGTGCCAAACGATCGATAAAGGAAGGTGTTCTTCCTTTTTCTTTTGCTACTTCAATGTCTTTTTGGTTTGCTTCCAAGATTGCCTGGCAATCTTTTTGAAGATGTTCACAAATATGTGCAAGAGCATCGTTTTTTTCAACTTCGCTTTTTCGCATTAGCTGAAATGCAGCATCTTTGCAACGTTTTCCTTTTTCTAAAAGTTCCATGCTTACTTTCCTTTCTTGGCTTTGAATAAAGTTCCAACAACCTTACCATCGATGATGTCATAGATGACATTCACATCTTTTCCATTCACAATTAACACATCGCAACCTGCTTGTGTCGCAATCTTTGCTGCGTGAATTTTGGTAATCATACCACCAGTACCAACATTGCTACTTGTGTCTTCCGCCATCGCTTCAATCTTTTCATCGATGTGCTCAACAAGCGAAATCAGTTTGGCATCGTCGTATCGTGAAGGGTTTTTATCGTACAACCCATCGATGTCGCTTAAAATAATTAATAAATCAGCATGCAATAAGTCTGCGGTAATCGCACTTAACGTATCATTGTCACCGTAGACGATTTCATCGGTAGCCACACTATCGTTTTCGTTGATAATGGGAATCGAATTGTATTTCTTTAATAATGTCTCTAATGTATTGGATGCATTATTACGTAGCGTTTCATCTAAGATAACACGTTTTGTCATAAGTAATTGGGCAACGGTTTTGGCGTATTGTGAGAAAAATTTATCGTAAATGTACATAAGCTCACATTGTCCAATGGAAGCCATCGCTTGTTTTTCTTCTAAAGTTTGGGGACGATCGCTTAATCCCATTTTTCCACGACCAGCAGCCATTGCTCCTGAACTTACTAAAATCACTTCGTTACCTTGGTTGCTTAAATCGCTTAGTACTTTTGTCAGTTGTTCCAACTTTCTTAAGTTTAATAGACCTGTTTTATGTGTAATCGTACTGGAACCTACTTTTACGACAATTCGCTTCATAAAATCACCCCTTATAATTTTTACTATTATACCTTATGTTTACTACAAATACAAATGTATTCGTAGTAAAGACACACTGGTAAAAAAGTTTTTGTTGCAATGCGTATTTGTTTTGCATATAATAATAACAGTTATTGTTGCGTGATGAAAAACAATAACGAGCGCCAGGACACAGTTTTGTGTTGACGAGGAAAGCAGTTATCGAAAGATTCGGCGGGTGCTGCTTCGGTCTTTAGTGGATCGTCAGAAATGTTACAAAGGGCAACATAATACGCTTAAAAAACATTTCACCACTGTTTGAATGAAAAAAGAAGCCTTATTTAAGGATGCTTTTTCGTATGAAAAAACAGGAGGAACAATTGAATATGTGTGGAATTGTCGGCTATGTGGGTTGCAAAGCAATCGCAAATAGTGTTTTAATCGACGGTTTGATGTCACTTGAATATCGTGGTTACGATTCAGCAGGAGTAGCAATGCGTCAAGATGACAAGATTCAAATCGTGAAGACAAGAGGAAAGGTAGCATCTTTACAAGAAAAGCTAAGTGCGCTGAAAGTAAAGGATGCGACATTGGGCATCGCTCATACAAGATGGGCAACACATGGAATTCCAAATGAAAGTAATTCACACCCTCATCATCAAGGATGTGTAACGCTAGTTCATAATGGGATTGTTGAGAATTATCATGAGATAAAAAAAGAAATGGAACAAGTAGGGTATGTATTTACTTCCCAAACAGATAGTGAAGTGGCTTGTGCCTACATTGATTTTATCTTTCAGCAAACAAAAGACAAAAGAAAAACAATGGTATTAGCAAACCGAAGATTTCGTGGTAGTTTCGCGTTTGGTATTTTGTTTGATGACGATTTGGATACGCTTTATGCAATGCGTAGAAATTCACCGCTTATCGTTGCAACAAGTGATGATGCTAATTTTATCGCAAGTGATGTACCCGCTATCGTAAAGTATACGAAACAATATATTTTATTAGGGCAAGATGAATTTGTGGTACTGAATAAAGATGCGATTCATGTATATAATAGTAATAATGAAGAAGTCGATTATACGATTCGTGAAGCATTGATGGATGTTGTGGACATTCAAAAGGGTGGTTTTGAACATTTCATGTTGAAAGAGATTCATGATGAACCTAGTGTTGTAAAAGCAACGATCACGCATTATGTACAAGATGACATTTCGCAGTTATTGCAATCGATGCCAGATTTATCGAAGTATCGTGAAATTGATATCGTGGCTTGTGGTAGCGCGATGTATGCGGGAATGATTGCCAAGTCATTGATGGAAAACAAAGCTAGAATAAAAGTCAATGTAGAAGTAGCGAGTGAATACCGTTATAAAAATCCGATCTTAAATGAATCGACATTAGTGTTACTTGTTTCCCAAAGTGGGGAAACAGCAGATACGTTGGCTGCACTTCATTTAGCGAAACAGCAAGGTGTGGATACTTTAGCTATCGTGAATGTTGTAGGAAGCAGTATCGCAAGAGAGGCCAAATACGTATTGTATACGTTAGCAGGTCCTGAAATTGCGGTTGCAACAACCAAAGCATATTGTACGCAAGTGGCATTGTTGTCATTAATTACGCTTAATTTGGCGTTTGTGAATGAGAAAATAAACAAAGAAGAAGCGAATCAAATTATTATGCAGATGCAACAAATTCCAAACATCTTATCGCATTTGATACAAGATGTGCAATATGTGCAAGCAGGTAAAATCATTTCGCGTTATAACGATGTATTCTTTATCGGGCGTGGTTTGGATTATGCCTTGTCATTAGAAGGATCCTTGAAGTTAAAAGAGATCTCTTATATTCATAGTGAAGCATATGCAGCAGGGGAATTAAAACATGGAACCATTTCATTGATTGAAAAAGGAACTCCTGTTATCGCCTTAGCGAGTGATGAACAATTGTATGAAAAAACAATTAGTAATATAAAAGAAGTCAAAGCAAGAGGGGCAAATGTAATTTTGATTTGCCGTGAAGACTTTGAAGTTAGTGATGATTTTTATGATTATCGTATTTTGATTCCAAAGGTGGATGTCTTGGTACAAGCGATTGCAATGATTGTTCCTTTGCAATTGTTGTCGTATCAAGTAGCCAATCTGAGAGGATGCGAAATTGACCAACCACGTAACTTAGCAAAATCGGTTACTGTGGAATAGTGATGGTATTACCCATAAGGTCAAATACTCACATATACTCACAAACTTTCTACCTTATGGTTAATATAGAGTAGGCTAAATGCATGTTTAGCCTTTTTTTATTGTTGCAGTAGTGCTGTTGGATTGGATAACGTTTACATTTTTGGTGTTTTCGATTAAAATTGATAGAGTATAGAAACAGGTGATAGTATGCGATTTAAAACAAGAGTATTTTTTGGAAGCATTATGTGTTTTATGGCAATTTATATTGTCTTTTTCACTTGCATTGATACGATTGCTTTTAATCGTCATTTCTTTAACTTTGAATACGATTTGAATAATACAGCCGAAAAATTAGGAATGAGTAAAACGGGCTTATACGATGCCAGTGATACTTTACTTGATTACATGCAAGGGTATCGCAGTAATATCGATGTGCAAGTAAAAGTCGATCATAAAGTGCGTGAAGTATTTAATGAACGAGAAAAAGAACATATGGTAGATGTGAAGAACTTATACCAAAATGCGCGTTTGATTAGAGATGTGCTACTTGTCACGTTTGTGTTTATGTTCCTATTCTTGTATTATGAAAACAAAAAAGAACTGAAAGAAGTCATCACGTATGCTTATTTACGCGTCGCCATTATTTTCGCTTTTGCCTTATTTGCGATTATCGTTTACGCAGTAAGTGATTTTACCGCATTTTGGACGATGTTTCATAAAATCTTCTTTACGAATGATTTATGGCTACTCAATCCATCCACGAGTTTAATGATTAATATGTTCCCAGAGCGTTTCTTTAGTCATTTGGTATTTGCGATTGCGGGAAGTTTTATCGCTTTGTACCTTTTCTTCTTTGTGTACAGTTTGCGCTACCAACGCAAATTGATGAAATTAGTAAAACAAAAAGAACCATCAAAGTAGTAGCGAGATATCGTTACTACTTTTTTTATGCAAATGTGACTTTGTTGAGGAAATTATTAATTTGTCATTGCGATTTTATAGGGTTAGTAGTATCATAATAAGAAAAAAAGGGGCGTAGTATCATGGAAATTAAAGTAACTAGAGCAACAACATTAAAACCAAAACCAAGCCAAGAAAATTTAGGATTTGGTAATTATTTTAGCGATCATATGTTTATGATGGATTGGGAAGAAGGAAAAGGATGGCATAATGCACAAATCTTACCTTATGCACCAATTGCGATGGATCCAGCAAGTATGGTATTGCATTATGCACAAGAAACATTTGAAGGTTTAAAAGCATATCGTAATGGCGATCAAATTTTATTGTTTCGTCCAGAGATGAATGCACGTCGTATGATGAAAAGTAACGAACGTTTATGTATGGCTGAAGTACCAGAAGAAATGTTTGTCGAAGCTTGTGAAGCGCTTGTGAAATACGAAAAAGATTGGATTCCAACCGCAGAAGGAACTTCTCTTTACATTCGTCCATTTTGTTTCGCAAGTGAATCTGGAGTGGGTGTTCACCCATCGAAATCCTACAAGTTTGTTATTATCTTATCACCAGTTGGTGCGTATTATCCAGAAGGGGTTAATCCAGTTAAAATCTTCGTAGAAGACGAATATGTAAGAGCAGTAATTGGAGGAACAGGATTTGCGAAATGTGGTGGTAACTATGCCGCAAGTATTGCAGCGCAAGTAAAAGCAGAAAAACTAGGGTATACACAAGTATTATGGTTAGATGGTGTACACCGTAAATATGTAGAAGAAGTGGGAACGATGAACGTTATGTTTGTGATTGATAATGAAATCGTAACCGCACCATTAGAAGGAAGCGTACTTCCAGGGGTAACAAGAGATTCTTGTTTGGCTATTTTAAAGGAATGGGGTTATACCGTTCGTGAAGAACATTTGGCAATTGATGATTTAATGCAATATGCAGCGAACAATCGTTTACAAGAAGCGTTTGGTACAGGGACAGCTGCCGTTATTTCACCAGTTGGTGAGTTAAACTACAAAGGCAACATTCAAGTGATCAACGATTTTAAAATTGGTCCATTAACACAACGTTTGTACGATGAGTTAACAGGTATTCAATGGGGGAAAATTCAAGACACTAGAGGTTGGTGTAAGGTTGTTGAATAGTCCAATTATATTGGCTTCTGCTTCGCCAAGACGCAAACAACTTTTAGAAAGTGTTGATCTGGCGTTTACTTGTGTTACCTCACAAGTAGAGGAAGTGTTTGATACAACATTACCCATTCCCAAAGCGATCGAATCCTTAGCTTTGCAAAAAGCAGAGGAAGTAGCAAAACGACATCGTGATGCGATTGTGATAGGGGCAGATACGATGGTCGTATTTGAGCAACAAGTATTAGGAAAGCCAAAAGATGATATAGAAGCAAAAGCGATGTTGCAAATGTTATCAGGTAAAACACACCAAGTGATTACAGGTGTTGCGCTTGTTTACCAACAACAAGTATTGGTCTTTCATGAAACAACAAACGTTACCTTTTATACGTTAGAAGAAGAAATGATCAATGCGTATGTGGCAAGCAAAGAACCACTTGATAAAGCAGGGTCCTATGGAATACAAGGAAAAGCGAGTATTTTTGTGGAAGCAATACAAGGAGATTATTGCAATGTGGTAGGTCTGCCACTTGCGAAAGTATATCGATATATTCAAAAAATAAAAAAGTCTGTATAAGACTTTTTTTGTATTTAAGGATTTTTTAATAATTACTATTCTATAATACTATTATCACAAGGGGGTAAGTAATGTTATTTCAAATTATAAAGAAAGATATCTTGAAAAGAAAAGGGGTAAACGTGATCCTATTTTTATTCATTACGTTGTCGACGATTTTCTTATCAAGTAGTGTGAATAATATTTTAATTATTTCATCTGGTGTCGATTATTATATGGAATATGCAAATGTACCAGATTTGAATATTGTATTAAACGATATGGTTGAACAAGAACAAATTGATGAATACTTAAAAGATAAGAAAGAAGCAGGTGTTATTTCGTCATATGGAAATAACTATTTTGCGGAAATTGCAGATTCGTCTATTTCGATAAAAGGAAAAGAAGGCTATGTCGTATTAGAAAACAAAGGTTCAGGTATGTTTTTATCTACACTTGATAGTGAGTACTGTAAAGTGTTTGATGAAAAAGGAAAAACGATTTCTTTGAAAAAGGGAGAGATTGGGGTTCCTGTCAACGTCATGCGAAGAGAAAAGCTGGCGATTGGTGATACGATGAGAATCAAAAGCAATGGCGTAGAGAAAACATTCCGTATTAAAGCGGGTTTGAAAGATGCTGCGTTTGGTAGTGAGATGATTGGAATGAGTCGTTTTGTCGTAAATGAAGATGACTTTTCGCTATTCCACAATAACACGCAATTGGGTGTGTATTATATTAATGTGGATGATGCGACCTTTGCTAGTGATTTTAGTGATCAAGGTTTCAAAGGGGTCATGAATACCATCACGAGGGATATGTATCGTTTAGCGTATTCCTTTGATATGATTCTTGCAGGTTTATTAATTTTAATTGGGATTTGTTTGATTCTTATCGCTTTGTTGGTACTTCGCTTTACCATTGTATTTACAGTGGATGAACAATACCAAGAAATAGGAATCTTGAAAGCGATTGGAATTAAGAATTTTACGATTAAGAAAATTTATTTGGTGAAGTATTTCTTTATCGTAGTGATTGGAGCTTTATTAGGAACGTTTATCAGTATCCCAATCAGTCAGTTTATGATACAGAGTGTAAACGAAAATATGATTATGGCAAACGAGCAATTAAATCTTGCCATTCCAATTTTATGTGCCTTATTTATCATCGCAATCGTTATTACTTTTTGTTACTTGTGTACGCGTAAGTTAAATAAAATTTCCGCGATAACAGCGATACGGAAAGGCAACGATGGGGATAACTACAAAGCCAAACGATTGTTTTCCTTAGCGAAAAGCAACCATTTGCCAACCACACTATTTTTAGGGTTGAATGATATTGCTTCGCACTTATCGCGTTATGCAATCTTAGTGATCACGATCTGTTTTAGTTTTATTTTGATTACCATTCCACTTAATACCGTGAATACGATGCGCAGTGATGCGATGGCGGAAAAGTTCAGTTTGGATCCAGATAGTTCGGTGTACGCATCGAAGCTTGAACAAAACAAGGAAGAGAAATACAGAACCGTAGATGATTTGAAAGAAGGAATGAAACAGCTACAAAATAAACTGGATGCCAAAGGTTATAAGGCAAAACTTACGGGTAATGCCATTTATTTCTTTGGGTATCAAAATTTAGAGAGTCATAAAAAAACTTCGATTATGACTTTGCAGATGGTTGGGGAAGAAAAACAATTCTTTACCTATGATGAAGGAAGTGCACCACAATTAGAAAATGAAGTTGCCTTTTCCAAACAGGTGATGGAAGAAAACAATTGGGTGATTGGTGACATGGTGAGTATGCAACTGCAAGACCAAGAGAAAACAATGTACATCTCTGGTTCTTATACAGATTATATGCAAATAGGGAAAAGTGCCAAATTGAATAGTAAGATCGATTGTGGACAGGAGATCATGTTTGATTATTGGAATGTGATGGTGGACTTTAAAACAAAGAAAAGCCAGTCAGAAGTCGCTGCCATTTTACAAAAACAAATACCGATGTACGAATGGAAAAGCGCTCGCGATATCGTGAACCAAAACATCGGAGGTATTCAAGATACTTTAAATGGAATCTTAATACCGATGACAGCATTGTTGTATGGTATCATCGCACTGATTATCGTCTTGATGGAGAAATTATTCATCACCCAAGAAAAAGGGGAAATCGCGATGATGAAGAGCATTGGATTTACGCATCGTAGCATTACCAATTGGCAGATTATTCGTATGGCTGGGGTGAGTGTGATTGCGATGATTGTATCGATTCCTTTGTCGTTTGTTAGTAATCATTTTGTCTTGCGTCCTATCTTCTCTTTTATGGGAGCAGAAATCGCAATTCAAGTAGATCCTTTACAAGCGTATCTTATTTATCCTGGAATTTTAATTTTATGTATTATTGTTGCGACAATTATCGCAACGCGTTCCATGAAAAAGATTACGATTAGAGAAATGAACAATTTAGAGTAGGAGGCACATATGGAAACTTTAAAAGTCAGTAATTTATGCAAAACATACATTGTGAACAAGCGTCAAAATAATGTACTGAGAAATATTAATTTAGAAATTAAAGAAAAAGAAATGGTTGCGATTATGGGACCTTCGGGTTCAGGGAAGACAACATTGCTCTATACCGTAAGTGGAATGGATGAAGCAAGTGCTGGAAAGATTGATTTCTTTGGTAAAGATATGACAAAGTTAAGTGCAAATGAGATGAGTCAATTGCGTTTACAAGAGATGGGATTTGTTTTTCAACAAATGTATATGCTGAAAAATTTGTCAATTTATGATAATATCGTATTACCAGCATACCAAGTAGTGAAAAACAACAAAAAGGAAAGAGAAGTCATTCGCCAACGAGCAAAAACGTTGATGCAGCGATTGGGCATTAGTGATGTTTCCAGCAACAATGTGGCGGAAGTATCAGGAGGTCAATTGCAACGTGCTTGTATTTGTCGAAGTTTGATCAACCAACCGAAAATTATTTTTGCGGATGAACCAACAGGGGCGTTAAACAAACAAAATTCCATTGAAGTAATGGATGAGTTAACGCGTATTAATGAATTAGGGACTAGCATTATGTTAGTGACACATGATTTAAAAGTTGCAAGCAAGTGCGAACGTGTCCTTTATATTGAAGATGGAAATATCCGTGCAGAAATCAACTTAGGTAAGTATGAGATAAGCGAAGATATGTATGCACGCGAGCGTAAAGTTAACGATTGGTTAATGCAATTGGGGTGGTAGAATTTGAATGAAATTTTATTAGTCGAAGACAATAGAGAACTAGCGAGTTTATTAAAAGCCTTTCTACATAAGGAGGGCTTTTCGTGCATTCATAAAGAGTGTGCAGAAGAAGCGCAATTATATTTGATGAAACATCAACCATCCCTTATTTTATTGGATATCATGTTACCTAAGATGGATGGGTTTGCTTTTTGTAAGTACGTACGTCGTACAAGCAATGTCGCTATCGTTATTTTAAGTGCAAAATCAGCCAAACCAGATAAATTAATGGGATACGAATTAGGGGCAGATGACTATATGGAGAAACCGATTGATTTGGATCTTTTACTCGCAAAGATAAAAGCATTACAAGCGCGTACCAATAAGCGAGAAGATCGCATTGTATCTGGTGCTCTTACCATTGAAAAACAAGCGCATAAAGTATACCTTCATGAAAAGCTTATCGATTTGAATGTGAAAGAGTTTGAATTGTTGTTGCTGTTGGTGGAAAACAAAGGTAAGACATTATCGAAAGAGTATTTGTTCGGTTGCGTTTGGGGAATGGATAGCAATAGTGAAAACCAAACGTTGACGGTACATATTAAAATGTTGCGTTCTAAGATTGAAACGGATTCACGAAATCCAAAACGAATTCAAACGATTTGGGGAATAGGGTATCGTTATGAAGAGGTATAATGCAATCATTGCTTTCTCAATCATTGTGTATATCATTTTAGCCATTAGTTCAAGTTTCGCTATCCTTCAAATAAATAAAAATGAAAGTAAGGGGTATCGCGTCGAGAGCAATCGCATTATGCATTTGTTAGAGACAAATGAGGAAGAGGGAGCGATTGCGATGTCGCGATACCAATACATTAAAAAAATAAAATTGTTACCTGTTAAGGAAACAGACAAAGATGCAGTGCAATCTTTTTATGAAGAGTCGCCACGTTATTATGAGCAAATCAAGCCTTTGTATCGGGATGGGGAGTTGCAGGCGTATGTTAAATTCTTATACGATTTGCCAAACCAACAAACTTCTAATGTGCTTCTATTGCTTCAGGTTAGCCTGTTTCTATTAGAGGCCATCATCTTACTTATCTTGTGGTACTTGCGTGCTAATTTGATTGTGCCATTTCAACGTTTGGTAAGTCTTCCAGAAGAGTTAGCACAAGGGCATTACAAAGGTATTGTGAAGGAAACAAAGCATCGTTATTTAAACTATTTCATGCGAGGTATGGGACAGTTAAAGGATTCTTTGCAGACATCGCGCAAGCGTGAATTGCAGTTAGAGAAAGAAAAGAAGAAGATGTTGTTGTCGCTTTCACATGATGTAAAGACGCCTTTGAATTTAATAAAGTTGTATTCCACAGCGTTACAAGAAGATTGGTACGAAGAAGAAGCTGCAAAGCAACAAGCGATCAAGCAAATTGGGAATAAGGCTGAGGAAATAGAAAATTATGTGGAAACAATCATTACGAGTGCCAAAGAAGATGTCCTAGATATCCCAGTAGTAATAGGGGATTTCTATTTGCAGGATTTGATGCAACGCATTCAATTGATGTACGAGGAAATTTGCATGTTGCGCCAAGTCGAGTTTCGTGTGTTCCCTTATGAGAATAAGTTACTAAAAGGAGATATTGATCGTAGCCAAGAAGTGCTAGAAAACATTATCGAAAATGCGTTGAAGTATGGAGATGGGAGATGCATTGAAATACGTTTTGAAGAAGAGGAATATTGCCAATTAGTGCATGTATACAATAGTGGGGATTGCGTAAGTGAAAATGAGATGAATCATATTTTTGAGAGTTTCTTTCGTGGTGCCAACAGCAAAGGCAAGCAAGGAAGTGGTCTGGGATTGTGTATTTGCAAAGACATCATGCATAAGATGGATGGCGAAATTTTCACCCAATGCAAGGATGAAGGAATGGTATTTACGCTCGTCTTTCGCTAATTGTATTCCTAAAGATTAAAAAAAGCAGGAAATATCCTGTTTTTTTGTGTTCGAAATCATGGGTATTTGTTTTCTTTGCTTCTTATTAAATGTATAATAGATAAGAAAGGAAACAGGTGCTTATGAAAGTTTTTGCGAGTGATTATGATGGAACGATTAAAGTAGATGGAATCGTGAGTGAAGAAAACTTAGCAGCGTTGGCTGCTTGGAAAGATAAAGGCAATCGTTTTGGGATTGTGACAGGACGTAGTGTGGAGTCCACACTATTAGAAGTGAACAAATATGGCTATGCCTTGGATTTTATGATTTGTAATAATGGAGGGGTTATTTATGATGGTAACCAGACTTTATTAAAAAGTTTCGCGATTGATTTTAACAAAGCATTGGCTTTGATTGAAGAAATTCGTAAGATGGACTGTAACTGTTTTGTTTTAAACAATGGGGTACAACGTGCCAAAGAAGTAGTAAACAGTGAATACGAAGATTATAAATATGGGGCGTACAGCAGTGATTATAGCGTAGAGCGTATTATTGCAGAAGGCTGCATCAGCCAAATTGTCATCTCTTTGAATGATGATGCATTAGGTTTAGAAATCGCAGCGTATATCAATGAAGCTTACAAGGGGTATGTGGAAGCGTATCCGAATGTGAATTGTGTTGATATTGTTGCAGCAAACGTAAGCAAGGCGAGTGGTATTGCTTATATTGCAAAACATTATGACTATGCGCATGATGCAATTTATACGATGGGGGATTCCTACAATGATATCAGTATGTTGGAAGCGTACCAAAGTGCTACACTTGAGCATGCAAATGATGCCATTAAAGCAGTTGCGAATGAAGTTTGCGCTGATGTTGCACAATTTTTAAATGCATTAGAAAAGTAAGGTTTTCTAAACCAAATTATGTATTTATGATATAATGTTAAACGGAAGGAGTGTTACCATGATTAATAGTATAACACTTAGTAACGTGTGGACGATTACCACCATATTACTGGACATTACAATTATCGCAATAGTGATTTACTATTGTTTAAAAATTGTGAAAAATAATTCTAGAACAATGCAAATATTCAAAGGAATCATGTTTATTATCATTATCAATGGTTTGGCACAATTGCTAAATCTTGCAACGGTAGAAAACTTGACGCAACAATGTTTGAATTGGGGATTTTTAGCGTTAATTATCATCTTTCAACCTGAGATTCGTTCTGTGCTTGAAAAGATGGGAAAAACGATGATTTTTTCTCGTATCACAACACTTACTGTGAACGAACGTGAACGCTTAGTAAACGAGTTAGTAAAAACGAGCGTACAATTATCAAAAACAAAAACAGGAGCGATTATCTCAATTGAACAATCGCAATCCTTAAGCGATTATATTAAAACAGGAACAGCGATGAACTCAGTGGTATCGAGTGAATTGTTATGTTCTATTTTCCAATACGGTACACCATTACACGATGGTGCAGTTATTTTACAAGGGGATAAGATTGCGTGTGCAAGTGCTTATTTTCCACCAACAACCAGAGAATTCCCATCAAGTTATGGGGCAAGACATCGTGCTGCTGTGGGGATTAGTGAAATTAGCGATTGTGTAACTATTGTTGTGTCTGAAGAAAGTGGTGACATTTCAATTGCACGTGAAGGAAATCTAATTAAGATGAACGAACGTGAGTTAAAAGAATACTTGCTTATGACACTTTGCCAAACGAGTGCAGAAGTGAACAAAGAAGCAGTGGAAAAAACGACAGATGTTGAAAAAATTGATGATTCGACTTCATTGAAAGATATTCGTGATGACAATAAAACAAAAATAAGTTTTATTCAAAAAGCGAAACGCAATAAGAAAACAAGTGAAGAAAGTACGATAGTTCATAAAGAAGAAAGTGAACCATCATTGAAACGTGGTCGTAAGAGCACAAAGATTAAAGCAGAGGAAATTGTAGCTCCACAAAAGAAGCGTAAAACTTCGACTAAGAAAAAAGAAGGGAGTGATTCCTAATGGCAAAAAGAAATAAGAAACCGTTAAATGCTGAAAAGAAATTAGAATTAGCACAAGCGATTGCAAAGAAATCACAATCCTTTAAACGTACGTACGAAAGTGTAGAGAGCACGTTTGTAAAAGCGTTCCGCTCTGTTTCTTCGTGGATTGACTATGTATTATTTAACCAACGTTTTTCTAAGTTGGTAGCCCTATGTTTGGCGATTGTATTGTACCTAGTATTAAATGGTCCATTACAATCCAGTATTTTTGTTAGTAACATTCAACAAGTAGTCACACTAGAAAATGTGAAAGTAACAAGTAACATTAGTGCGAGTGTTTATGAGGTGACAGGATTACCTGAAACGGTAACGGTTGATGTGAAGGGTGACAGTGCTGATGTGCAGTTTGCTGCCCAACAAAAAGATTCGTACCAAGTAATGGCTGACCTTGAAGTGTTTGGAGAAGGAACACACGAAGTAAAATTAGAACCTGTGAACTTCTCAGATAAAGTGGAAGTATCGATTCAACCAAGTACAGCACTTGTTACGATTAAAAAGAAAATTTCACGTTCCTTTGTTGTAGGATATGACTTTATTAATACGGATAAGTTAGATAAGATCTATTCATTAGGAACACCAGAGTTCTCACAAAAAGAAGTAATCGTACGTGCAAGTGAAGATACGATTAACCGTATCTCTTATGTAAAAGCATTGATTAATGTTGAAGGAATCAAAGCAGACTTTACACAAGATGCGACACTTGTGGCATATGATCAAGATGGAGAACGTATCAAAGTAGATATTTTACCAGAAAAGGTTACGGTGAAAGTCAATGTGACAACACCACACAAAGAAGTACCGATTGAAGTTGTTCCAGAGGGAACGATGGAAGATGGACTAGCGATTGAATCTTATACATTAGATCATTCTTCGATCACGGTTTATGCACCACAAAATGTATTGGATGAAGTGAACAAAGTAGAGATTAGTGTACCTGTTAATAAGATTAAGGCAGATACAACAATTACTATGCCAGTGATGTTACCTTCTGGTGTATCCAAAGGAAACATTACAAAAGTGAAGATTAACTTAAAAGTAGGGAAGTCGACATCGAAAGAAATAAATGATGTAGCGATTTCTTATAAAAACTATGATGATCAATTTAAAATTGTATTAGGTGATTCTTCTGCGAAAACGACAGTGGTCGCAAAAGGTGCAAAAAATGTATTGGAATCTATCAAAGCCACAGACATTGATGTGGTGATGGATTTAGAAGGGTACAATCGCGCGGGAACGTATGAAGTGCCATTAAAAGTAAGTGGTAAAAATAAATTAGCAACGTATTTATTAAAGAATACGACAATTAAAATAACATTGGAGGCAAAATAGAATGGGGAAGTATTTTGGAACAGATGGAGCAAGAGGTAGAGCGAACGAAAAGTTAACGCTAGAAATGGCGATTAAAATCGGTCAATTTATCGGAAGCTATTACACGAAAGAAAAACATGCGAAAATCGTGATTGGAAAAGATACACGATTATCAAGTGATATGTTTGAAGCAGCAATCGTTGCTGGTGCAACAAGTATGGGTGCTAACGTTTATGTAGTTGGGACATGTCCAACTCCTTGTGTATCGTACTTGATTCGCAAAGATAAGTTTGATTGTGGAGTGATGATTAGTGCTTCTCATAACCCGTTCTATGACAATGGGATTAAATTATTTAACCACTTAGGAAAAAAGATGGATCCTGAAGTAGAAGCGATGATTGAAGATTACATCGATGGTAAATTATCTTTGGACTATGCTATTGATGAAAAAGTAGGACAACGTATTGATTATTCTGAAAGTTTGTCTTTGTATGAATCATGGTTAAAAAACATCGTAGATGTGGATTTAACAGGAATGAACATTGCCATCGATTTAGCAAATGGTAGTGCGACATCATGTGCTTTGGATACCCTACGTGATTTGGGTGCAAAATGTAAAGTCATTCATACAACACCAGATGGAATCAACATTAATACGAACTGTGGTTCTACCCATCCTGAAGATTTGCAAGCATTGATGCGTACAGGAAAATACAACGTCGGGTTTGCTTTTGATGGCGATGCGGATCGTTTGATTGCCGTGAATGAAGAAGGTGCTTTGTTTGATGGAGATCACATCTTATATGTATGTGGTAACTACTATGATAAAGTAAACAAATTAAATAAGAATACGATTGTTACCACGGTTATGGCTAACCTTGGATTCTACAAAGCGATGGAAACATGTGGGATTCATACCGAACAAACTGCGGTGGGAGACAAATACGTATTTGAATGCATGGAAGAAAATGATTACTCGATTGGTGGAGAACAATCCGGTCATATCATCTTCAAAGAACATGCGAATACAGGAGATGGATTATTAACTGCGTTAAAGTTATTAGAAGTAATGACGCACGAAAACAAATCACTAAAACAATTAAGTGAAGGATTAACCATTTATCCTCAATTATTAGTGAACATTCGAGTGAAAAACAAGGATGAAGCAATGGCAGACGAAGCCGTATTATCGGAAGTAGACAAAGTGAGTGCTGCTTTAGGTGAGGAAGGTCGTATCTTAGTAAGAACGAGTGGAACCGAACCTTTGGTACGTGTTATGGTCGAAGCAAAAAGCGATGAACTATGCCAACAATATGTTTACCAAGTAATTGATGTGATTAAACAAAGAGGTTTAGAAGAGTAAATAATAATACTAGAGTATCGTCTCTAGTATTTTATTTTCAAAGAGATAGTAAACTATCACATAATTTTTGATGATTAAACATAAATAACAACTGTTTTTTTCACATAATTTTGATACAATGATAATAACGAGAAGGTGATGTAAATGAAAAAAGTAATTTGTGTCGTAGAAGACGAAAAAGATTTAAACGAATTAGTAAAACGTTATCTTGAAAAAGAAGGGTACGAAGTACGTTCGTATTTGACTTTTGATGAGGCTAGCGAGCATACCAAAGATGACGATGTGCATATGTGGGTATTGGACATCATGTTAGACGATAAGAGTGGATTTGATCTGATTGAAGAAATTCGTAGTACAGGAAGTGAAATACCAGTTATTTTCATGAGTGCGAGAGACAAAGAATTCGATCGTATTATCGGTCTTGAAAAAGGAAGTGATGACTATATCACGAAACCATTCTCACCAAAAGAACTAGTATTACGTGTCAACAATATTATGAAACGTGCCTACAAAGAAAGTAACCGTATTTTAGTTGATGGGTATGAATTGGATGAAGAACAACGTAAAGTATTCGATCAAAATGAAGAAATCGATTTGACGACAAAAGAGTTTGATTTATTGATGATGTTTATTCGCAATAAGGGGATCGCATTCTCACGTGAAAAGATATTAGAAAACGTTTGGGAAGATAACTATTTTGGAAGCGATCGTGTTGTCGATGATACATTGCGTCGTTTGCGTAAGAAATTGCCTAAGTTAAATATTCATACCATTTATGGATTTGGGTACCGATTAGGATAATGAGACGTTTTAATCGATGGGTAAAACGATTGTCGCTTTCGCAACAGTTGTTTATGCTAATCTTTGCTTTTATTACGTTTTTCGCGTTTTTCTTCTTTATTTATATTTCTAACAATGTCTCTCGTTATACAGACAACCAAATGTTTTCTGTATTGCGTAGTTACCAAGACAATGTAGTTTATTTTTATAAAGATTATACCCAAAACGGCGAAGCGTTGGTCCGTTCTGAAGCCAACGATAATTCCGACTACTTAACTTATTATTTTGAAGTAAAAGATAATGAGATTGTGAAAGAAATCGGATTGGGTAGTGATCCTGTTGGGGAAAAAATGATGAATGAGATTCGTACGCAAGTTAGTTTTTATGCAAGTTTGGATGAAACATTGCGTAGTAAAAGTGGGATTGAAACAAAATACACAGGTAAAGGAAGTTCGTATACGTATTATTCCATTGTAGAGTTAAGCGATGGAACGATTATGGTTAACTTATTAAATAATCGTTATCCACAACAATTTCGAGATGACTTATTAAATAGTGTAATCGATATTACGGTATTTGTAGTTGGGATATTCTTTATTATCTTAATGTTATGGGTAGGATATTTAATCCATCCATTGAACCAAATTCGTACGTATATAGAAAAGATTAAGTTAGGGAAAGAGGCAACCCTGCGTGTGAATCGAGAAGATGAAATTGGAGAACTTGCGCATGCGTTAGTAAATATGCGTGAAGAGCTACAACGACAAGAAAAAACAAAAGAAGAAATGATTCATAACATTTCGCATGATTTAAAAACACCAATCGCGACGATTAAGTCGTATGCGGAAAGTATTAAAGATGGAATTTATCCTTACGATACATTAGAAAAAAGCGTTGATGTGATTATCGACAATGCAGGTCGTTTGGAAAAGAAAGTACATAACTTATTGTTTATGAATCGCATTGAATATTTAGCGAGTCAGGAACAAGATGAAATTATGTGCGATATGAAAGGCATTGTTGAGACAGTTGTCATGAACACGAAAGTGATTCGTCCTGAAATTGAAGTAGAAGCAAATTTAGAAACTTCTTACTTTAGAGGAGGGGAAGAATCTTGGCGTGTTGCCGTTGAGAATGTTCTTGAAAATGCATTGCGTTATGCCCAAACACAAATTGTTATCACGTTAGATGAAAAGCAATTGTGTATCTATAATGATGGTCCACAATTTAAAGAGGATCAGATGTCTACTTTATTCAAACCATTTGAAAAAGGACAAGGTGGACAGTTTGGTTTAGGACTATCGATTGTTCAAAAAGTAGTGAGTACAAATAAGTATCGAGTGGAAGCAGAAAATGTGGAAACCGGTGGTGTTATTTTCAAAATAATGAAATAAAAAGAAAGACCTGGTTATATTCGGGTCTTTTTTGACGATATTTCATTTTTGTCTGTTTATATAACTTGTAAAAAATGTAAAATACGGATATAATGCAATTAGACAGATACAATTGAATATGATAGGAGGAATAAAAATGGAAACAAATGATAGCTGTTTTGATAGGCCACCATTACCTTTTATGCAAGCGAGCTTCGATTATATGAATTCGCAAGCATACATTGATTGTATTGATGAGGAAGAAATGCAAGCAGTTGCATGTTGTGAAAGACATTACTATCGAGCAGAGGGGGAAAAGTGTGTCGCATTGGCGAAAACACTACTTGCCTCTAAATCGTATTCCATTCGTACTTCCGCTTCTTTGATGTTTATCTTTGGAAGCTTAGGAGCAGGGGATCCAAAAAGTGCGATGCAGTTGATGATGAAAATACGACAGGAATACGAAATGAAAATTATGCAAGGCATACCACGTTCTGATCAAGAAAAGTTATATGCAGCATTTGTAAGTAATTTAACTTCCGTTTTATTGCATCTTACCGATATGCCTTTTATCGATATGGATGTAAAGAAACTGCCAGGTGGAATACGCTTGATTGCACTGTATGTAATTGCGCATCATCACTATTTAAAGAAAGAGTATGGAAGAGTAGTTGGAATTGTTGAAACATCGTTATCGTTATCGACGACTAGATATCCAATCGGTGAGATTTATTTGCACTTGATTGCGAGTGTTGCCTACATGAATATGGAAGATGACAAACACGCGCAAGAACATTTTTTTGCAGCATGGCAAATCGCAAAACCAGAAGGGTACATTGAACCTTTCGCAGAACACCATGGATTACTTCATGGGATGGTGGAAGTCCATTTACGGAAAACAGAACCAGAGGCGTATGAAAAAATCATACGACAGGTGTACATCTTCGCCGATGCATGGCGACAAGTACACAATCCAGAGACAGGAAATAGCATTGCAGACAATCTGACAACCTTAGAGTTTACGATTGCGATGCTAGCTAGTAGAGGATGGAGCAATAAGAAAATAGCAGCGCATGTTGGCGTTGCTCTTAGTACTGTCAAAACGCACATGTACACGGTTTATCAAAAGCTTGGAATTAAGAGCCGAAAAGAATTAGAACAGTATATGTTGAAGTAAAAAAGAAAGAAAAAGATGCTTGAAAAGCCCTTAACAAGCGTCTTTTTTTAATGTCTCATACTTTTTGAGTGTGAAAAGTAGGATGTATGTTTTGTAAGCGCATGCTACAATTTTCGTACAGAGAAATAGTATCGCTTTACACCTAGGGAGGACAATGAAATGAAGCAGAGAATGATAAATTGTCTGATAGTGTTAGGCCTGATTATTACGATGGTTCCTATGGGCACCAATCCAATCATGGCTAAGGATTATACACTATACGGAGACGCAGACAATAATAATCAGATTAACATACAGGATGTTAACTTGATGGAGCGCTATTTAAATGGCGAGCAAGAAGCAATCAAAAAGATTGATTTAGAAAAAGCAGATATTGATGTAGATGGAAAAGTAAATCAAAAAGATGTGCAACTTTTAAAAGATTACTTAGTAGGTAATGTGGAAAGTTTAACACCAGATGTCTTTACCATCACATTTGATACAGCAGGTGGTAGTGCTATTAAACCGATGAAAGTCGGAAAAGGGTACACACTAATTAAAGAAATACCACGACCAGCAAAAGAGGGATATCTATTTGTTGAGTGGAAAAAAGAAGATGGTAAAACATTTTACCAAGAAGATGCTATTGTCTCAAATATGACATTAACAGCAGTATACCAAAATGCTGGAATCAATGAACAAGTGCATATTGATACATTTACTTTAGATGATCAAGAATCATCGTTATCGTTTAAGATTAAAAGTACATTACCAAATGCAAAAGAAGTACTATCGAGAATAAGAGTATTCCCAAAAGATGGATCAGATCCAGTGGAAATCGTTGTTACTGAAATTGGTAACAACCTTTATGATGTAAAGGCAAAAGACGGATTTTTACCAGGGGCTTCCTATGAATTGATTCTAAGTGATGAAATGACTTTTGAAGGAAAAGAAAAGGAAATTCGAAAAGCGACTTTTATTATCAAGAAAACAGAAGTCGATAACTTGCAATATAACAGCGATGTCGTTTTTATTAAAGATGACCAAGAGATGAAATATACAATAAATAATCAAACAGTAGATGTTTTAGATTCGTATTTATTAAGTAATGATAGCGGTACACAGAAAGTTACAGGGACTTTCCCAATGTCGCAAGCGAAACTAGAAATAAATGATATTGTTTGTATTTATGAAGATGTCGATCCTCGTAAACGTGATTATACAAAAGATGACTATAACGATGATGCGATTGCTTATGTTAAGATTACAAACGTAGAGGACAAATTGTATACTTTTGCTAGTCTAAATGAAGATGAAGCGCAAGAAGTATTATTAATGCCTGATACCATTCCTTATAAAGTAAATAAGTTACCAACTAAGGAGACGGGAACGGTTTTAAAAAATAGCTATGATTCTGGTGCGAGAAGTGCGTTAGGATATGACAAAGCCCCAGAATTTAATGATGGCGATATCCTAGTCTTTTATACTGTAGATTTTGAAGATGCGAAGAAAGATACGCCTAGTGTGTATGCGCAAATTACAAAAACAACAGAAGATGAAGTAAGCTATAAAGTAGTAACAAGAGCATACATTGAAAAATTAATGCAGATGTATGTGAGTTCTGAGTTAGAAATGAACAAAGTTCTTACTGCTGAACAAGAAAAACAGATTTTGGATGATGTGAAGAAACAAGCACAAAATGGTGGTTTTGTGGATGAAGCAACCAATTATATGTTTCAATCAGCAATGTCTTCTGAAACAACACAAAAAGAGTTATTAGCAAATGGCTTCAGCCAAGAAGAAATCAATGCCATTGCGAACGCACCAACGCCTGCAGCGGCAGCAGCAGCGGCTGGTGGAAGTCAGCGCTATGAGTTTGTTGTGGAACAGACAACGATAAGTCCAAGAATTACGTATGATCAGCATTTCGAAAATGGGATAGGAGTAGGTTTACAATTTAGAGCCATCTTATCAATTGAAAAACAAATTAGTCCAACTCGTAAAGATTCTATCAAAATCGATTTGAGTGCTGAGTTCTTTCAAGAAATAAAAGTTGATTTTGATGTGGATGTTGATCTGGATGTGGAGTGGATCGTTATTTATCCAGACTTCAAAGAATTAACTTGTAAAGCTTCCTTTAGTATTTTGAATTATACGACCGTATCGGTAGGAGCGAAAATATATACAGTTAGCGACGACTTGCAAAAATTTTGGAATGAATTATATAAAACATTCTCTGATTTGGCATTGCAAAAAGAAATTCGCCCTTTAAATCGTTTAAAAGTATTGGCAGAATATGCTGCCAATGGTAACCCAGTCACTTCGGACTACATGGGTGAAATCGATAAGATTAAAAATTCTTTACCAAGAATATCAGTAGATGGAAAAGACTACACACTTGATGCGTTGGAAGAAAAACTAGGCATGAAAGATGTAGGTAGTGAATTTAAAGAAGTATTAGGTGCGGATCAGCCAAGTGATAGTATCATTGGTTTGGATCAATTAATGAATAAATACTCTACGATGCTTAGTAATGAAAGCGACTGGATCGAAGTATTAAATCAATCAATACTAAATGTAAAAGTCAGAGTTAAAATTGTAGAGATGAAAATTAGTGCGAATTTATTTATTCGTGCAAATGTGAATGTTGCCATTGGGGCAGATTTAGAATACAAAACAGGAAAACGATATACTTTCTGGTTGAAGCTTAGTGCACAACAATCAGGAAGTAATGAGATGGATTTAATCGATGAACGTTTGGGTTTCCAATTTTATGTAATGGGGTCCATCGGGATAAAAGCAGGAGTAAAAGTAGAATTCGCAATAGGATTGTTAAGTACAAGCATTGCGAGTGTAGGAGCCAATGTTGAATTTGGTCCTTATCTTAAGTTAAATGGTTACTTCTTCTATATTAATACCCGATATCGAGAGGCCAACCAAGACGATTGGAAAGTAGACGAAAAAATGCTTGGAGCGATGAATGTTGACTTCGGTTTATTTGTAACCGTAAAATTCAAAGCGCAAGCCTTCGAGAACACAATCAAATATGAACCGACATTGTACAGTGGGGAATTTCCGTTAGTCACCGCTGGTAATCGTAAAAATCCTTATGATTTTGCGAACCATATGAAAAAATCAGATGTACTCTACATCATCGATAGCGATGGGAATAGTACAAATGGTATCACGATGAATGTACCAGAAGCCCAACGTACAATGAAAGTAATGGATTTGGTAACAGGATTACGTACGCAAGAAGCATTTAATATTAAAAACTTTAATGTACGCTTTACCAACAGTAACTTTAGTTTAGATAAGCAAGGTAGGATCGCAGTAGATGTTCCAAAAGGAACCCGATTCATGAAGGGTGATATGATTATTACTTGGAATGTGGGTAAATTGGCATTTAGTAAATATGATATTGCGACAACCGTGCCTGTTGTATGGACCAACCTAACTACCAGTGAGATGAACAATCAATCATTGGCAAAAGTAATGGTAGGTAACATGCAAGATGGTTACGAAACTGTATGGAGTGATCAATTTACTCGTCTTCAAACATTCGATTTACCTAGCGAAAACGATATCCTAAACATGATTAACTACGATTCTTATAACTTAAATGGAGTGAATTTAAAGTATAGTGCAATCAAAGGTTATGCAGTAGAAGAAACAGAAGGACTACAAATTATTTCCGATACTACTTACTACTTTGATGTCACACCTGCACAATACTCTGTTACAGTGGAAGGCGTAGTGAATGAGGATGGAACAAAAGAGCCACGCACGTTTAGTGCAAACTATGGAGATCATTTTGATTTGAGCTCATTAACGAGAACAGGTGCGAATAACACCGTAACGAACCAATATTCTTCTTTCCAAAATATTACACACCAAAATGGAAATGAAGAATTTGCATTAGATACAAAAGTCGATATGAGTTTCTTAACAAAATACGGTAACTCTCCAATTTTAAAGGCAAATTACTTAAATGAAGAAAGAATCGCAACGTTTACGTTTAGCGGTATTTCTGCACCAGAAGTAAAAGTTCCATTCAAAAAAGGAGATCGTCCTTACTTTGCGAATCTAAACGCTTATGTAGAACAACATGGTGGACCAGGAAGTATCGTAGTAGCAATTTCGCCTACGATTCAACCTAGTGAAAGCTCTGTTACTTATAACGTGACATGTGCTATTGATAAAGCCAATACGCCAAAGCACAAACTATTGTTTGAAAGCAATGGAGGAACCAAAATTGAAGCGCAAGAATATCGCGAAAATTCAATTATTTTCCAACCACCTGCAAAACCGAAGAAAACAGGATATGATTTTATCGGTTGGTATAAAGATGAAAAATTAACTAGCTTATTTGATTTTGCGAAAGAACGTATGCCTGAAACAGACATAACACTGTACGCAAAATGGGAAGCAAGAAAATACACAGTAAGTTTAAACAGTGATAGCAAAGTGATTCATTCCTTTGAGATTGCATATGATCAAGCGTTTGGTTCACTATTATCGCCACCAGCGAAAGCAGAAATGAAGTTTGTTGGATGGTTTACACAAAAGGATGGTGGAACGAAAATAGAAGTGAACGACGTGTATAAAACAGATGGTGACGTAACACTGTATGCACGTTGGGAAAACAAAGAAAAAATCAATTTAACTGCAGATGACATTAAATACACGCCAATTAAGGTTGACTATAAAGAAGGGGTAAGTCATTCCTTTGCGTTCACTCTTCCTGAACCTTATAAGGGAATGGAGTCAAGTTTTAAAGTTGCCTACAACAAACAGACAACAGATAGCTGGATCAGTGGCCCTCTTCCAAATGCAGGAACATACAATGTTAAGTTATCTAGAGATGCTGATGAGAATTATTTAGCAGTGAGTGAAATTTTCTTAGAAGCACCAATTATTGTGAATAAAATTCCTATGGTCGTGAGACCTTCAGGTGCTGGAAATCAATACCTTTCAGAAGCGAAGATCACAATTGAAGATCCTAAGGTAACGGTTAGCTTTGATCCAAAAGCCCTTTATCCATACAAAGGGGATGGAGCAATCTCGTATGAGCTTCAAAAGACGATTGATGGTGTAAATAAGGTCGTTGATAAAAATACAACAGGTGTATTCTACATTTATGATAAAGACATATATGTAGCTATTATACGAATCGCAGAAGGAACTAATTACTTAGCTAACCAAACGAGAGCACAAGGATTTGATATTGACAATGGTACAGTTGGAACAGTATTCAACAACGATCCTTTATTAAATTATAAAGGAATACTAGGTGAGAGAAGACAGATGAGTGGATTAAGCAAAAATAAAGCTACCACTTTACAACAAGAAGAAATATCACTATCACAACTTAGTAAACGAAACATTATTATTGCGGCAGCTAATATAAGTGCGAAAAAGACACAAACAGTCAACATTCCAATTACATTGGAAAGTGGACAATCTATTTGGGGTATTTTGGCAAACGTTGATTACGATGAAAGAGCATTTGATTTATTAAGTGTTTCGATTGGTGATATGTTTGGTAAGAATATGTTTACCCTTCAAAAAGATTTGAAGAAGTCTGATTTCACTTTCTTGGCAACCAACGATAAGATGAGTAACATTACTGGTGGAAATGGCTTAATCACTTTCACATTCAAAGTGAAAAACGATGCCAAAGCACAAAGATATCCGATTGTGATCGATGAACTTCAAGTTGTTGATGCGAAAGGAAATCTTCAAGCCATCACGATTAAAGATGGTTCAATCAGTATCGCTAGTGATGCGAAAGCTACGATTAAAAATGAAACGACGCCATCACAAAAAACAATTGTGATTGATGATACGAAAAAAGCGGAACCAAAAGTAGACAAAAAGAAAACAGAGGATAAGAAAAAAACGACTCTGAAAAATGAAAAAGTAAGTCAAAACAAAGAACCGCTAAGTGAAAATAAAGACCAAGACAATACGTTGATGTATGTAATTATGGCTACCCTTGTGGCAGCAGCGATTGCTGGTTTGTTGATTAGCAAACGTAAAAAAGTAAAATAGGTGCTATTTTCGAAAAGAAAAGAAGTGAAAGTAAGGTTATCCACTAAATGATGGATAACCTTTTTTTGTGCGTAAAAAGAATACTTTATCTAAATAGTGTTATAATAAAATTATGATGAACCAACAAGAAATAAGACAACAATTTAATGATGACGACTTCGTTGTGATTAAAGAAGCGATGAAAAATGAAAAGACAAAACAAAACAATCGACAGCAAATTCCTGTTTCTTTTTTTACATTATTTGCAGCGATGGGTTTTATTTCGTATTTAAATGGCGACATGTTCTCCATGTTACTTTTTATTTTAGGTTGCATCGTTTGTATGGTAGGTATTTATTATGTGAATTATTATGATCAAAAAGGAATTGCAATGTATCGTTTTATCTTTGCACGTTGCTTGTTTCCTAGAATATTATTTCATGATAAAGAAATGCATTGTATCGATCAAAATGAAAATATAATTAACATTCCATACAATAATGTCACAACCGTTTTTGAATTACAGTCGATGCTTATTTTGAAATGCGACCACAAGGAAGTTCCTTATGTGTTCATCTTAAAAAGAAATTTGGCTAACTGCATTTATGATTACTTGCACAATATCTTGCAAAATCGTTGGAAACATGTAGAGAACAAGCCATTTCGTTTAGCTTAAACATATACTAAGAAAAGAGGTAATTACGATGCTAGAATTTAGATATGATACACAATTATTAATTGAAGGAGACAACTTAAACGAAGATAAAATTAGTGAATACTTCACGAATCATCTAGAAGGTGATTGTTTGTTAGCGGTAGGAGATGAAAATCTAATTAAGATTCATTTCCATACGAATGCACCATGGGAAGTGTTAGAATACTGTTCTTCACTTGGTGAAATATTCGATGTTGTCGTAGAAGATATGGACCGTCAATCACGTGGATTGGTTGGCTAACCATACTTTCCCTACAAAATGTAAGCGCTTTATAGTATAATAAAAATATACAATGGCAAAGTTGATTGGGGGACTCATTATGATTAAAGATGAAAATTTACGTGCTGTTATTAATCAAAATTTACAATTAGAGGTTGATGCAATACCTACTTTGCAACAATTGCATTCGTTAAAGAAACTAATTTGTCGCAGTAAGGAAGTAAAAGATTTGGATGGTTTACAAGACTGTGTGAATTTGGAAGTGTTGGATCTTTATAATAATTATATTGAAGATTTGTCACCACTTGCTGATCTGCATGAGTTACACCATTTAAACTTAGCGAAAAATAGTTTTTATGATGTGAGTGTATTGGCTAACCTAAGTAAACTAACCGTTTTAAATTTATCAAATAATGGTGTTTTTCCAATGGATTTATCATTTATTGCAAGATTGGTTAATTTAAAGGAGCTGAATGTAGACCATTGTAAAATTGAAACACTAGAAGGAATTGAGCAATTAACCAAATTAGAAACGTTGTATGCTGGAATCACGACGCCTGGGTTTGATATTTCGATATTTGCGAAACTGACACAGTTGAAGCATTTATCCTTAACAAAAATGTGGTTGTATGATATTTCATGTTTGCAATCATTACAAAATTTAGAGGTGCTTGATTTATCGACTAACTTATTTCAAGATGCAAGTGTATTAGCTGAGTTGAAAAAACTTCGCATCCTTGTATTAGCAAACAATAAGTATTTAAAAGACATATCGTTTGTGGAACAGTTAAAACAATTAGAACGTTTGAATGTTTCATTTTGTCCAATTAGTACGATTGCTCCATTAAAAGATATTCACAAATTGAGTGATTTAAGGATGTCTAATTGCGGTATTAGTGATTTTAGTGCATTGCATCACAAAAAAGAAATGCGTAAGTTAGATGTAACAGGAAATACGCTTTATGATAGTGGTTTCTTATGTGATATGTGTGAATTAGTGTATTTACGTTTGAGTAATACACAATTGAAAGACATCGACTTTATGCGTTGTCTTTGCAAACTTGAAGAGTGTAATCTATACAATAACCAAGTGAAAGATATTACTCCACTTGCAGCTTGTAACAGTATTAGTGTTTTGGACTTAAGCAATAATGAAATCAAAGACATTAGCGCATTAGCGAAACTAACAAATTTAGAATGCTTAGGTTTAGCAAACAATCAAATTGCCGATATTTCGCCTCTGCATTATTTAAGTAATTTAGGATCTTTGGATTTATACAATAATGTAGTAACGGATTTGCGACCATTGGCTAACTTAATTAATTTAACTTCATTGAAATTAGATCACAATGGAGTGTACGACTTGTCACCAATTGAAAACTTGGTGTACTTAACAGGATTAACTTTAAAAGCGAATTATATTGTAGATGTGTCACCTTTGCTTAACATGAAAGGATTGTATGAATTGCGATTGGATGCGAATCCAATTGAAGATCTATCGGTGTTAGATAAGATGGAGTACTACGAAAAGTTCTCCTATTAAAAAGAAGAAAGAGATGCTTCGATACACGTATCGTAGCGCTCTTTTTATTTTTGTTTTGTTTCCTACTTTTGCGCTACCTTAGTAGGTTTTTGTCAAAATTAGCGAAATGGTAAAATATGCAAACAAGAAAACAAAAAGTACAAAGCCAAAAAGAGAGGGTATCGTTTATGATTAACGCGTAAGCGCTTGCAAATTTTAACAAGTACAAAGGTACTAGCGCAAAAGAGGGGGGAACAAACAAGAAAAGCAAAATAGAGAATACACAATCATGAAAGAGAGAAAGAAGAAGGGTAAATTATGAAAAAACTATTAGGAGTACTATTGAGTACAATGGTCTTATTGAGTGTCTTGATTCCTTTGCAACCAACACAAATACAAGCAATTGCGTTGGAAGACGTTGTCATCACGATTGATGATGCGGACAAAGGAAGTGGCTTAAATCAATTTGAGTTTAAAGGAACATGGTATCCAGCTACAGGAGTAGCGAGTGATTACAATGGAACAGAACACTGGACTAACAAATCAAGATGGGGTGCAACTCCTCCAAGTGCTACCATTCGTTTTAGAGGAAATGCCATCGAAGTGTTTGGTAAGAAAGACAAAGACTTGGGTATTTATAAAGTAGTATTAGATGGTGATGAAGAAAATGCATTTGAAGCAGATGCATACAATGTTACACCACAATCAAAAGAATCGTTATTTAAATTAACTGGATTAAGTGAAGGGGAACATGAAATAACGATTTATGTACAAAACAAAATTAATGCAATGGCTGCCGTTGGGGTAAACATTGGAGCACAACTGGATTATGCAGTTGTGGATGCAAGACAACCTGTGGATGTAAACAAAATATACAAAACGTATATTAATGACCACACAATGGGAGATGATTTATTTCAGTTTTCATTTTCAAATGGATGGTCAACTTCAACTGGGTATCCTCAATATTTCTATAATGGAGACGAACACTGGAGTGCTGCAACAGCAACATCGAATCCATCTTTTAAAGTACAATTCATCGGTTCAAAAATTGAATTGTATGGAAAGAAAGAAGCATCAGGAGCAAAATACTCTGTTCGTATTGATGGAAAAGATGAAGTAATTGTTGATTCGTATAATCCAACTGCTGCACAACAACAATTGCTTTATGCAAAAGAAGGATTAGAAGAAGGAAACCATACGTTAGAATTAAAAGTATTGTATGAAAAAAATCCTGCGAATACAACGGGTAGATACACTGCGCAAATTGATTATGCGATTGCATACCATAAAGCGATTGAAGCTACGGATTTAAAATTAGACAAAACAGGTCTTACAATTGAAGAAGGAATGGATGATGCCATTGTTGCAACGGCGATTCCTGCATATGCGACAAATCCTAAATTCATCTATTCGGTTGATGATCCTACAATCGCAAAAGTGGAACAAGATGGAACAGTAACGGCTTTAAAAGCGGGTGCTACAACGATTAAGGTAGAGTTGGCGAATGGTGTAGCGAACAAAGTTATTCCAATTACAGTATCACCTGAAAATGGAATTGTTGCGTTAAGTGTTGCGGATGAAAATCGTTTGGAAACACAAGATCAATACGCTAATGTGTTATTAGATAACAAGGCTACTTTTGATGGTAGTGCATGGCGTGGTGATGTGATTAATTCAAAAATTAATATGGTAACCAAATCAAAAGCGATTCATAATGCACAAATTAAAGTAAGTGATTTCACAAGTGAAAATAATGTAATCAAAAGTTCAAATGTGGAAACGTACTGGTTAAAAGAAACAAAAGCAAATATCGGAAGAGGATCAGCTGTTGCTCCAGTAAAAGATTTTCCAGATATTATGCATACAGATGAAAAAGTAGATGTGAATGCGAAAAAATTACAATCTGCTTGGATTAACATTAATGTACCAAAAGATGCAAAACCTGGTGTTTATACAGGGGAAGTAGAAATTATTGCAGATGAGTTTAAAGAGCCATATAAATTAGCGTATACATTTGAAGTGATTGATTTGTTACAACCAACAACAGATGATACAAAAACAACAGTACAAATTTGGCAACATCCATTTGCAGTAGCACAATATTATGGTGTTACTAAAGCTGAGTATTTTACTGAAAAACACTTAAACTACATGCGTGCATCAATGCAAGAATACAAAGAGATGGGTGGACGTGACGTAGTTGCGAACATTGTTGAAGATGCTTGGAACAACCAATCATACAGCAAAGATCCATCAATGGTTTCTTGGCGTAAAAAGGTAGATGGAACATTTGATTTTGATTACACATTATTTGATCGTTGGGTACAATTCAATATTGAAGAAGGTGTGTTGGATCCTGAAAAAGGATTAGGACAAATTAAATGTTATAGTATTGTTCCTTGGAATAACCAAGTAGCATACTTTGATGAAGCATCAAGCGCAATCAAAAAAGTTTCTGCGGCAACAGGAAGTGCGGAATGGAAAGCATTGTGGGTTCCTTTCTTAGAAAGTTTTGTATCGCATGTAGAAACAAAAGGATGGTTTGATATCACATACATCGCAATGGATGAACGTGATATTGATGATTTAAAAAAATCAGCAAGTTTAATTGAAACGGTAACAAATAAAGAAGGAAAAAGTTTGAAAATTTCCTCTGCGATGAATTACCAAAGTGCAAATGACTTTGCCTTTACAGATCGTATTCACGATGTATCAATTGGATTAAGTCATATTTCACAAACAAACACAATTTTTAAAGATCTTGTTGAACACCGTAATGAAAAAGGATTGGTAACGACAGTTTATACATGTACAGGAGATTACCCAAGTAACTTTACGATTAGTGATCCAGCAGATAACGCTTGGACAATGTGGTATTCTATGTCACAAGGAGCAACAGGTTATATGCGTTGGGCATGGGATAACTGGGTAGATGATCCATTAACTAATGTTTCTTATCGTTACTGGGAACCAGGAGATGGGTGGTATATTTACCCAACTGAAAAAGGGCAAGTAAGCGATACGTATTTCTATAAAACACCTCGTTATGAATTGTTTAAACAAGGGGTTCGTGATGTAAACAAAGCGAAATTCTTACAACAACAATCGCAACAAATGGAAGAGAAAGTTGACACATTAGTTGGTTCTTTGAAACGCCCTAATAAGACAACAGCTTACGGTTCTGCTGTTCCAAGATCAGAAGCAGATAGAGAATTGGTATTCGCTGAAGTAAGTCGCATGCGCGAAGGAATCAACACATTAGCGAAAGAATACGTAGATTCTTTGGTTATTGAAGTAGAAAAAATCGATGTTGATAAAACAAAAGTGGCATTAGAAGAAGAGCAAAGTGTTATTATTAATGCAGTTGCGAAACCAGATAATGCAACAAACAAACAATTAACATGGTCTAGTAAAAATGATGAAGTAGCGACAGTAAAAGATGGTGTTATTACAGCGGTAGCAAAAGGAGAAACGATTGTTACAGTGAGCGATGCAAGTAACACGATTCATGTTGATATTGAGGTTACTGTAAGTGCAAAAGAAGTGGAAGAGCCAGGTAATAAACCAGAGGAAAACCCTGGAAACAAACCGGAAGAAAATCCAGGAAACAAACCAGAGGAAAATCCAGGTGGTTCAGGAAACAAACCGACAGAAAAACCAGGGAACAAACCAACTGTAAAACCAGGTAATCGACCAACGTTAACTCCGCCAAGTAGTGGTACAATCATTGATACGACACTACGTAATACGATTGCGGCAGAAAACAAAACAAATACACCAGCAGTGAAAAAAGAAGAGAAAGAAGTAAGCAAAGAAAGTAAAGTGGAAAAGCGTACTACCACTTCTAAAAATGAAAAAGTAGAAGCGAAAGCAACACCGTTAGCGCAAAAAGATAACAATAGCAATATGCCATTGTATATTATCGGTGGTGTTGCCATTGCAGGGATTGCTGCGTTTGCTTTATTGAAATTGAAAAACGCAAAAGAGTAAGCACGAATGTATTGAATAATTGGGGTTGAGTTATTATACTCAGCCTCTTTTTTCATGCTATAATACTAACAAGGAGAGTGATTGTATGCCAACACCACATATTGAAGCAGAAAAAAAGGAAATAGCGAAAGTCGTATTAATGCCAGGGGATCCCTTGCGAGCAAAATTTATCGCCGAAACGTATTTAGAAGATGTTACTTGTTTTAATCATGTTCGTAATATGTTAGGTTACACAGGAACTTACAAAGGAAAGAAAATATCTGTCATGGGCTCAGGAATGGGAATGCCTAGTATTGGTATTTATTCGTATGAGTTATTCTCACAATACGATGTCGATGTGATTATTCGTGTAGGAAGTGCAGGTAGTTATGCGATACAAGCCAAAGTATACGATGTGATATTAGTGAGTGAAGCATATAGTGAATCAAACTTTGCGAAGGTACAAAATGGGTATGATAAGCAATATACTTATCCCTCTACTTCGTTAAATAATAAAATTAAAGAGGTGGCAAAACAGCGTAATATTCCTTTACAAGAAGGCTGTATTCATTCAAGTGATGTCTTTTACCAAGAAGACAAAAGTCCTTATCATGAAAAACTACACCAAACATATGGTTGTATAGGTGTTGAAATGGAAAGCTTCGCGCTATTCCATAATGCCAAAGTATTAAACAAGAAAGCCGCTTGCTTGCTGACAATTTCAGATTCCTTTGTGGAAAAGCAAGCAACGAGTGCAAAAGAAAGAGAGACATCATTCACAGTGATGATGGAATTAGCATTGGAGAGTTGTTATGATTAAAGCAGTTATTTTTGATATGGATGGAGTATTGATTGATACAGAATTGGCTTATTCAAAAAAGCTTCCTTGTTTTTTTGAAGAGTATGGGTTTCCTTATGAGCAACATTATTTGGATCGTTTAATCGGTAGCTCACGTGAAGAAGGAAATCGTGTTATTAGTGAGATGATGAAAGGTAGCATTGAACCCGATGCACTATGGGCGAAATGGCATGCTTATTTAAAGCAACATCCAATCGATTACAAGAAACTACGTGTGGATGGGGCAATCGAAGTGATGCAACAACTAAAGAAAGCTGGCTACAAAATTGGTCTAAGTAGTGCTACCGAAAAAGAATTCATCCTTTCACATATGCAAGATTGCGATTTGCTTGAATACTTTGATGCAATCAGTTCAGGGCATGAAGTAGAAAACAGCAAACCTTTCCCAGATGTGTATTTAAAGACGATGAAAGATTTGGGTGTAGAACCACACGAATGCATCGTGGTGGAAGATTCTTTTTATGGAATTAAGGCAGCAAAGGCTGCCAAAGCGCATAGAGTTTATGCGCGACAAGTGACACAATTGAAAGTAGACCAAAGTGAAGCAGATGAACTGATTTGTGATTTACGCGAAATTATCGCGAAACTAGAAAGGTAAAAGAGCATACGCTCTTTTTGTTTGTATGGAAAAAATAAGTGAATTATTGTTAGCCTGGTACCAAGACAACAAAAGAGAGTTACCATGGCGTGAAAATCGTGATGCTTATCGAGTTTGGGTAAGTGAAATTATGTTGCAACAAACACGTGTAGAAGCCGTTAAACCATATTATGAACGATTTCTTGCGAAATATCCTAATGTTGCAGCATTAGCAAAAGCGGACGATGATGAATTAAGTAAGTTGTGGGAAGGCTTAGGGTATTATAGTCGTGTAAGAAATATGAAGAAAGCAGCAATACAGTGTGTCGAGCACTTTGGCGCAACTTTACCCAATCACTACGATGCGTTGCTTACGTTGTCGGGTATTGGTCCTTATACCGCTGCTGCCATTGCTTCGATTGCTTTTCATGAACAAGTATGCGCATTGGATGGAAATCTAATGCGAGTATATGCAAGGTTGTTTGCATATGAGCAAAATATATTATTGAAAAAAAGCCAAAAGGACATCGAGGCTTTGATGCGTTTGGATTTAGCAGACGATATGGGGATTATGAACCAAGCACTGATGGATTTAGGAGCAAGCATATGTTTGCCAAATGGCAATCCAAGATGCAATATTTGTCCCTTGATAAAGAAGTGCCAAGCGTATGCAAAAGGAAAACAAAACGCCTTGCCTATTCGCGAAAAGAAAATGAAACGTAGTGAAGAGAAATACACGGTGCTTGTGTATGTATGCGATAATCAAATCTTATTGCATCAAAGAAGCAAGAGTGGATTGCTTGCTGGTTTGTATGAGTTTGTTTTAGAAGAAGGGCATATTGCTAAGAAGCACTATGCGCAAGCAATCTCACTGGGAAAATACAAGCATGTTTTTTCCCATAAGGATTGGAACTTAAAGGGGTTTTTGATTCCTTGTGATCACTGTTTTGAAAAAGAAGGTTACTTTTGGAGTAGTAAAGAAGAGATAGAAGCAAAGTACAGTATTCCTTCTGCTTTTCAATATTATAAAAATAAAGTGTTTGAGATGATTGAGTAAAATCGTTTCACACACTTTTTTACAATGTTTGAAAAAGTGTGTAATTACACAAAACATTGTTTAATTACGTGTTTTCGCATATAATAAGTAACGGGTGAAGCCAATGGAAAAACAATATATTTTAAAAGAAAATAGTGATGGAAGCGTAATTAGTGTAAGAGATGTACAAAACGTATTATTAGATATGTTGAAGGACATTGACGCAATCTGTCAAAAACATGATATCCCTTATTATTTAACGGGGGGAAGTTGTTTGGGTGCATTGCGCCATGATGGCTTTATTCCTTGGGATGATGATGCGGATATTGGAATGTTGTACGATGATTATGTTCGTTTTTTAGAAGTGTTAAAAAAAGAACTTCCTAATGACAAGTACTACTTTCAATGTTTTGATACACATAAAGATTACAATGTGTTAATTCCTGTGATGAAAATTCGAAAGAAGGGTACCTATTTAAAAGAGGTAAATTCTTTGTTGGCGAATAAATGCAAAGATGGAGATGGGGTTTTTATCGATGTCTTTTTAGTGGATTACATTAGTGAAAAGAAATGGATTGACTTTAGTGCACGTATGCTTTCTTATGTGTGCATGGCAGGAATTGTCGCAATTGAGAATATGCGAATGAATCCTTATGCTTTAAAAAAGGCATTTGTGAAGTTTTCACGTTTTTATTCTCGTAAAAATAGAAATAGTTCATTGATTGGTTATGATATGAATTGGGTGTTTAACTCACCACTTCGACCAGTCGTATATAAAAAAGAGGATATTTATCCAGTGCAGTACCATACGTTTGAAGATACGAAGTTATGTATCCCTAAAGATCCACATGCATTATTAAAAGTGGAAATTGGTGGAGAATACATGCAGTTTCCAAAACAGAAGATGCAGGCACCAAAACATATTGTCGATATTAACTTAAATAGTGAGGAGTAATTATGGCATACGCACCAAGAAAACGTAATACGAAGAAAATAAAATGGATTATTGCTCTTTGCGTAATCGTCTTTTTTGGTGGAATTTTTGCGTATACACAAGTAGAAAAAGAAAAAACGAAAGCAGAATTCACGATTTGTGGTTTGACTCATGACAAAAGTGTGAAACGTTTGCAAAAACAATACGAACGTACGTATAGCGTAAGTGACTACTTGTTTTATGGGGAAAGTTTAAACTTATACAAGAATGCGTATGATGTTGAAAAAAATGATCCGATTTCTGGAAAAAGTATTATTTTAAGAGACATATGTAGTGGCAAGGAGTATTCGTTTGTATTACGTAATAAAATTGATTCCCAAATTATTTTGAATACGATCAAAGCAGGGTATTATGAAATTTTTGTCGTTGATGATTTGCGTGAAAAACGTGTTGTTTTTGATAATCCTGTGAATGATTCTATTGTTGGGGTAGCACGTAATAATAAGCACCTTAAATATGAATTGATTGCGGATTCAAGTTATTATGATAGCAAAGGGGTAAAAGTAGATAACTATGCCTTTTTGGCAGTGAGTAAAACAAAACTAGAAAAAGAGCAATACGATATTGCGATAGATCCAGGAGCATATGACTATGACTTTAGTGAGTATAGTTTAAATGAGGGAAGCGTTGGAAATGGCTTAGTAGAATACCAAGAGACATACAAGGCGGCACTATCCTTACAAAAGCATCTGGAAGCAAAAGGATTAAAAGTAATCATCGTTCGTGGTGAAAAAGAAGAGTTGAATAGCTATGGTGAAGATGGACGTTTGGCAAGAGCGTATAATGCGAATGCGAAATACTACATCCGCTTGTCGTTCTCACAATCCACATTGGATTATGAAGGAATGGACATTACTTACTCTGGGCATGCGAATGGAAACTTGAGTAAGCAAATCGTTTACAACTTAAGTCGTAATAGTGGGGTATCGATTAGTGCGTTGTATAGCCCTAATGAACCAGGGGTTCGCAGTGGTGATTTATTAAAAGGTACATTAGATAAACGAATTGTTTATGATAGTGACTTATGGATTCGTGAAAGTGGTGGAAAAGCAACACAGGCAGGAATGTATTCCAAAAATGCACAAGAGAATACGGGACCATTTGCGAAAGATAACCGTCATGGAATGAATGGAATTAGTATTAATTTAGGATATTTAACATCGAGTAAAGATGTACAATATTGGCAAACGAGCCAAGATGCGTATATGAAGGCCATTGCTGATGGAATGGCAATGTATTTAACAATTGAAGAATAAGCAAAGGGGGAATGTTTTGTGCGCTATCAGATTGCAAAAGGAAGCAAAGCATTTGGAGCACAAGAAGTATTTGAAAATATAACATTTGAAATTAGTGATAAACAAAAAGTTTGTATTGTTGGGCGTAATGGTTGTGGTAAGAGTACCTTACTTAAAATTATTGCAAATGAAGAATATTTGGATCGTGGAGACATTCACAAAGAGAAGAGTACGACGATTGGGTATTTGGCACAAACGACCTTTTTGGATGAAAATAAAACAGTAGAAGAAGATTTTGAAGGTGTATTTGAAGAACTTCATAGGTATGAAAAAAAGATGTTGGAAATCTCTGAGAAGATGGCACAACATTGTGATGAAAAAGTATTAAATGAATATGCGAAAGTGCAAGAGAGATTTGAAGAATTAGGTGGGTACACTTACAAACAAGAGATGTTGCAGATTTTTACGAAGTTTAATTTCGCAAAAGAAGATTTATCGAAACATTTAAATGAGTTTTCTGGAGGACAAAAAACACGTTTGGCATTTGTGAAACTGTTACTTAGTAAACCAGATATCTTACTTTTGGATGAACCGACCAACCATTTGGATTTGGAAACGATTGAATGGTTAGAAGGGTATGTGAAACGCTATCCGAAAGCAGTTGTGATTGTTTCGCATGATAGAACCTTCTTGGATAATGTAGTGGATATTGTTTATGAAATTGAATATGGAGTAATGCGTAAATACGTGGGGAATTATTCGCATTATGTGGAAGCAAAGAAAAGTGATATCGAGCGTACTAAGAGTTTGTATGCTCGTCAACAAAAAGACATTCAGCGCTTAGAAGAGTTAATCGAAAAGTTTCGCTACAAAGCAAACAAAGCAAAATTTGCCCAATCCAAAATTAAATATTTGGATCGCATGGAAAGAATAGAAGACCGTAATGCCGATGATGCTACCTTTAAAGCACGCTTTTCAAGTGCGATTAAAGGGGGAAACCAAGTACTACAAGTGCAAGATTTAGGCATTGGTTACGAACAAGAATTGTGCAATGTTTCTTTTGAATTGTTACGAGGAAATCGTTGTGCGATCATTGGGAAAAATGGAACAGGAAAAAGTACATTGATTAAAACACTGATGGATAAGGTACTACCACTTAGTGGTTCCTTCTTGTTGGGACACCAAATTGAAGTCGGTTACTTTGATCAAGACTTGGCTCAGTTTCAATCCAATAATACAGTGATTGAAGAGTTGTGGAACTTGTTTCCTGATTTGGAGCAAACAGCCATTCGTAATGCCTTAGGATGCTTCTTATTTCGTGGTGAAGAGGTGTTCAAAGAAGTCAGTGTTTTATCTGGAGGAGAAAAAGTACGTTTGACATTAGCTAAGTTAATGTTGGAGCATGCAAACTTTCTATTATTAGATGAACCGACCAACCACTTGGACATTTTAGGAAAAGAAGCATTGGAAGATAGCTTGCGTGATTACGATGGAACGATTTTATTTGTTTCGCATGACCGTTATTTTATCTCGCAAATGGCAACAAGTGTCTTGGTATTAGAAGACAAGAAAGCCACTTACTATCCACTTACGTATGCGGAATACTTACAAAAAGATAAGTTAGCGCAACAAGAAGTGAGTGTTGTGAGTGAAGAAAAGAAAAAAGAGAAACCGAAACATATTAATTATGGGCGTGAGATATCACGCTTAGAAAAGAAAATTTCACAAAAAGAAGAAGAGTTGGAACAATTACGCGAATTGCGCTTTGAGCCAGAGTATTACCAAGATAGTAAGAAGATGGCGCAACTTGATAGTGAAATTGATGAAGTTCATAATGAAATTAATCAAATGATGTCATTATGGGAAGAATACAGTGAAATGATATAAACAAAAAGAGTTTTCGAATCAAGAAGCGTACTTCATGAAAGAAAACTCTTTTTTTATGTTTAAATTTAAGGAAGCGGTAGACAATGCCCATTTTTATATGGGTTTCAATCGATACCGAATCAAATAGACAAATAAGAAATTGAGTCCATTTAATAAAACAAGTTCACTCAATGTTGAAATGTCACCAAATAAAATGATAAGAAAAGCAAAGAGGCTGAGAATAAGCAAGAAATAAGTTTTTGCTTTTTCGTACAGGTACAAATCAATAGAAGCAAACAGGACAATTTGTCTCATCACTAATACGAAAGTGAAGATGCAACTCGACATGCTTCCATAAACATGCAGTTGCGATACAATATCCCCACTGTGATTTTGGTAGGGTAACACAAAGGCGATGATACTAATTAAAGTAATCATGGCACATAGAATATCGCTGCTTTTCTTTCTTGTATGAAACTTGTCAGTAACATATAAGTAGGCGATAAAGTAACATAGGGATTGCAAGATACCCCATACCATAAATAGCGAACGATTGCTTGCTAGGTTGCCTACATACGTAAGGTTCTCGTAGAAAAGGCTTGCTTTGCTTGCCAGATAAAAAGAGAGGGCAGGAAGCAGTAAAGCAAGAATCGCAATGAAGATAAATAATAGGGGTGAATTCGTTTTTTGTTTTCTCATAGGATAACTGTATAAAAGGTAGCGAAAATTGTCAATGTTGTGTTCTTTTAAATTTGTCTAAAAATATAAAAAAAACCAATAAAATAAAGGATAATTTGAATTCGTGAAAAAATGCACAAGAAAACTTAAAAAAACTTCACTAGCAATTGAAATCTACTACAATCAATGCTAAAATAAGGGAGATATATTAGGAGGATTTAGTAAAATGGCAAATTGTTTAGTTGCACAATCTGGTGGACCAACTACAGTAATCAATGCTTCTTTAGCAGGAGTAGTTAGAGCGAACCAATTAAACCCAGTATACGATGTAGTATATGGTGGATTGAACGGAATTGAAGGAATTTTAGAAGATCGTTTATACGATTTAACAAACATGAGTGAATATGAAAATAGAGTATTACGTCAAACTCCATCTTCAGCTTTAGGTTCATGTCGTTACAAATTAAAAAGAAATGACGAAACTGATTACAGAAGATTAGTTGCTATCATGGACAAACATGATATCGAAATCTTATTCTACATCGGTGGAAATGATTCAATGGATACAGTTGATGCATTAAGCCAATGGGCAAAAGCAAACAACATCAACAAACGTTTCGTGGGAATTCCAAAAACAGTTGATAATGACTTAATGGTTACTGACCACTGTCCAGGTTTTGCTTCTGGAGCAAAATTTGCTAATGCTGTAGTTAACGCTACTTGGTTAGACTACAACGTTTATACACGTGCAGAAGTATTTATCCTTGAAACAATGGGTAGAGATGCTGGATGGTTAGCAGGATCTACCGTTGTTACTAACCGTGTTGACTTAATTGTTTTACCAGAAGTTGACTTTGATAAAGAAGTATTCTTAGCACAAGTTAAGAAATGTATGGATGAAAAAGGAAAATGTTACATCGTTACAAGTGAAGGAGCACACTTCGCTGATGGAAACTACTTAGCTGCTGGGGAAGCAAAAAATGATGGATTCGGTCACGCTGTATTAGGTGGAGCTGGAGAAGCATTAAAACAAATGATTTTAGAAGCTGGTATTGCACCAAGAGCAAAAGTACAAGATTTAAGTACAGCTGCAAGAAGTAGTAACTTCGCACAATCTCTAGTGGATGTGACTGAAGCATTCGAATTAGGAATGTCTGCTCATGCAAGAAGTGCACAACCAGGATTCACTGGTCATGTTGTTGCTGTTCAAAGAGAATTTATCGATGGAAGATACAACGCTAAATTTATCGCTGGACCTGCTGAAAACTTCGCTAACCACGTGAAACACGTTCCAGTTGAATGGATCAAACCAAACTACACTGGATTAACACAAGAATTCCATGATTACATTACACCATTAATTCAAGGTGAACCTACATTAATTATGGAAAATGGTATTCCTGCAACAGTTGTACCATTTAACCAAAGATAATAAAGAGAGAAAAGATGTTACAGGTTAACATCTTTTCTTTTTTTGATTAAAAGAGGCAAACGAAATGCGATTGTCGCGATTTGATGTAAGGGCTTTAAAAATCATGTTATTCTTGCATTTCTTCATTGCGTATGAGTGTAGTGTTTGTTATAATTATGTAGAACGTTTATCGTTAGATTTATCATATTTTAGGAGGAAATGAAAATGTTAAAAGGTATTGCGGCTTCAGCTGGTGTTGCTGTTGCAAAAGTTTACAAACTTGAAATTCCAGCTATGGACATTACTCGCTTAGATGGTGTAGATAGCGCTGCAGAAATTGAAAAATTTAATGCTGCTTTGGATAAAACAAAAGCAGAAATCGAAGGAATCAAAGAAAGAGCAACTGCTGCTGGTAAATTATCAGAAGAAGAAATCGCTGTATTTGATGCGCATTTAATGATGGCAGGTGACCCTGAATTTACAGGTCAAATTACTGCGATGATTACAAATGAAGGTGTAAATGCAGAATTTGCTGCAGAAACAGTAGCAAATACAACAGTAGCTATGTTTGAAGCAATGGATAATGATTACTTCAGAGAAAGAGCAGCTGACGTGAAAGATGTTACTTTCCGTTTAAAAGCGAACATTTTAGGTGTTACAATTCCTGATTTAGGAGCAATTCAAGAAGATTCAATCGTTGTAGCACACGATTTAACTCCAAGTGATACTGCACAATTAAATGAATATGCAAAAGGATTTGTTACTGCAATTGGTGGTAGAACATCTCACTCTGCAATCATGGCTAGATCATTAGAAATTCCAGCAGTAGTTGGTTGTGCACAAATTTTAGAAACAGCAAAACACGGTGACGTGTTAGCGTTAGATGCAGTAGAAGGTGTTGTAGTGTTAAATCCAGATGCTGCGACAATTGCTGAATACGAAGCGAAAAAAGCTGCATTCTTAGAAGAAAAAGAAGCACTTAAAGTATTAAAAGATGCACCATCTGTTTCAACGGATGGACACCATGTTGAATTAGCTGGAAACATCGGTACACCAAATGATGTAGAAGGTGTTGTGAACAATGGTGGAGAAGGAGTAGGGTTATACCGTACTGAATTCTTATACATGAACTCACAAGAATTCCCAACAGAAGAAGAACAATTTATTGCATACAAAGCAGTATTAGAAGGTATGAATGGTAAGAAAGTAGTTGTTAGAACGCTAGATATCGGTGGAGATAAAACATTACCTTACTTCACATTCCCTGAAGAAATGAACCCTTTCTTAGGATACCGTGCAATTCGTTTATGTTTGGATAGAACAGATATTTTCCGTACTCAATTACGTGCATTATGCCGTGCTTCAGTATTCGGTAAATTATGTATTATGTTCCCAATGATTGCTACAGTAAAAGAATTCAAAGATGCAAAAGCAATCTTTGAAGATGAAAAAGCAAAATTAATCAACGAAGGTGTTGCTGTTGCGGATAACATTGAAGTAGGTATGATGGTAGAAATTCCTGCTGCTGCAGTGTTAGCTGACCAATTTGCGAAATACGCTGATTTCTTCTCAATTGGAACAAACGACTTAATTCAATATTCTATGGCTGCTGACCGTATGAGTGAACAAGTATCTTACTTATACCAACCATATAACCCATCTATTTTACGTTTAATTAAAATGACAATTGATGGAGCTCACTCTGAAGGGAAATGGGCTGGTATGTGTGGAGAAATGGCAGGAGAACCAGATGCAGCTGCAATCCTATTAGGATTAGGGCTTGATGAATTCTCAATGTCAGCTACTTCTATCTTAAAAGCGAGAAAAGTAATTAACTCTTTAAGCAAAAAAGAAATGGAAGACGTTGCTGCGAAATGTCTAAACTTCGAAACAGCAGAAGAAGTTCACGATTATATTAAAACAGTAATTAAATAATTTACGAAATACAGATGTTTCTACATCTGTATTTTTTTTGTATTTCTTTCAACTTTCTTTTGTTTTGTTCCATGATTCTCTTAATAACTTATCGTTAAAATAGAAGCGTGGAAGAGACATGGAAAGGGATGAGATGTATGAACTTTATGAAACAAAACAAACGATTGTTTATCATGGTAAGCATAAGTATCTTATTTATGGGATTGTTATGCTTGCTATTGTATGAACCAATCATGGATATCTTACAAGATCCACAAGCATTAAAAAAAGATTTGGATAATTACGGCATCTTTGGAATGGGAGTTGTTGCGTTATTAATGGCGTTACAAGTCGTTTTTGTCTTCTTACCAGGCGAGATTATCGAAGTATTGGCTGGTTTGTTTTATGGACCGATAGAAGGAATGCTAATTTGTTTGGTGGGAGCAGCGATAGGTTCCATAGTAATTTATGTTTTTGTATCCAAATTAGGAATTCGTTTTATTGAACGCTATTTAGGAAAAGAAAAGCTAAAGCAAGTATCCTTCTTACAAAATAATCCTAAGTTACCCTATTTGCTATTTATTATCTTTTTTATTCCGGGAACACCAAAAGATATCATTACTTACTTTATGCCTTTTACATCGATGAAACTATCGCAGTTCTTAGTGATTACATCGATTGCCCGTATTCCTAGTGTCATCACTTCAACAGTAGGGGGAAATGCGATCGGTATCCAACAATATGATTTCTGTATCGCTGTGTTTGCCATTACAGGAATCGTATCGCTTATCGGTATGTACTTCTATAAGCGTAAAATACACGATAAGAAAAAGCTAGTGACGAATCTTTAGAAATTCTTTCGTTTTCTTTTCTACAAATCTTATTATAAAATGCGTATAATGTAAGAAGTAGAAAGAGGGATATTATGGAATATACTATTTTAGTTGTGGAAGATGAGAAAGAGATTGCTGATGCGATTGAAATTTATTTGAAAAACCAAGGATACCGTGTGTTAAAAGCGGAAAATGGAAAAGTAGGGTTATCCATTATCGAAAAAGAAGAAATCCATTTGGCACTTGTTGATGTGATGATGCCAGTGATGGATGGAATTGCGATGACGATGCAAGTTCGTATGAAATATGATTTTCCAATCATCATTCTATCTGCTAAGTCAGAAGATATCGATAAGATTACAGGGTTGAATATCGGTGCGGATGATTATGTTACAAAACCCTTTGTACCAATGGAGTTGTTGGCTCGTGTGGCTTCCCAATTACGTCGTTATACAAAGTTTTTAAATATGGTAGAAAATGCGAAAGAGGAAAGTGGTTCTCGTTATGTGATTGGTGGTTTGGAAATGGACATCGATACGAAAGAAGTGAGTGTGGATGGAAAAGAAATCAAGGTAACCCCAATTGAATTTAAAATACTACAATTATTAATGGAGTATGCAGGGAAAGTATTTTCTGCAGATCAAATTTATGAAAGTGTATGGAAGGAAGATGCCATTAACACTGAAACAGTGATGGTGCATATTCGTAACTTACGCGAAAAAATTGAAATCGATACAAAGAATCCTCGTTATTTAAAAGTTGTTTGGGGGGTAGGTTACAAAATCGATAAGCAATAGAAAAGGAGAAAGACATGAAAAAAAGCAAAATAATAATTAGTCTTATTGTTTTTGTGACGTTATTCAGTGCTTCACTTGCGATGGTTAGTGCGACACATGTGTTAAAGCAAGACAATGATAATAAAGATATTGATTTTGGTGAAATACTACTGATGCAAGACATTATTCCAAAAGCCGTTTATTTCGGTGCAGATGAAGTGGATGACAATGAAGATGGATTGGTTTATTATTTAGAAAATAAAACGGATTTGAATAAAAACGTGAATTCGCTAATGCGAAGCGTGAGTGAAGAATTTCGTGATCTTTTTGATGAAGAGAAAGATTTTCAATACTACGCATACAATTCCATCACTAAACTCGATACGAGTAATGCGAATAGCGACCTTCGACTAATTGAAAAAAGTGAAAAAGAAGCAAGTAAATATCGTTGGTATTTGATTATGAAATTTGATAAAGAGGGAAACCTAAGTATTCAAACGAATGATAAAAATGAACAAGAAACATTGCGTTATCAAAATGATTTAGTTCGAAAGCTTAATCGCTTTCGTAAAGATTATATGGTACTGGAATACGATGAAGTAGATCCAGAAACAAATGAATTCATAGAATTACGGAGTTACGAAAGTTCGCTTACCAAAATTCATGATATGACATACATTTTCGCAATTTCAGAACAGTACAGAAGCGGGTATGGTTTTGTGGATCAACACATTTCATATTTTGGACGAACTGATATCGAAAATACTTTGATTCCGATTTGTATGATATTGAGTGCAATTGTTGCGATCATCGCATTACTAATCCCAATTCGTTATTTGCATCAAATTAAAACACTTCAATACCTTTCCAAAATTAAAATTGAGTTCTTAAGTGTTATGGTTTGTTTGTCTTCCTTTGGTCTAGCGCTGTTAGGTTTAGAGTTTGTACGAATGTATAACGCTGGAGATTTTGTTGACTTGTTTAAATCAATAAACAATGAAGCATTCACTACAGGAGCGGTCTTCTTTCTGTTTTCCTTATTGTGGCTATTGTTTTTCTTCCTAATATTCTTTACCGCATATATGATTAAGCTTTTGTTTGATAAGGGAATTGTTCGTTTCATAAAAGAAAATACGTTTGTAGCTTGGCTAATTCATACGATTATGAAAATTGTCGATCGCGTCGTTCATTTTGATTTACGAGACAACTCAAACAAAGCTTTGGTACGCATAGTAGGATTAAACTTCTTAATTATTACTGGAATTAGTTTCTTCTTCGTATTTGGTTTCTTTATCACAGTTATTTATTCCGTTTTATTGTTTGTGATCTTACAAGATCGTTTTGATCAAATAAAGCGTGATTACGATGTCTTATTGAAAGCGACAAAGAAGTTATCCAATGGTGATTTCGAAATTGAAATAAAAGAAGATTTGGGTATGTTTAATTCATTACGTGATGAATTTTCAAATATCCGTGATGGTTTTGAAAAAGCAGTAAACGAAGAAGTGAAGTCACAAAAGATGAAGACAGAATTAGTGTCGAATGTATCGCATGATTTAAAAACACCGTTGACTTCTATTATCACGTATACTGATCTATTGAAGGATGATACATTAAGTGAACAACAACGCAAAGAGTACTTGGATACGTTAGAGCGAAATTCACTACGATTGAAAAATATCATCGAAGATCTATTTGAAATGAGCAAAGCGAATAGTGGAAACGTAACGCTGAATCGAATTGATGTGGATATCGTCGCATTAATTAAGCAAGCGCAGTTTGAATGTTATGACCAGTTACAACAAAAAAACTTAAGTTTCAATATGAATTTTGCGCAAGAAAAAATGATTCATACTTTAGATAGTTCTAAGACGTATCGCATTTTTGAAAATCTGTTTACCAACATTGCGAAGTATGCACTTGCCAATACTAGAGTGTATGTCGATGTGAGTGAAAATGAGGAAGCCATTGAAATCATCTTTAAAAATATTTCTGAAAATGCATTAAACAAAGAAGGCAGTGACTTAGTAGAACGTTTTGTGCAAGGAGACGACTCTCGCAATAGCGAAGGAAGTGGATTAGGACTTGCGATTGCGAAAAGTTTTAGTGAACTGCAAAATGGAAGTTTACATGTAGCAATTGATGGAGATTTATTTAAAGTTATTGTTACTTTTAGAAAATAAGCGCATAAAAGAAAAGCCACAGGCAGAGGATGCCTATGGCTTTTTATTTTGTTTCTTCTAAAAATGCATCAATGGTTTGGCTCATCATAGCCAGAGATTTTTCCCAGAATGCTTTTTGTGTTAAATCAATATTCATTACTTTTGCACAATCTTCTACGCTGACAACACTTGTTTCATGTAACATCTTCTTATAGTTGATAACAAATGTTTCTTTGTCTTCTAAGTAAAGAGCGTACAACCCTTTGGCAAACAGACCACCAAAGGCATAAGGGAAGTTGTAGAAACTCAAACCTGTTGAGTAGTAGTGTGGTTTGCAAACCCACATATAAGGATGCAAATAATTAGGGTCTAATCCATCACCATACGCTTCTAGTTGTGCCTTCTTCATTATTTCTTCTAAGTCAGACGCAAATAAGAATTCGTTTTCTCTACGCTCAAATACTTCTTTTTCAAATAAGAATCGAGAATAGATGTCTACGATGATTTGGGTACTATCCTGTAATAGGTTTTCGATTAATGCGATTTTACTTTGTCCCGTTGCTTCTTTTATCGCTTTGTTCATAATTAAGTTTTCATTAAATGTACTAGCCGTTTCCGCAACTGGCATACTGTAGTCTAAATTCAATGGTGCATGTCCAATTAACTGTTCTCCATGGTAGGCATGTCCTAGTTCATGTGCCAGTGTGACAATGTCTCCAAAGTAACCATCGTAGTTAGTTAGAATACGTGATTGCTCGTGTGCGACTAGGTTGGCACAGAACGCACCACCGACTTTACCTTTACGTGGATAAAAATCAATCCATTCGTTATCAAATGCTCTTTGTACCATATCGGCTAAATCTTGTGAGAAATCTTTAAAGTTTTCAATTAAGTAAGATCTGGCTTCTTCAATGGTATATTTGCGATCATCATTGGCAATGACAGCAAACAAATCATAAAATGGCAATCCATTTTGGTGTCCTAGTAATTGCGCTTTGCGTTTTAAGTATTCGCGAAATTTCGGCATGTAATCTTTCATTGCACTTAGCATCGCATCTAACGTTTCTTGTTTCATATCAGCACGAAACAATGCTCTTTGAAGTGGGCTGTCGTAAGTGCGCATTGCGCATTCGATATTTGTTTGCCCTTTGATGCTATTAAGTGAAAAGGCAATGGCATCTTTGATTTTGTCGTATCCTTTTAATTCTGCTTCGTATGCTTTTTTACGAATGGAAGGATTAGGATCATAAGCCATGTTACGAATTTCTGATAATGTGTAAGTCGCATCATCCATTTCCACTTCTACACTACTTGTTAAGTATTCAAATTGTTTTTCCCAAGCAGCTCCTCCATTGATATTCATTTTCGCAAGTGCTTCTTCTACTTCGTCCGCTAATAAGTATTTTCCACTTTCTTTTATCTTGTGTAAATAGTACTCGTATTGTTTTAAAAATGCGTCTTTTGCGATAAACGCATCCAAATCATCACACTTTACAATGTATTGGTTCATCATTGTTGATGGTTTTGCGCTACGTGTTAATACAGTATGCAATTGGTTAAGTAAGTTACTGGCTTCACTATCCATTGTATTCGCTGCTTGTTTCAAATTTAAGAAGTGTGCCAAATCATTGACTAGTGTGTTAATTGTTTCGTTTATTTTGACAATTTGAATTACGTTTTCTATGTTATTTGGTTTGCTTAGATGGTTTGCTAATTGTTCAAGCTCTTGTAATGTTGCTTCAAGACGTTGCATATCTTGTATAAATTTAGGATCATCGTATCCTTTGTATAGTATATCTAAATTGTATAAACTCATTGTTTTCTTCCTTTCTTAGACAAGACACCCGATGGTGTCGGGTGTCTTATAATATATATTGTAGTAATAATTGAATGGTGTTTTCGATTGCTTGGTAATGGGTTCTTTCCATTCCGTGACTAGCATGAACACCAGGACCGATTAAGGCACCTTTAATATCGTTTCCACCACGAAGGGCAGCACTCACATCACTACCATAGTATGGGTAGACATCAACTGCGTACGATAATTGGTTCGCTTTGGCGATATCGATTAATTTTGATGTTAATTCATAATCGTAAGGACCAGTGGAATCTTTGGCACAAATACTTACATCGTATTCAGTACATGCTAAGTCTTTTCCAATACAACCCATATCTACTGCGATTAATTCACTGATTTCAGAAGGGATGTTACTGCTTCCATGTCCCACTTCTTCATAGGTTGAAATAATCATAATAATATTGTGTTTTGGTTTTTTGTTTTGTTGTTTAAGTTCATTTAATATCGTAAACAAACAAGCGACACTTAACTTATCATCTAAGAAACGAGATTTAAGAAACCCACTTTCGCTTACGGTTGTTTTTGGATCGATTGCGATAAAGTCACCATTGCTGATACCTAAGGCTTTCACATCATTGACGTTTTTCACGACTTCATCGATACGTACATGCATCGTTTCGCATTTACGAGCAGCGCTACTTGCATCTTCGTATACGTGTGCTGCGGGTGAATTACTTAAAATGGTTCCAGTATAAACTTTTTTATCACGAGTGATAATACGACAATATTCGCCATCCAATGTAGGAATAATTGGTCCTCCAACATTAGTGAAGGCAAGTGTACCATCGCTTTTGATGCTTTGCACCATCAGTCCAAGCGTATCGACATGGGCACACATCCCAATTGTTTTTTCACTTTGTCCATCAACATAAATTTGTAAGTTTCCTTTTTCATTACGACATGTGTAGTAACCCATCTCTTTGGCTTCGCCTTCCACAAAGTCGATGACTTCTTTACAATAACCTGTTGGGCTATCGATATTTAAAATAGTTTTCGCAAACTCTAATACATAATCTTTCATACTTTCTCCTTTTCGCTAATATAAATTCCATCCATACCATCGTTTTCCATCGTTTTCACTTTGATGATTTCATCAATTGCGCTCGGAATATTTTTCCCTACATAATCCGCGCGTATCGGTAGTTCACGATGTCCACGATCCACAAGCACTGCCAGTTGAATTTCTTTGGCACGTCCAAATGACATGATGGCATCCATTGCCGCACGAACGGTACGTCCTTTAAATAATACATCATCAACAAGAATAACTTTCTTGTTTTGCACATCAAGTGTAAAATCAGGAGCGATATCTGGTTTTTTAAAATCATCACGCCAATATGAAATATCCAGGGAAACACATTCCACCTGTTTCTTTTCAAATGTCTCAATGTTTTGTGCTAATCGTTTTGCAAGGCTTTCTCCTCTTGTGACAATACCGACTAAAATGATGTCATCGACACCTTTGTTTCTTTCTAAAATTTCATGGGTAATACGAATTAAGGAACGTCGTATTCCCGCTTCATCAAGTATTTCTTTCATAATAGACCCCTTCTTTATAGTAATAGTATAGCATAAACCGCTTTATTTGCACTTGTAACTTATACAAAAGAGGCAATCAAAGAGCTTGTTTGATACGAAATAAAAACAGGTTACAAAAATTGGAAAAAATTCACTTTTTTGAAGCGAAATAAGGTATACTATTCATAAAGAAATCACACTTTTTAGGGGCGTATTCACGCTGTTTGAAAAAAGGGGTAAAACAAGTGAAAAAACAATCGCTTGTGTTATAATAGGTGTGCTATGGAATTGAGGTGTTAGCGTGGCTAGAGTACATTCGTTTGAAAGTTTTGGTACTGTCGATGGACCAGGGGTTCGTTTTGTCTTATTTATGCAAGGTTGTCCTCTTCGTTGTAAGTACTGTCATAACCCAGATACATGGGCATTTCATGAAGGAAAAGAATACGACGTGGATGGCGTGTATTCAGAAATTATGAAATACAAGAATTATATAAAAAATGGTGGTGTCACCGTGAGTGGTGGGGAACCATTGGCACAAATTGATTTTGTGATTGCGCTGTTTACGCGTTTGAAACGCAAAGGCATTCATACTTGTTGCGATACATCGGGAATTTTCTTCGATGCGAGCAAACAAGAGGTAGTGGAAAAATACGATCGCTTATTGGCGGTTTGTGATTTGTTCTTATTGGATTTGAAACATATCAATGATACAAAACACAAAGAGTTAACTGGGATGTCGAATGAAAATGTGAAGGCGTTTGCCCAATATTTGGATGCGCACCATAAACCAGTTTGGATTCGTCATGTATTAGTGGATGGGTATACGAATAATGAAACGGACTTAAAAGCAACAAGAGCGTTTATCGATACATTGCATAACGTAGAGAAAATTGAAGTGTTGCCATACCATACGCTAGGTTTAGTGAAATACAAAAAGATGAATTTGGTGTATCCACTTGAAGGCGTTGAGTCACCTGAGCAAGAAGATGTAGCAAGAGCGAAAGCCATATTAGGAGTCAAAGAATATGTTAAACAATGAAAATTTTAAAGATGAATTAGCAAGCAAAGAGTTTGCTATCGTATTGGTGTCAGGAGGTGGATGTGCCAATTGTGTCACGATGTATCCCCTTGTGAAAGAAGTAGAAAATCGTCGTGATGATGTTTGTGTGTACTATGTGGAAATCGATGAGACAAACCATAAGATCAATGACTATTATGATGTTGAAGTAGTGCCAACGGTATTGCTTACACACAATGGAGAATTGGTTGCGAAAATCAAAGGATACCAACCACAAGAGATCTTTGATATCTATATTGATACGAAAATTGAGGAATGCAAAAACAAGGCTTAAAAGAAGTGTGAAACAGAAGAAAACGCTTACATTGCGAGAGCGCGAAAATGCTTACATTATTGATGACAATGGGCTTTTCTTATGTTACAATAAAATGCGGTGAGCTTAGTACAAGCTCGTACATAAAAAGAAGAAAGAAGGTAAATTATGTATAAAGGATGGCAAGGATTTGAACTTGGAAACTGGAATAAGGAAATCAATGTTAGAGACTTTATCCAAAAGAACTACACTCCTTATGAAGGAGATGACAGTTTCTTAGCTGATGCGACAGAAGCAACAAAAAAATTATGGGATCAAGTGTCTGATTTAAACAGACAAGAAAGAGAAGCTGGTGGTGTATTAGATGCAGATACGAAAGTAGTATCAACATTAACTTCACATGCTGCTGGATACCTAAACAAAGATTTAGAGAAAATTGTAGGTTTCCAAACAGACAAACCATTCAAACGTTCACTACAACCATTCGGAGGAATCCGTATGAGTGAAAGTGCTCTTAAAGAATATGGATTTGAATTAGATCCAGAAGTAAATGAAATTTTCACGAAATACCGTAAAACACATAACCAAGGAGTATTTGATGCGTATACTCCAGAAATGAGACGTGCAAGAACAACTGCGATCATTACTGGATTACCAGATGCTTATGGACGTGGGCGTATCGTTGGTGACTACCGTCGTGTCGCACTATATGGAGTAGATTTCTTAATTCAAGACAAACAAGACTTATTAAACACTGTTTTATTAGGTTCTATGACAGAAGAAAGAATTAGAGAACGTGAAGAAGTTTCAGAACAAATTAGAGCGTTAAAAGGATTGAAAGCAATGGCAGAAATTTATGGATGTGATATTTCACAACCTGCTACAACTGCACAAGAAGCAATCCAAGCGGTTTACTTTGGGTACTTAGGAGCAGTAAAAGACCAAAATGGAGCAGCGATGTCTCTAGGTCGTACTAGTACTTTCTTAGATATTTATATTGAAAGAGATATCCAAAACGGTGTGATTAGCGAAGTGGAAGCACAAGAAATGATGGACCACTTTGTTATGAAATTACGTTTGGTTAAATTCATGAGAACACCTGAATACAACGAATTATTCTCTGGAGACCCTACTTGGGTAACAGAATCAATCGGTGGTATGGGATTAGATGGAAGAACTTTAGTTACAAAGAACTCATTCCGTGTATTGCATACATTAGTTAACTTAGGACCAGCTCCTGAGCCAAACTTAACTGTATTATGGTCAACTCGTTTACCACAAAACTTCAAACGTTTCTGTGCTAAAATTTCGATTGAAACAAGTTCGATTCAATACGAAAACGATGACTTAATGAGAATTGAAATGGGTGATGACTACTGTATCGCTTGTTGTGTATCTTGTATGAAAGTCGGAAAAGATATGCAATTCTTCGGAGCTCGTGCAAACTTAGCAAAATGTTTATTATACGCAATTAACGGTGGGGTGGATGAAAAGAAAAAAATCCAAGTTTCTCCTCGTTTAGAGCCAATTACTTCTGAATACTTAGATTACGATGAAGTAATGAGCAAATACAACCAAATGATGGATTGGTTAGCAGGATTATATGTAAACACATTAAACTGTATCCACTACATGCATGACAAATATTCTTACGAATCATTAGAAATGGCATTACATGACCATGACGTAAGAAGATTCTTCGCAACAGGTATTGCTGGATTATCTTGTGTAGCTGACTCATTATCAGCAATTAAATATGCAAAAGTAAAAGCAATCCGTGATGAAGATGGAATCGCAGTTGATTATGAAGTAGAAGGTGACTTCCCTACATTCGGTAACAATGATGATCGTGTAGATAGCATTGCTGCTGACTTAGTGAAAAACTTCATGAACAAAATTAAAGAACACAGAACATACAGAAATGGTGTTCCTTCAATGAGTATTCTTACAATTACTTCTAATGTTGTATATGGTAAGAAAACAGGAAACACTCCTGATGGACGTAAAGCTGGAGAACCACTTGCTCCTGGAGCTAACCCAATGCACGGTAGAGATACAAATGGTGCAGTAGCTTCACTTGAATCAGTGGCTAAACTTCCATACGAATATTCAAGAGATGGAATTTCTAACACATTCTCAATCATTCCTAACGCTTTAGGAAAAGATGAAGATTAATTAGGAGGATACAAAAGATGAGCGACAAAATCGATAACTTAGTAACAATGATCGACGGTTATGCACAAAGTGGTGGACACCACTTAAACGTAAACGTGTTCAATAGAGAAACTTTATTAGATGCACAAGCACACCCAGAAAAATACCCACAATTAACAGTGCGTGTTTCTGGTTATGCTGTTAACTTTAATAAATTAACAAAAGAACAACAAGACGACGTTATTACTCGTACAATGCACGACGCAATGTAATAAAAGAAAGCCTTTCTATCATGGAAAGGCTTTTTTAATGGAAGATTTTAGGGGAATTTGTTAGAATAAAGAAGTAAAAGGAATAGGAGAAGCAGACAGATGAAACAATTTATTAGTGATTTTAAAGCCTTTGCGATGAAAGGGAACGTCGTAGATATGGCAGTTGGGGTTGTGATTGGTGGAGCCTTTGGGAAAATTGTTACTAGTTTAGTAAGTGATATTATTACACCGTTGATTGGAGTGTTAACTGGTGGGATGGATTTAAAGCAATTAAGTATCGTCTTAAACCAAGAAACAGGATTGGTTTTAACTTATGGTAACTTCTTTCAAAGTATTATTGATTTTTTAATTATCGCGATGAGTATTTTTATGGTTATTAAACTATTAGGAAAAATGCGTAAGAAACAAGAAGAGGTGGTTGCACCACCTAAGCCAAGTGAGGAAGTTGTATTACTTAGTGAAATAAGAGATCTATTAAAAAACAAACAAGATTAAACTTGTTTGTTTTTTCTTTCCCATAAAAGAACGAGCAGAACACTAATTGCTCCTGCGATTAATTTACATAGAATATAAAGTAATGTGGTGTTGCCATCGCATACGCTGGAAATGAATCCTAATTGCCCACCAAAGACATAGGCACCACTTACGCTAAATGCGGCATTCATTAATTTTCCATTGCGATCCATCTTATGAAACAATGGAATCATTGCAAGGGAAGTAACAAAACTTAACAGCAAACCGATGATACTTGTTTCATTGGTATGGAGTGCTTTGGCAATACGTGCTATCTGATTGCGTCCATAACGTAACAACAAATCACACAGAACCATAGACCCACATACGATGATGCTCATCTTTAATACGATTACCATTGCCTCAGCGATTAATTGCTCGCTTGTGAACGGTATTTTAAAGAAAAGAGTAGCAATGATCATGGCGAAGAAAACTAAGCTTAGAATGCGTATAAAATGGGCAAACAAGCGCAAGCAGAAAATGGTTTGTCGATAGAAGAAGCGCAGAGCCAAAAATAAGAATAAACAGATGCATGCGATTGGTAAGATATAATAGATAGCATTTTTTAAGCCAATCACATAAGCAAAAGCGAGCAACACAATCGGTAGGGGGAAGATGCCATAAATAATTCCATGTAAGAAAATCGTAGAATCATCCTTCTTTAGTGATGATAAAAAGATAGGAAGTTGAAAACTGATGGTTGCTCCTAATGTGGATGTAAGCAAAACACCAGCTAAAATGAGTAAGACAGGATTGCTTGTCCACTGTTGAATGATAGAAAATCCACCCATATCTGGTGCCAGTAAACTTCCGATGAAAACACTCGAGTCGATTGGCAAAATGGAAGAGATCGTTTTGACGCTCTCACTATTATTTTGTAAGAAAAAAATAGCGATACAATAAAACCCACTCATTGAAATCGCGATGTTACCCATTGCATACAAACCTTTGTCGAAGGATTCGCCTAAATGAAATCGATTATTTAGTATTTTATCAAGTAACGCAATGGCTACCATAATCAGCATAATGAATAAAAATAGATTCATAGTATCCCCCTTGTACGAATGTTATTTTATCATAAATTTTGAGGGAAACAATACGTTCTAAAAAAAATAAAGATGTTAGCACTTAGGTGTTGACAGTGCCAGTCAATCGCGTTATACTATTAGCAGACATAATTTTAGAGTGCTAATAGGAGGTAATGATATGGCAAGAAAAAAAGCATTTAAAGCAGAGTCTAAGCGACTTATGGATTTAATGATCAATTCTATTTACACACACAAGGAAATATTTCTAAGAGAACTTATTTCAAATGCGAGTGACGCCATTGATAAATTGTACTATAAGTCATTAAGTGAAAACTTAGATGGTGTGAATCGTGAAGATTTCCATATTCGTATTGACTTGAACAAAGACGAAAGAACGATTCGCATTGCAGACAATGGAATTGGTATGAGCAAGGAAGAGCTAGAAGAAAACCTTGGTACCATTGCGAAAAGTGGTTCTTTGGGTTTCAAAGAAGAAATAGAAGATGACAACGATGCGATTGATATCATTGGACAATTTGGAGTAGGATTCTATTCTGCGTTCATGGTAGCAAAAAAAGTGGAAGTGGTATCAAAACAGTATGGTAGTGATAGTGCTTATCGTTGGGTGAGCGAAGATGTGGATGGGTATGCGATTGAAGAAGCGCAAAAAGAAGAATTTGGAACTACCATCACCCTTTACTTACGTGATGATAGCGAAGATGAAAAATATTCAGAATATTTGGAAACATATACGATTGAACGTTTGGTGAAAAAGTATTCAGATTACATCCGCTATCCAATTTTAATGGATGTGGAAGAAGAACGTCGTATTCCAAATGAAGACGAATCGGAAGATGCAGAAGCAAATTACGAAACAATTATTGAAACAAAAACGTTAAACTCAATGGTGCCATTATGGAAACGCAATAAGAAAGACATCAGTGAAGAAGAATACAACGATTTCTACGAATCGAAATTCATGGATTATACGAAACCATTAAAGAGTATTCATACAAGTGTAGAAGGAACGGTTTCTTTTGATGCATTGTTGTTTATTCCAGCGAAAGCACCAATGAATTATTATTCAAATGAATACGAAAAAGGGTTACAGTTATACAGCCGTGGTGTCTTCATCATGGACAAAGCGAGTGATTTGATTCCTGAACACTTCCGCTTTGTAAGAGGACTTGTTGATTCACAAGATCTTTCTTTAAATATCTCTCGTGAAATGTTGCAACACGACAAGCAATTACGTGTTATCGCTTCACGTATTGAAAAGAAAATTAAAGCAGAATTGTTGTTGATGCTGAAAAACGAACGTGAACTTTACGAAACGTTCTGGCAACAATTTGGTCTTCAAATTAAATATGGTATTTACAATAACTTTGGAATGCATAAAGAATTGCTACAAGATTTATTGTTGTTCTATTCTTCAAAAGAAAAGAAATTAGTTACGTTAGATGAATACATCAACCGTATGGAAGAAGGACAAGAACACATTTATTTCGTAAGTGGTGAAAGCGTTGAAAAGATTGATAAGTTACCACAAACAGAATTAGTAAAAGACAAAGGATATGAAATTTTATACTTATGTGATGATATCGATGAGTTTGCACTTCAAATATTAAATGCTTATAAAGAGAAGACATTCAAAAATATCACACAAGGTGACTTGAACTTAGAGAGTGAAGAAGAGAAAAAAGAAGTAGAAGCAAAAACTGAAGAAAACAAAGATTTGCTTACTACTTTAAAAGATGCGTTGGCAGAGGAAGTAAGCGAAGTGAAAATTTCGACAAGATTAAAATCTCACCCAGTTTGTTTAAGTGCAAGCGAAGGTATGAGTTTGGAAATGGAAAAAGTACTAAGCCAAATGCCAGAAGGAAACGCGATGGGAATGAAAGCATCAAGAGTACTTGAGATTAATCCTACACACCCTATTTTTGAAGCATTGAAAACAATGTTTGAAAAAGATAGCGACAGTGTGAAAGAATACGCTTCCTTATTGTATGATCAAGCGTTATTAATGGAAGGATTTGAAATCAAAGATCCGATTGCCTTCTCTAATAAAGTTTGTGAATTAATGGTAAAAGCGAACCAATAAAAGTAAAAAAATATACAAATGCATCACGATAGCGTGTGTGCTTTGTATATTTTTTTTATTATCGCTTTAGCTAGCAGTTGTGTATGGTATAATAATGCTGTTAAAAGTGAGGTATGCGATGATTAAAAATATTATATTTGATATAGGTAATGTTGTATTAGCATTTCAACCAAAACAATATTTCACAAAGATGTTTCAAGATGAAGTATTTGCGAGTGAAATGTGCCAATTGATGATGGGTTCACAAATTTGGAAAGATTATGACTTAGGTTTATTGGATTTGCAACAAGTAAAAGAAGCGTTTCAAAAAGAAGTACCGCAATACCATGACTTGATTGAACAGATGTTACAGGTATGGGTGAGTATACTTGAACCAAAACAATATACCTTAGATAAAATGAAGAGGTTAAAAGAAGCGGGATATGGCATTTATTTGTTGTCGAACTTAAACAAAGAAGCGTTTGATTTTATTTCGCAACAATATACATTATTTGATGATGTGGATGGGTATGTTGTCTCTTTTGAGGAACAGTTAGCCAAACCAGATCCAGCAATTTATGAATTGTTGTGTCAGCGTTTTGGCTTAGATGCGAAAGAATGCCTATTTTTAGATGATCTTATCGATAATGTAGAAGCAGCACAAAAGTATGGAATGCAAGCCATTCATTTTGTTACGGAAGAAGAAGTAGAGAAACAACTACAGGCAATCGTAGTGGAGCGTGTATGTTAAAAAATAAACAAAGGATAAAAGGAACAATCACAAGTATTGATACCAATGGAACAGGTGTTTTTTATCATCATAAAGACAAGGTATTAGTACGTCATGTAATGCAAGATGAGGAAGTAGAAGTAATCATTGAAAAGCGTATTAAGGATGCGTATGTTGCAACCGTAGTGAAGGTGTTAAAACCGCATGCGAATCGTGTAAAAGTGGAGTGTCCTTATTATGAAAAATGTGGGGGTTGTCATTTATTGCATGTTGATTATACATACCAGATGCAAATGAAAAAGGACATGGTACAAACCTTACTACAAAAAGAAAAGATGACAGGTATACAGTTACAAGAATGCCAAGGAATGGTGCATCCTTTTGCATATCGAAATAAGATTATCATTTCTTTTGCGAATGATAAAAAAGAAGTAAAAGCAGGTTTTTATGGTGAGTATTCGCATCGAATTATTCCTATTAAAAATTGTTTAATGCACGAAGAGAAAGTAAATACTTTTATTGAAGATATTAAAACGATTGTGAAAAAATGTCGTGTAAGTATTTTTGATGAAGATAGAAGAACGGGATTTTTACGTCATATTTTAATTCGTAGAGCAGTGGAAACGGATCAAACGATGCTTGTTATTGTTGGAGCGGAAAAAATATTCAAAGCAAAATCGGCATTTTTGAAGGAAGTGAAACATCGCTATCCTGAAATTGATACGGTTGTATTTAACTATAATCCACGTAAAACAAGCGTGGTTCTTGGAACACAAGAACAAGTTATTTTAGGGAAAGGTTACATCGAGGATGTTTTGTGTGACAAACGTTTTTCGATCAGTAGTCGCTCGTTTTATCAAATTAACCATAGCCAATGTGAAGCACTTTATAGGAAGGCACTTTCTTTGCTTTCGTTAACGGGAAAAGAGACGTTGCTTGATGCGTATTGTGGAATTGGTACAATTGGTTTGATTGCAGCAAATAAAGTAGCGAAGGTGATTGGTGTTGAAGTAAACCAAGAAGCAATCAAAGATGCGATTAGTAATGCGAAAAGAAATAAGATAAACAATGCCCAATTTATTTGTGATGATGCAAGTAATTATATGGTGCAATTAGCAAAAGCAAAGAAAACAATTGATGTAGTTATTATGGATCCAGCTAGAGAGGGAAGCGACGAACGATTCTTATCTTCACTTGTTGCATTAAATCCAAAGCAAGTCGTGTATATCTCGTGTAATCCACAAACGCAAATACGTGATTTAAAGTATTTGCAACGTCATGGGTGGACAAGCAAACAAATGTATTTATACGATTTGTTTCCCAACACATTTCACGTAGAATCAATTGTGCTTCTAGCAAAAGCATAAGCATTTTATTATTAATGGTATAAATAGAGGATAGGGATGTAATATGAAAAAAACACTAAGGGAAGTGGCACACTATTTAAATACTATTTTGGTGCCAGTAACACAGGACGATGTTGAATTTGAAAAAGTATATACGGATGTATATGACGAAGCGAGTATTCGTGATGGAGTATTTCACTTTCGCGCCTTTCTCAAACATTTGTATGAGGTTTTAGAAAAGGAAGCAGACAAATACGATACTTGTAAGAAAGCAACACATGTTTACGAGAATCGTACGACGCTTTCGCAGTATTATCCATTTGTCCATCATGTGGGTCAAATCTTGATGAATATAGGATATGATGCGCTTGAAGATGAGAGCAAACACTGTTTGGTTTGTGATGGTCGTATTTTTAATCCAAGGTTAACGACTTCAAAAAGCGTAGATTGCATTCGCTTTCTAATGCTTTGTGGATTACGCTTTGAAGGAATTGATGTCGATGATAAGAAACAAGATATCACAAAGATTACGACGCTAAACGTATATTATGATGAAGTGATGATGTACAAGGGATTGAAAGTTATGGCGATAGCCCAATATGATCACGCTACATTAGTGAACCAGGATGTTTTTTTGCGTTGTGATTACCGTGCACTCAAAAATGAAAAGCCATCCAGTGAACAAGTGCTTCGTGATACGATTCGAAACCTACCAACTCCTATTCAAGACTTTGTGTTACAACTACACCAAACGTATACACAAAAGGGATTGCAAACGATTGTTGAGATTAAGGGATTTCATATTTATATCCGTTATTGTTTCAAAAGAAAAGATTTTTGGGGAATCAATGTATCGTTAAATAATGGCTATCACATTAATGTGAAACCACAAAAGATAGAGGAATACAAAGCGCTTGTTGAAACCTTCGATCCATCTCTACAAGCGATAATTAAAAAGGGTTATGGTTGTGGTAGAAAAGGTGTCCTTCAAAAATGTGATGGAGGTTGTCGAGGGATGATTATTCCTTTGGATAATACAATAGAAACCATCCAAAATGATATTAAGGCTTGGTTTCAAGAAGAATTGTACTACCTGCAAAAGAAGTAGTTTTAAAATCATCAATGAAAAGAGTAAAGATTAATACGAGTGAATTTCGATTTTGAAATTCACTTTTTTGAAATAAATGGAATTTACAAAAATGCGCAACATAGGCTTGAATTTGTAAAAAACCCTTTATTTAAAGCGTATCATTCATCAAAAAGAGAGTTTAATTCCTCCTTTTTTTATGTTATCGTAACATAAAGAGTAGACAAAAAAGGGGGTTGTTGGATTATGTGGAGAAATAATATCACAAAAAAATTCCAACCTATTTTAACGCATGCGCTAACAATAATTGCAGCTCCAGATGGGTATGGTAAAACTACCTACTTAAAAGACTTTATTTCTAAAGAAAAATTGCAAAATATTTGGGTTGAAGGAAAAAAAGAGTACACAACAAATTATCTATGGAATATTATATTGCGTGATGCAATTGATCAACATTGCATTCCTTCCCAACTAGAGAATATAAATTTGTTTTCGCTTAATCTTTCAACTGCTTCTTTATTGAAGCAATGGGATGTGTTTTTACGCAAACCATTGTGTATTGTGATTGATGATTTTCATAAAATGAAGTTGCCACAATTATCTTCGTTCTTTAACTTCATTAAAAGTTGTGAGCTTAAGTATTTACACTTTGTTATGATGGGGCAATATATCGATGAATCGACATGGAATCAAATTTACAATGAGAAACATTGTTTTACAATGTCAATGAATGATTTTCGTTTTGAGTACTATGATATCGCGCGCTATTTTAAGAAAAAGGGAATTGATGTTGACCGCGAGCAGTTAGAGAAATTATTGTGCTTAACGAATGGATGGGGACCTGCTATTGATTTGGCAATATCGTCTTATTTGGAAGGAGGAAGCTTATTTTCTACCTCCAAAATTGATATCTTATTAAGCAAAGCAAAAATTGAAGACATGAATGATGAAGATATCATAGCATTTATTAAACTCGCTTATTTTGATGAATTCACAATAGAACAAATGCGCTTTATATGTGACAACGAACACAGTGAAAAACGCTTTGTACAATTGTCTTACAATCATTTGTTTGTACAAAAGAATAGCTTCAAGTACTATTCGTTTTCACCCATGTTGAAAGCTTACTTATATGAGGCACAGATGATTTATGCCATCGATGAACAAGAAACGTGCCAAAAAATAGCGTATTGGTATATTGAAAAAGGCGAGTTCATCTATGCATTACAGTATTTATTAAAAGGAAGATGTTTTGAAACAATTGTTCACATGATGAATGAAGGTACCTTCAATGGGATTGATATTCCGGTACCTCTGTTAGATGAAGTATTTCAACGAATGCCAATTCGTTTTAAATATGAACACCCTTATGTTTACTTGTATTACATAAAATGCGTAGTTATTTATGTAGATTCATTTAAAGGTAGAAAAATGCTCGACAATTTTAAAGTTGAGTTAGAACTGCGAAAATACACTGGTGATATTGATTCTTTAATGGGTGAATATTATTATATTCGCGCATTAAGTAAGTTTAATAATTTTTTTCGTATGGGCAAGGATTTTAAATTAGCTAGTGAACATTTAAAAAAACATGCATCAAAAATTGCGTATCCAGAAATGTTGACTACTTTTGGATCATATCAATTGTTGTATTTGTATCACCATGAGGAAGGACAATTAAAAGCTACATTAGCTAACATTAAGGAATGTGCAAAATACTTAGTTCATCTAACAGGTGGGGAACATGCAGGAATTGAATACTTAGTCCAAGGTGAATACAATTATGCAATAGGTCGTTATGAGGAAGTAGAGAGTATTGTATTAGCGGCATATAAAGTTACAAACATCAATAAGCAAATCAGTTTAGGTATTTGTGCATTGTTTTTATTGTGTCGTAATGCTTTATTAAAAAAAGATGAAAATAATGCTATGTTCTATGTGGAGCAATTGAACGGATTATATGTGCAAACACAATCGCGTATTTTACACTATGAATTAGATTGTGCATTATCGCATCTTGCGATTTTAGACAATCGATTTGAAGATGTGAAAGATTGGATTAAGGAAGGGAATTTTAAAGAAAATGTAATGATGCATGAAGCAAAGAAAATCCCATACTTATGTAATATGTTGTACTTAGTGAAAACACACAAATACCAAGAGGCAGAAGCTATATGTGATATGTTAGATTATGAAAATCAAAATACATCTTTTGTTTTTAATCGTATATATGCGAAAATGTGTAAAGTAATTGTGTATTATCACACGGGAAGAGTGGGAAAATCTAATTTAGTATTAAAAGAAGTCTTAGATTTGGCACAAAAGGATAAAGTCATCACATTGTTTGTTGAGTTTTATGAACTCTTATTACCGATTTTGAAAAAATACAAATGTGAAAATGAATTTGAACAAAAAATTTATCGAATGTTAATTGAGCAATACAACATGAATCATAATGATATAAATAATATTTTGGATACACTTTCAAAACGAGAAAAAGAGGTTGCATTATTATATGCGAAATCCTATACTGCGCAAGAAATTGGAGAAAAACTTGTGATTAGTTATAATACAGTATTAACACATTTAAAAATTATTTATTCAAAATTAAATATAAATAAGAAAAAGGAATTAATATCATTATTAAAAGAATTAGATTAATAAACAAGTGTTTCGTAAAGAAACGCTTTTTTTGTATTATATAACCTTATTTGTGACGAATCATCACTTATTGTTTGCTTTTGAAATAAAAAGGTAGAAAAAACCTTGAAAAATAACTTCGTTGTTACATTATCACAAGTTTTCTTGTGAAGATATCACAAGCTTCTTGTCTATTATTGTTTTTATTAAAAATTTATAATTTAAGAGAAGAGATACTTTTTTTGTCGTGTCTAAAATATTAAAAAAGTAAAAATAAAACCGTAATTTATTTTTTTAGGGAGGAATTAATTATGAGAAAAAATCGGATTAGAAGTGTATTATATTATGGGTTCGTATTTGCTTTGTTAATGACAAGCATAACGCCAGTAAAAGCGATACAGATTATGGAAAACGAAACAACACCAGAAGTGTCAGCTTATAGTTTTGTTGCTGCGCAAGGTGACGAAGTAATTGAACTGAGTGGAGAGTATGTTGAAACACTCGTCATTGCTAAAAATACAACAATTGTATTAACTGGAAACACGAAGATTAACACAACAAGTGGGAATGCAATAAAAGTTGAGAATGATATTACTTTAACAATTGCGTTAAATGGTTTTCAACTTGATGTAACTACAAGTGCAACTAGTATGGCTGGTATTTTATTACCTAAATCAGCAACACTAATTGTGAAAGAAGGAGAAAAATCTACTACAGGCGTGTTCAATGTACATGGAGGGCCTGGAACTGCTCCTACTGCTGGGACTGCAGGTAGGGATGCTAATAATTACTATCATGGAGGTACTGGAGGTATAGGTGGTAATGGAGGTGCTGCACCAGGTGCAGGAATTGGAGGAGATGGAAGTACTGGTGGAGCAGGAAGTTCAAATCCTGGATCAGGTAGCGATACGACAAATAACCATTCTTCAATATCTGGTACAAATGGTGGAGTTGGAGGAAGTAGTGAACCATCTTCACAACCGTATTGTGGTGATGTATATATGTTTGGGAATTTTCAAGTTAACGTTTTAGCTGGAACGCATATTGAGTCTATAGGTTTGGTATCAGCATCTGGAGGTAGTATGAAAGAGTATCCTTATGATAATCATTATATGAGAGCTTCTGGAGGTAGTGCAGGTGGTAACGGTGGAACTGGTTACGGTTCTGCAGGAATTGGTGGTGGAGGAATTGGTGGTGCTGGTGGTGGTGCTGGTGGAGGTGGAACCTCAACGCAAAGAGAGCCAAAACTTTCCGCTCCCTATGCTGGTGCAGGCGGCGGCGGCGGAGGAGCTGGTCAAACTGGTGGATTAGGAGGTAGTGGTAGTTATGGAGATCGAACGAAAGCTCCATCTGGTGAAACAGGAGGCACACACAATGGAGGAAATGGTGGAGTTGGACAAAAAAATCCAGAGAACTATGATAATACAGCAGGTAGTGGTGGAGCTGGTGGTAATGTAGGTAATTTAATTGGGCAAGGTGAATTAGGATTCCTATATATGGATGCCACTATTAATGCCATTATTAAAAATAGTGAAAATTCAACTACTAATTCAGAATCAAATAATCAATTAAAAAATAAAATATATTTATTAAGTGAATGTACGATTGAAGTGGATGACTCTAATATTATTTTTGACGGTACACCACAACACCCTGATGTGATTATTAAAGACAAAAATGGAATCCAAATCGATAGTGTAAAAGGTGTTAATTATAAATTAACTTATACTAATGAAGTTGACGCTGGAGTAAAAAAAGCACAAATAAAAATTGAAAGTAATGGGGTACCGAGTGATCCAAATTATTTATTAGTTGATGGGGGTTTTTATACTGTTAATTTTACAATTAAACCAAACGAAGATCCATTTACTATTAGCAAATCTTCGGATGTGTTCGAGTATACATATGGTGAAAGTTTTAGTGCCGCCATTTCTGGGAAAAACACCTATAACAATGGACAAATAGAGTGGACAAGTGAGATTGATGACACTCACCAAGCAACAATCACAGCAGCTAGCCTAATTTCAACTGACATTATTCCAACTAAAATTGGTAAATTAAAACTAAAAGCGATAATAAGACAAACAGATAAGAATGCAAACGGTGTGTATAATTTTCCAGAAGTAATGAGTGCTACTTATGAAAAAGATATTAAAATAAATCCTAAAAATATAGATGATCAATCAATTTCTGTACCTAGTAGTATTGGGCCATATACATATATAGGAGGACAAATAAAACCAACATTTTCAACTGGGGCATATAAATCAGGAGCAATAGAATTTAAAACAAATAAAGATACAGCACATACAGAGTTAGTGGAAGGTAGAGATTTTGAATTAGTGTATGGAAATAATACAAATGTTTCGGATGGCGGAACAGTTACGATAAAAGGGATTGGGAATTATAATAATGAAAAATATCCAATAACTTTTAGTATTGAGCAACGTTCTATCAATGATGCAAGTGTTAAGGTAACAGTGGTAAACCCTACTTATACTGGGAATGAATTGAAAGCAACACCAGTCATAGAAATTTATGATAAGGAATTTAACACGAATCATACACTCCCTATTAGTGACTATACATTAGGCTGGAGTTCTAAAAAAACGGATGGAACATTTACAGGTAATGATTTTGTGAATGTTGGTGAAAAAGAGATAACAATTACAGGGAGTGGAAATATTGGTGGTGAGCGCAAACAAAACTACAAAATTGTACAAGCTGATATTGGAACAATTGATTTGGGTATTGAAAGAGCAAAAGATGTCTATTTCACTGGAGATGAAATAGAATCAAGACCAACAATAAAATATTACGATATTCTGTTAACGGAAAATGGAACGACAACAGTTGATCCTAGCGAGGATGTTCCTAACTCTGATGATTATGAAATTTCGTTTTCAAATCATCAGTTGGCTGGTGAGACAACGACGACATTAACGGGAATTAACAACTTTAAAGGGACTAAAGTGTTAGTTGGTAGTGAAAATCAAGGGTACGATGTATTACGTCGTCCACTTTATATTCTTCCTGATGCGAATCAATGGAAGTATTATGGTGCAAAAGATATTTTTGGTGAGAATCAAAATGAGCTAAATCCAGTGTATCGAATTTTTACACGTAATTTAAATACAAGTGCTACAGCAGAAATGAAAGATCCAGATTTAGAGAAAGATGCTAATAATCGAAATTATATTAATGATAATATTCCAATTGCGGGGTATCCAATTGCTTTAGAAGGTGAACTTTCACGTGAAGGTGCAAATAATCAATTATTAGACCAACGTGATACAACTTATAAATATATAATTAACACATTAAAATTAAATGATTTGACGAAAGCGAATTATGAAGTAAGATTAGTCAATAATGAATCAAGTTATAGTGTTAAAAAATATACTTATGATGGAACACCAGCAGAAATCACTGGTACATTAGGTAAAAATGATTGGTATGTTAAATCGCCAATTGTTTTCAATGCGCCAACCAATTACACCATTAGTAAAAGTGGAGAGTTAGATTCCTCTAAGAATACTTGGTATCCTACTATTACTTTTGATGATGGTGATTATAGCAAACAAGGAATCAATTATTTCTTGCGATACAATAATTCAAAAAATGCTAATGATCCAGCGAATGGTGCAATTAGTACAGGAATTGGACATAACTTTAAACAAGATACCGTTTTTCCAACGGGGAGTTTAACCATTACTAATGATGCATGGACAGCGTTTAATGCCAATGCGGATTTTAATTATTTCTTAAACAATGATGCAGTTGGATTCATCTTAGCGAAAGATGAAATGAGTAAAGTGAACACAAAACATTATTATATAAGCGATAATAAACTTGGTAAAGATGAGTTAGATAAAGTTAAAATTCCAACGATTGGGGCAAGTGGTAGTGATTTATTAAGTGGTATTAATCCATTTGTTAGTATGGATGGTGATGAATGGATTAATGAAAGTCAATTCACTTTGAAAATTGACGAGTTAAATACAAAACGCAAATATGTTTATGTACGCATTGAAGATTTTGCGGGTAATGTTACTTACTTAAATAGTGATGGAATCGTATTTGATAAAGATGCACCTATTTTAAAAGCGCAATACAAACAAGATAGTCAGTGGACGACTTCAAATGATGTGAAGATCACAGGGGAAGTATACGATGAGAATGCAGGTTTAAAAGATCGTTATGTTGCCTACCAAATGGACAATGGACCATTACAAATTATTGAAGGTATTCAAGATGGAAAATTTAGTATCACTAATTTAGTAGATGGAAATTATACTTTAATAATCAGTGCATGGGATAATGCAAATAATGAAGCAGCTCCAATATCTTTTAAAGTGATGAAAGATACAGTAAAACCTCGCATTTTAATGAATGCAAATACAACTACGATTGCAACAAAACAAAACATTACTTTTGATGCTCGTGTAGGAGCGAGTGGAGTAGCGAAACTTGAAGTATCCTATAATGGTGGTGAATTCAAAGAAGTGAAAGAAGGAGTACAAACTCCTTATACAGTTACTAAAAATGGGATATATACATTCCGTATTACTAATGGTGCAGGGGTAGTTTCAAAAGAATCAAGTATTGAATTTACGAAGATTGATACTGCAACACCAAAAATTGAAGTGAGTGTAACAGATTTAGCACACAATAAAATAGAAAATAATTCATATACAAATAGTAATGTGATTCTTACATTTGCGAATGTTGAGAAAAACTTAGGTGATGGTAAATTTGAATACAGTATTGATAACAAAGCAACATGGACTGGAGTAGATGAAAATTTAGATAATGAGGCAATTGCAACATTAGCATTAGCAGAAGGAAACTATACCGTATACGTTCGTGTAACTGCACAAAATGGATTATCTAGTGAAGCAAAATTTCATTTTGGAATAGATCGCACAAAACCAAAAATTAGTATTGCTACTAAGGATGCAAATAATAGTTTATGGAATTCAATTTTAGATATTTTTAGAAAAGAACGTCAAATAGTAGAAGCGAATACTGTAGATGAAGGAGCTAGTCCAAGTGGAGTAGACTATGTACAATATTATGTGGTAGAAGGAAAAGCAACGCAATCGACTTTGCCTTCAGAAGATAAAGCAATTGAGAAAATGGTAAAAGACAGTTGGACAACAGGAAATAAGTGCGAAGTGGAAAAAGGAAGTGCTTATGTTGTTTATTTTAAAGTTGTTGATAAAGCAGGGAATATCACATATGGAAGAAGTGATCGAATTACGATTGATGATGCGATTCCTGAAATTGAAACAACATATAAACGAGATGGTAAATGGGATAGTAATCCTACAATAGAGGTGTATGCATTTGATGCTAGTCCAGGAATTGATAGTGTTAGTTACCAAGTAGATAATGAGACTTCTATTAGTGCAAGTGAAATGTTTACGATTGAAAATTTAGGATTATCGGATGGAAATCATACAGTTACTATTGTTGCAAAAGATAAAAGCGGAAATATAGCTACTAAAACTGTAAATGTGAAAATCGATACAGGAAAACCAACAATTACTGCTGATGTGGCAAGCACAACTGCAACAAGTGTCAATATTGATGTAAAGGCACAATATAGTGGACTTTCAGGTTTAGATAAAGTTATGGTTTCTAAGAATGGACAAGGTTTTGAAGATATCACTGACTTAGTAGCTAGTGAAAATCCATATGTAGCATTGGAGAATGGTACTTATCGATTTAGAGCAGTTAGTGGAGCTGGTGAATATGCTGAAACAAGTATTACAATCAATGAATTTATCGCATCTGAAAGTGATCTTGAAGCGGTAGTAAGTGCAAAAACAGAGGATGATAAAGCTTACGAAAGTGGTACATGGACAAACCAAAATGTAACAATTAAATTCTCTAATGAATTAGCTAATTTAAACGGATTATCTTATCAATTACGTAAAGATGATGGAAATTGGAACACAGTAAATGCTAACGAAGGGTATTTGACAATCGAAGTGACAGAAGGTACTCACAAGTATGACTTTAAAGTGATTTATGATAATAATCAAAAAGAGTCTAATGTAGCTAGTATTGAAGTGAAGATTGATAAAGATGCTCCTACAGCAAAAATGAAAGTTGCTATTGATACTTGGGAAGGGAATCAATATGTTGATAATGGATTTATTTATGATACCTACTATAATGAACGGAAAGTAGCGAGTATAGAAGCATCAGATACGCAAAGTGATATTAAATCTTATTATATATTTGCGATTAAAGAAGAAAACATTCCAACTAATATTAAAGGGCAAACAACGGCTTCTAAAATTGAAACGTTAGGAAAAGATCGTTGGTTAGATGGTTTAAGTACCTTCTTAAATCCAAATGATAAATATGTTGTATTTGGAAAAGTTTACGATAACGCTGGAAATGTAACTTATGTAAGTAGTAACGGAATGGTATTTGATGATATTAATCCATCACTAGAAAGTGATATTAATCAAACAGATTGGTATAAAGATGATACTACTTTAATTCATTTTAATACGGAAGATAATTTATCTGATGTGCAAAGAGTAGAATTTAGTATTAATAATGTTAAACAACTAGCTACTTTAATGTATGGTGAATTTACTATTGAAACAAGTCAATTAGCAGAAGGAACGAACACCATCAAAGTAGAGGTATTTGATTATGCAGGCAATAAGAATACATCAAATTTTACAGCAAAAAAAGATACACAATTACCAACTATTAGAGTTACCCAACCAGATACTTCTGGAAAACTAGTAACGAAGAGTTTATTAAATGTGGATGTGAATGGTAGTTCTTCTGGTGTTGCGAAAATAGAAGTAAAAATACCAGATGCAGGAGGTTGGGTTGATATTACTGATTCCTACCAAAACGGTTATATTGCCCAAGAAAAAGGAATGTATTACTTCCGTGTAGTGAATAAAGCAGGAAATAGTGCAACAACATCTATCAATTTAAATAATATATCAAAGGATATTCCTATTATTGATTACATTATGACAAAAAGCGATGGAAGTGATTACTTTGAAGATAATTGGAGTAAAGAAAATGTACAAGTGCGCTTCACAAATGAAAATGCAAATCAAATTGTTGCGAAGTATATGTATAAAGTAGATGATGGTTCTTATATTGAATTAAAAGAAGAATTAGATAATAGTGCTATTTTTACTAGCCAAGAAGGTGCTCACAAATACACAATGAAAGTGATTTTAGACAATGGTTTAGAGAGTGAAGAAGTGAGTATTACGATTAAAGTTGATGCAATTGCACCACAAATTCGGGTTAACTCTGACTTAAGTAAATGGGTAAAAGAGGAACAAGAATTAGAGGTAGAAGTAATTGATTTAGAGAGTGGTGTCAATAGTAAAGGATATTCTTTTGATAATGGATACACTTGGCAAGAAGACAATAAGATGATGATTACTGCAAATAAAGTAGTAGGATTAAAGGCGAAAGATAGTGTAGACAATATAGCAAGTGAGAAAACAGAAATTCAAAAGATTGACAGCCAAGGACCTACCGTACAAAAATTCAAACAAATAGGTTCGCAAGAAGCAAAAGTAAGAGATTTGGAAGCTACCATCGTAGATTATAAAGATTTAACGCAAAAAGAGGGAAGTGGAATTGCAACTGTATATGCGATGACGACTTATCCATACAAAGATGGAAAATTGAATCCGAACCCAGACAAAACATACGATATGCGTTATGTGAATGGTAAATGGGTTAGTGAAAAAGCAATTTCTGTCCCTTATAACGGAACTAATGATGTGTGGTTAGTAACGGAAGACAATGTAGGAAATCAAAAAATATATAGTACGCAAGTGACTAATATGATTGGTGATGGTGATGATGAAGGAAATACGGAAAGACCAAAACCAGGCGAGCCTACTAATCCTGATACACCTAAACCAGAAAATCCAAAAGATCCAAACAAGCCACTAAAACCAAACCAACCATCCAATTCTGGAAATAATGGTGGATCAAATACAAACCAATCTGGTAGTGGTTCAAACAATACAAATCAAACCAATGGAGCTATTAAAGATGTAACGGTTTATGATGATAAACAGATTAGTAATAGTAGTAAAAACGAAACAAATACAACTACTAAAAATTATGCAAATGAGTTAAGTAAAACAAAAGATACAATGGATGCATTAAAGGATATTGAAACTTCCTTGAGTAAAGATAGTAAAGTTTCATCCGTTAAAATTATATACATTGTGTTATGGATATTACTTGTTATAGTCGTCGTTTGGGGTGCTTTATTGTGGTATCGTTACCGCAAGTTAAAAAACACACTAGAAACAGAACAAAATGATTCGTTAACAAATGAAAGTGAGGGTAAATAATATGTTACATTTTATTAAAAAAAGAAATATCATAAAGAAGATGACAATATGTGCCCTTGCACTTTCCTTATTGACAAGTGTGTTTGCGTTACAATACTTAAAAGTAGTTGTGAATGCGGATGTAACTTATAAAAAGGAATATAACGGTGTACAAAGTCAACCGATTACATTAAGTGATGGTACATATTTATTTGATAATGTAACGATAAGTGGAAACTCCTCACAACCATCAGCGGTTATTATTCAAGGAAAAGTAACTATTGTTTTAAAGGGAGTTAACAATATTAGCGGATATGATGCTCGCTGGATTGGTGAAGCACAGCTTGCTTCTGGAGCAGGAATCCAAGTTGAAAAAATTGGTACCTATAGTAATGAACTTACTATCCAAGGTGACAAAGATGCTACTTTAAATGTAAAGGGTGGAAACGCTAATAAAGGAGAAGATGGATTTAATGGTGGCGATGGTCACAGCAATAAAAGTCCAAGTGCTGGTCGTGGTGGAAAAGGTGGAAATGGTGCCTCAGCTGCGATTGGGGGCCGTGGTGGTACTAATGGTAGTGGAACAGTTGCAAAAGGTAAAGATTGTGGTAAGGTGACATTACTAGGAGGATTTAACTTAAATACTGAAGCTGGAGCTGGAGGCCGAGGAGGAAAAGGAGGAAATGGTGGTCGTTCTGACGGAGATTACTATTTCATATATATTAACTTATCATCTGGTGCCGGTGGCGGTGGCGGTGGTGGGGGAGGTTTCCCTGCTGTCGCAATCGGTGGCGGTGGTGGTGCTGGAGATAATGGTGGTAGAGGAGCCGATGGAGAAGGAGTTCGTACTACTTCCCTTGCAGCTTTCCCTAAAGCTGGAGGCGCTGGTGGCGGTGGAGGCCGCGGCTGGGGTGCCGGAGGTGGAGGAGGAAGTGGTTTCTTCGCCTACTATATTGGGCAACCAAAATATTCAAGTATTCGTCCAAAAGGAGGGCAAGGTGGATTAGACCCTAAACACTATGGACAAGGTGGACAAACTGGAATCATGGAAGCAACCCTTGCGGGTTCAGGGCATGATGCAGGTGGATATATTTTAAAAGTAAGTTCTTATTCCGGTGATATTGTGAGTGTGGATGATGCAGAAGCAAGACGTAATGGTGGTTTTATTTATACGACTCGTAATGCTAGTTCTGAACCACAACAACGTCGTAATGGATATGACTTTTGTGGTAGATCTGCGAGTAATGTAAACGAATATTCAATGTGGGGAGGTTATGGAACCGACTGTGCTTGGGCTTTTCGTTTGCAAGGTGGAGGGGAAACACCCGAAGCCAAAACTGGATCTGGAATGGGACGACGTTATGAATTGTGGATTCGTGATGGTGGATCAAGTGATGAAGGCCGTGCAATAAATAGTGGTGGAGGTGCTGGTGCTATTACGATTGATAAATCCGAAAATATAACATGGCCTGAGGAAGGTGATACCGGAAATGGTGGAGGACCTGACCAAGATCCAGGGGATGATAAAACACCTATACGTACAATCATAGACTTATCACACAAAGATACAAAGATTACTTTCAATCCCGCAGTTGGTAAATATACAGGAAAACCTGTAGATCCACAGATTTCTATTGTTTCAAGTACAGGAATCAATGTAGATCCTAAAGCGTATGACATTGCAACAGTAGGTGACTTATATGGTCCTGGAACGGTTACTTACCGTTTTATTGGAAAAGGGCAGGATTATGAACCACAGTGGGTAGAAAATGAAACAACTCGAGAATATACCATTGAAAAAGGAGATTTAACTGCTTATCTTGAAGAAACAGAAGGTTTTTATACTAGAACAATATATAATACCTTTAAAGTGAAAGTTGTGGGATTACAAACGGATGGTGGTCAAGTTAAGTGGGATGTAAAAGCTGATCCTAGTACACCTGATGTTCAGTTTACAGTTACAGAATCCACAGCAGATACTATTACAGTAGAATCTACTAAAAATATAGGAATAATTAATGTAAATGCTACTGTTACTGAAGGAAGCAGGTATAAAGAATTTATATGTGAACCTGTGCAATTAAATGTCATAGCTGCAGGTGCAAATCTGTTTTCGATTTCTAAGATAGATGACCAAGAGTATACAGGAAGTGAAATCAAACCACCATTTAAAGTAACTTTTGATGGGAAAGAATTAAAAGAAGGAATAGACTATACTTTTAAATATGAAAATAATATAGAAGTAGGACGAGCAAAAATTGTTATTACAGGAATTGGAGAATATACCGGTAATTTCAATAACTATTTTAATATAATTCCTGCAGATATTTCTGAAATCAAATTTAATAATGCAAATTATTCGACTACACCAGGTAGTTTGAAAAATTTATATTATACAAGTTATTCACAAACTTCACCTCCTCTTGATGGTTGGTTGAAGGGCAAACAGATGGTAGAAGGAAAAGACTATACATTATCGTATTCTAATTTAACCGAAGTAGGTCCTGTTGTTGTAAGTGTTGTGGGAATTGGTAATTATACGAAATCAACAACCTTACAATATGAAATATTGCCAACATCAATCGAAGACATAAGTGGTATTGTGGTAAATGCACCAGCAAATGTGGTGTATAATGGCAAACCACAACAATCCAAACCAACGGTTATGTTAAATGGTCGTATTTTAAAAGAAAATATTGATTATACATTAACTTATGAAAACAATATTAAAGCGGGAATCGCAACGGTAGTCATTCATGGAAAAGGTAACTTTACTACGGATAGCACAAGAACGACACAGTTTGAAATATTAAAAAGACCAATTTATGTAGTACCAGAAAAAGATCAAATAAAGTTTTCTGGAGATAATGAACCACTTTATAAATACCATTTAGATAACGTTGTAGAAGGTGATAAAGTCACATTAAAAGAAGATGGTAAAATGATTCGTGAAAGTGGAGAAGGTGTTGGCGAGTATGCGTTCCGTATTGGTGACTTAGGATTGGATTATGGAAAGTATGATAATGACAATTATTTACTTTATATGACACCTGATACAGTTACGTTTAAAGTGCAAGCGTATGATACGGATGAAGTTGCTATTATTCGTGGTGAGATTATTAATAAACAAACAGGGGAACGAGCACTTGTTAATGAAAAAACGGGTTGGTACAACAATATTGTAGAAGTCGTTGCTCCAAAAGGTTATTTAATTTCAAGAAACTGTGAATTGGATCCAGAAGGTACAAGTGCTGAAAACTCTTTCTGGCAACCTTATTTTAGTAGTGAAGATGGCGACTTTTCAAAAGATGGAGAAGGAATGACTTACTATCTGATGAAAATACCAGAAAAAGCTGGTGATAAGGCACTGATTTCACAAGCGAAACAAGTGAAATATAAACAAGATACCATTGCACCAAGCAATCGTATTGAGATGAACCAAAAGAAAATATATACGGAATTAAAAAAAGATCTAAGTTTTAAAACATATTTTCAAAATGATGTTATTTTGGATATTATCGCTAGTGATGAAACAAGTGGTGTTGCTAGTAATGATTATTTCTTAGCCGATAAGGAATACACTAAGAAAGAATTGGATAGTGTTAATTCTTGGGTTTCAAAAAGTGAAGCAGAATACCAATTGAAATTAGATACGGAAATGAAAAAAATTATGTATCTTAGAACAATTGATGTTGCAGGAAATGTGACTTATAGCAACACAGATGGATTTATTATTGATAAAACGGCACCTTATATTACGATTACGTATCCAAATGAAAATAAATGGGTAACTGGTAAGGATGGCGTAGTAGAAATAAATGTAAAAGAAGAACTTTCTGGAGTAGATGAAAGATATGTTGACTACCATTTAGAATATGTAGATGGTAAAGTTAGTGATCCTTATATTATTAAACTAGATAAGGATGGGAATGCCATTGTAAAAGATCTTGTAGATGGTGATTACGAATTTATTGTTACGGCAGTGGATAATGCAGGTAATGCACATAGTGAACAAGTGCATATAAAAATTGATACCATCGCTCCAACATTAGAATTAAAAGGGGATATCACAAAGTATGAACAAAGCAAAGACATTGAAATCTTAGCAAACGTTGGACCTAGTGGCGTAGATAAAGTTTATGCGCAACGACAAGACTATGGAAACCCTTGTGAAAATAATGGAACTTGGATTGATATTACAGATGAATACAATAATAACAATCACAAATATAATGTTGATGAAAATGGTACATACTATATCAAATATATAAATGGTGCGCAAGTAGAATCTAATATTGCTTCCATTTCATTTGATACCATTGATAAAACAAAACCAACTGTGAATGTAAGAGCAATCACTGTAAGTGATAATAATGCATATACAAGTAATACGTGGACAAGGGATAATGTAAAAGTGTTCTTTGAAAATAGTGCAGACAATAAAGGAAATACAAAATACTCTTATCGCATAAAGAAAACAAGTGACTCAGATTTTTCTGATTGGCAATCTACAACACGTAAAAATGATTATGAAGCTTCGATTTTGTTGAGTCAAACAGGTTCTTATGATATTGAGATGAAAATTGTTAGTGAAGCTGGAATGGAAAGTAGCATAACTGCATTCGTTGTGAAAATTGATAAGCAATTACCTACTGGAAAGATCACATTAGTAGATAAATCTTGGGAAGATTTTATTTCTAAACCAGAATTTAAAGATTACTATAATAGTGATCAATTGTTTGTTGTCACACCTAGTGATGCCTTAAGTGGGATAGGTAAAGTTGACTATATCTTATTAGAGGATACAGATGAAAGCTATACACCAGATACGATTGAAGAATACGTTGCAACAAACGGTGGATGGAAGAATGGAAATATTGAAATAGATAACAAGGTTAATGTTCCTATTGTTGGTGATAAAGCTTACACAATCTTTGTAAAAATTACAGATAAGGTTGGTAATGTTCGTTATTTAGGTAGTGATGGCGCAATCATTGATAAAACAAAACCTATTTTAACAATTGATAAAAGTGAAATGATAGATTATGATTATCCAATTTCAGCTACGAAGTGGATTACTAATCCGTTTGCAGTCTTACCTACAACGTTAAGTGATACGTTATCAGGGCAAGATATTTTGAAGATTAAATATACGCTTAATGGTGAAAATATGGAAGAACAATATGATATTTCAAGTGGAAATTATGATATTACTTCTCTTCCTGATGGGCAATACGATTTGGTAGTTGAAGGGTATGACAAAGCGAAAAACGTTGCAAATGAAACGATTGTAATTAATAAAGATACGGTTTTACCAACGGCAAATTTAAAGGGAGATACGATTAATCTTGGGTCAACAAAAAAAGTTACAATGGATCCAAAAGTAGGTGTTTCTGGTTTAAAGGAAGTAAGTTATCAGTTTGTTAAAGCTGGAGATTCATTTGATAAGGAAAAATCTTGGACTACTATTACTAATACTTATATGGATGGATTAAAAGTTACACAAAAAGGAACAATTTATGTAAAAGTTGTTAACAACTTAGGCATTGAAAGTATTGAAACAATTGAATTTGGAAACATCGAAAAAGCACCAGTAAAAATTGTTGTTGATACGGTTGATGAAGATGGTATTTTAGTTAATGCAACTGATGATTGGTATCCTGCCATTAATGTGCGTTTTTATAACAACCCTAAAAATGTAAGTGGTTTTGAATATGAATACCATACTGGTGATAATGTTTGGGAAAAAGTAGCAGCAAATGAAGATGGGTATGCTTTCATTAAAGCACCAGAAGGCGAAACGACGTATACCTTACGTATTACAAATACAGATACAAAAGAAGAAGACATTACTACTATTAAAGTTAAAGTTGATACAACAAAACCAACAGGAGAGTTAAGTACCACAGCACAAAATACGCGAACTTGGACAGATGCAAATCGCACGATATCAATTGAATATGGATTGCATGAAGCACAAAACGTAATATTACGTAATGTGAAAGATGCGATAAATTCAAGTGGGCTAAAATCAGTTGAGTATTATGTTGCTACAGCAGGAAAAGACAAACAATTGACGAAGTTTGCAAATGATTTAACAAGTATTAAACAATTGTCAAATGCACAATGGGAAACGCTTCCTGCTCAACAACTAACAGCATTGAAAGAAAACAAAGATGTGGTTCTTGCGAGTTTAAAAGTTGATCACGAGTATGTGATTTATGTAAAAATAAAAGATGTCGCTGGAAATGTGCATTACATTTCGAGTGATGGAATTACAATTGATGCCAGTGAACCTGTAATTGAAACAGATTACAAAGCAGGGACATGGATTATCAGTGATGATACTTTCATTAATGCGGTTGTAAAGGATAATTTATCTGGAGTGAAAGAAGGAAGTTATGATATTGTTCAAAATACGAAACAACACACGTATACTTTCAATGCGGATGCACGAGATGGAAAATTTGTAATTGATGCGAAACAATTTCATGAAGGGTCAAATCAATTAACGATTAAAGCGAGTGATGTGGCAGGAAATGTTGCACAAGATTACCTAGTAGAAGTACGAAAAGATACAGTAAAACCAGAAATTCATGTGAATCAAGGAAACTCTACATCGCACCAAGTAGGAATTATTGTGGACAAAATTGGGGCTTCCGATATAAAAGAGGTGCACGTGTCTTCGGATAATGGTTTATTTAATAAAGAGGATATTACTTCTCACTATGGAGAAGGTATTCAAGTCACAAGAAATGGTACGTATACTTTTGTATTAGTAAATAATGCAGGTGTAGCAAGTGATCCAGTACACATTACAATTGACGATTTACAAGCACCACCAACTGTGAAAGTAGAGGGGTTTGATGCATTTGATGATGAATATGTTTCAGGAACATGGAGTCGAAGCGAAATAGCACTTAAAGTCAGCGTAGAAGAAACACAAATAGGGAAAAGTACATATGAGTATTCACTTGATAATAAGACTTGGAAAGTAATGGACCCAGATGCGAATGATGAATATTGGATAACGCATCGTGACAATGGTGAATATACGTATTACTTTAGAGTAACTGCTGCTGATGGAGCAAGAAGTGATGTGGTTAGCTTTGATGTGAAGTTGGATACAACAATTCCTGAATTCACATATGAAATCACACCGAAAGAAAACACGAATCGTTGGGTAGATGTTGAAATTCATCCGTTGAATGATGCAACAACACTATCTTATTCATTTGATGGTGGAGAAACATTTTCTAAATCGAAGACACAACGATTTATTAGTAATGGTTATGTGGATTTAGTAGTAAAAAATGAAACAGGTACAACCGCAGAAAAAACTGCACAAATTGATACGATTGATCGCTTGTCACCGTTAATGATAGTATATGAAAACCAAATTAATGATGATAATAAATATCGTGTTGAACTTGAGGTGAACGACGCACCAAAAAACTTAGACTTCATTGAAACAGGAGTTCATCAAGTATTTATCACAAGTGAAAATCCATATAGTGAAGTTAGTGTTCGTACAAAACCTCTTGAGAAAGATTATGTTCTTGAAAAAGCGGGGAACCAACACTATGTAACCAAAGGGGAATTCAAAGCAGAAGTGAATGGAAACAGCAATGATAATTATTGGATCATTGCAACGGATAATGTGGGTAACTATAAGATTAAGTCTTTTAGAGTTGATCCAGATAGTGGTAAAGTGGAAGAAAAGCCAGATCCAGAAAATCCTGAACAACCAGGCAAACCGAACAAACCAGGAGATACAAATAAGCCAACTACTCCAAATCATCCAAACCAACCGGGTGATGGAAGTAATGATGTGATTGGAGATGCGATGAAAGATGTGGAAGACATTGAAAAAGAAATCACCAATTCTAAGGGAGAAAATACGACAGAGCTATTAATACGTCGTCAAGCAAAATTAGATGAATTAATTGAACAGTTGCTTCGTAATCTTCCAAGCGATACAAAACAACAAAAAGAAGTGTTGCAAAAAATGTTAGAGTTAGATTTAACAAACCAACAACGTAAGACGATTAAAGATCGTTTGGCAGCGATTAAAGACGATTCTCTTGTTGTTTATATTTGGATTCCGTTTGTTATTCTGTTTGTACTGGTAAGTGCTATTTATGTATACAAAAAACGAAGATTGGAGAAACAATATGAAGATATCGAATAAAAGAATAAATGCAAAATTCATGAGTAATGTACTTCTTGTATTAGGAATACTTACGTTACTGTATTATGGGTATATGCTTTTTCAAACTTGTGGGTATATGGCTACCTTAATTGAACAAAAAGAAATCATTGTATCACAAAGTTTTGGAAAGGTTGTGCAATATGTAATGACAAACAGTTTTAGTTATTTGTTTTATAGCGTATCTTTATTTGTGTTTGCTTACTTATTAAGACAATGTGATCAAGGTAGCAAACTACCAATTGAAAAAGAAGAAGATAACATAGCACAAGAGCAAGAGTGATAGTAAAAACGCAAGCGATAATAGCTTGCGTTTTTTTATGCTTGAGGTAAAATAAAAACAAGTGAGGAAGAAGATGAATCAATTAATGCGTAAACAAGAAGAGATGAAAGCGGATTGTAGCCAATGTTGTGGATTGTGTTGTGCTGCCTTATATTTTGCGAAGATGGATGGCTTTCCTTATGATAAGCAAGCAATGGAGGCGTGTCATTATTTGTTAGAAGATTATCGTTGTCAAATTCATCCACAATTAGTAGAGAAAGGACTTAGTGGTTGCATTGGCTACGATTGTTTTGGAGCAGGGCAGTTCATAACTCAAATACGTTACAAGAAAGAAACATGGAAACAAAACAAAGAGATAGAAAAGGAAATGTTTGAAGTGTTTCCTATTGTTTTTCAACTGTTTCAAATTCGTTATTATATTCTGGAAGCAAAACGAATTGCGAAGGATGCGACAAGTATTTCGAAGCTACAATATTTATACAATGAAAATGAATTGATTGCCAATGCTCCAACAAGTGAATTACTGCAGTTTTCACTAGATGAGTATCGTGCAAGTGTAAATAAAATAATCAAAGATGTGTTACGTAATCTGCATTTAAAAAGAGTGAATCACTGTCTAGGCAAAAATTTCGCAAAGCAGAATTTGGATTCTAATGATTTTACTATGACATTGTTGATCGCAACGAATTTTGAAGGGTGTCAGTTTGGAAAGAGTGTTTTCTTAGGAGCAGATACCAGAGATGCAAATTTTAAAAATGCAGACTTAAGCCAAGCTCTTTTTTTGAGTCAAGAGCAAGTGAACAGAGCAAAAGGGAATTGCGATACAAAGCTTCCTAAACATTTGTCTTATCCGATTACTTATAAATAAAATGCGTGGAAATGCGCATTTTTTCTTATTCCAATTTATGGTATAATATTGCTATTAAGTGTTGTTGAAGTAGTGAAATTTAGATAAAAAGTATTTGATAGGAGGAATAGAAAATGGCTGATTACGATAACATGTACGAAGAAAATGATTTTGATGAGGATATTCAATTACGAGAAGAGTTAATTGAGGAAGCACAACAATTGCAAGTAGAAGAAGATTTGTCACAAACATTACGCGCAGCAAATGATTTGCGTCGTCGATGGAAGAAGATTGCGTTTTGGGACTCTGCGTATGAGGAAACATTGCGCGAAAAATTCGATGCGATTTTAGATGTGTTTTATCGTCAACAAAATGAAGTTTATAAAGCAAATGAAATAATGAAGCAAGAATTGATTGAGGAAGCAAAACAATTAAAAGGAGCGAGTAACTTTAAAGATGCGACAGCAAGTGCCAATACTTTGATGCAACGCTGGAAAGAAATTGGAAGTGCAGGCAGAGATAACGATGAACGTTTATGGACTGCGTTTAATGAAGCTCGTAATGTATTCTTTGCGAAAAAAGAAGAACACTGGGAAAACTTACAGGATCAATTTAAAAATGCTAAACAAGTAAAAGAAGAAATCATTACGAAAGCAAAAGCAGTTTCAAATAGTGATGAGTGGCAAAAGACAGGTGCTGTATTCCGTGAATTAATGGAACAGTGGAAAGCGGTAGGTAGCGCTGGAAGAGAAGTGGAAGATACGTTGTGGGAAGCGTTTAATGAGCAAAGACAAGCATTTTATACACGTAGAGATGCGTACTATGAAACACAACGTGAACAACATGATAAAAACTTTGATGCGAAAAAAGTGTTGTTAGAAAAGGCGCAAGCAATTCAGGAAGAAGCATATTATTCTCGTGAAAATACACAAGCTTTGAAAGAATTAGCACAACAATGGAAAGCAATTGGAAGTTGTGGTAAAACACGTGAAAATGATTTATGGGATTCTTTCCGTAAAGTTAATGATGCCTATTTTGCTGGTTTAAAACAATACAATGAACAAAAACAAGAACAATGGCGTCAAAGTATCATTGATGCGCGTACGCGTAAATTGGACTTAATTCAAAAACAAAAACGTCAAATTAAGCATATGCAAGATGAGATAGTAGGGTTATTAGGAGAAAGAGCCATTAATGATATGGAAGAAGCAATCAAAGAAAAAGAAGAGTTCATTTTAGAGTTAGAGGAACAAGTGAAAGAATTGGATGCAAAATTAGTAGAGTAAAAGAAAAGTGCAAATCGTAAGATTTGCACTTATTTTATTCTGCTTGTGATTTGATCTGCAAAGATGAAATGGTCTGGGTGATGCCTTGATTGTGTATATTCAAATAAATAACCTTTATCAGAATACGTGTGACTTGTAATCTTAATCACACAGTTTAAATCATTAAGTGGCATGATCCTTTCATCTTGTTCGTTTGCTTTCTCAATTGATATTTGTCTTTGAATGTTTGCTAACTTCACATTCAACGTGTTCTCTAAATAATTAAAGATCGACGATTCCGCGATTTCTTTCGTTAATCCAGGAACGTATTTTTTGCGATAGTAGTTATCATCAATGATTAATGCTTCGCCATTTATATAACGAAGACGTTGGATATAATAGACTTCTTCACCAATTGGAAAAGAAGTAAGTTGAGAAAGTGGCTCATCAATTGTAGTGATGGCAAAGGTTTTAACAATCGTATGAAATACCATATGGTTACGAATCGCAAACTCCTTAAACGACTCAATTCCTCCTAATACAAATTTAGTGGATGTGTTAGGGGTGTAGATTACTTGTACCCCTTTTCCATGTAATGATTGTGTATAACCATTGCTCGTTAATTGTGCCAAAGCACTACGCAAACTATAACGAGAACAGTCGTATTCTTGCATCAATGCACTTTCTGATGGCAAAAATGATTCTTTTGGATATTGATTGCTTTCTATCTTGTTTTTTAAATCAACGTAGATGTCATAAAACTTCGGTTTCATTCGTATCACCAACCCCTTATCCACTATTATACACTATCACAAAGCTTTTTTTATTATTTATTTAAGTAATATAAGAAAGTAGCGGCGGTCCAAGAAAAAGAACAATCGCGTAATCCAACACCGCTAATGGCATCAAAGTTTTCATAAAAACTTGATTGGTTGATTAAGGTTTTGAATTTATCGATCAAGCTATTTGCTAAATCATTTTCATTGCATGCTTTTAGTGCTTCAATAATTAATAAAGAAGAAGGTGCCCAAATAGGCCCACGCCAATATGCATCACTGCAATAGAATTCACTATTTACTTGTTCGGTAGCAATACCCCATTGTGTGATGTACTCGTCTTTTATTTTTGCTACCATCGCTTTTTGTATGTTTTTTGGTAAACGATCTTCTAAAATAAGTGAGATATAAGGCAATAGAGCTTTGTGTCCAACTTGTTTCTTTGTATATGTATGCATCGCAATAGGGAGGTCATCTTGAATAAAGTGTGCTAAGAACTTAGTTGTTAATGCATCTGCTTTTTGTTGGTACAAAAGGCATTCTTCCTCCCTATTTAATAATTTGGCAATCTTGCTTAGGCAATCTAAGTTTTTAATTAAGAATGCAGTTAAATCAGGAGAGTCAACTACGACTAAATCAGCGAACACACTACTGTTGTCTTGTCCGCTATCGTTACCATGCTGGTACTCGCAAATGCCATCTTGATTACTATCTTTGTAAGTGAAATAGAAATTTGTTAGTTTCACAATCCAATCATAGATTTTTTTAAGTTGTGTTTCGTTAAAGTGCTGGTGTTCCATCATCTTTAAAAAGAAGTAACCATGAACGGGAGGTTTTGAAAAGTTCCATCGAATAGTGGAATCGCTTAGAGAACCTGGAATTTGTCCTAGTTCATCTTGGTGATCAAAAACTACTTCCATGTTTGCAAATGCTAGTTCATCATGGTGGCCACTTAATGCCAATGAGGCAAAGGCGTTATCCCAACTCCATATACCAGGGAAGTGATGGCTTGAAGCATAGATACCATAACGTTTTAAATTTGCTTGAGGGGCAACTGTGTTTGACCATAAAACATAGGCAGCTTCTTTTGCTTTCTCAATGTATTTTTCTTCTTGGATATGAAAGGCATCATAAAATGCCATAAAGTTTAAAAGGGCATTGCTTGCGCAAATCTCATAATCGAAGTAGTTCGTACTTGGAATATTCGTATTTGTTGCGATATCTTCAATAATGAAAGACAATTCTTCATCCTCGTTTTGTTGTAAGGAAATTGTCGATGTATTGTTGGATGTGTCTGTACTTCCAATATTACTGATGTGTATATCTTGTTCAAGACTAATGTTGCCTTGTTGAGGATACACTAAGTATTTCGTTAAGTTTTTATAACTATTAATAATACAGTACGATGTCGTATCATTTTGTAAATAATAATTGTATTCGTAATTGTATACAGGAAGGGTATCGATTAAAAAACTAATTTCTGGATGAAATGCTTTCACCAATAATCGTTTTTCGTCAATAAAACAAATTTTTCCAACCCCATCAGGGAAGTGTAGTATAATTTCATTAAAGGAAGCTTCGATTGTATAATTGCATTTTTTGTTTTTATACAAAGGAATTATTTTCATACTGTTCATGCATTTCTTTGATTTACCATGCAACGAACGAATGTATAATTCGTTATTTTCTTCTACAATAGATAAGTAAGAACCATAATAACTAAAAGGGATTCTATTTATTTTCATAATAATGTCTCCTAACATACTCATTCGAACAAGTATATTGTAGCATAATTCCTTTAATAATCAACTTTTATTTTAAATGTAAGCGTTTTAATAAAAAATGTTGACAAACACATTCGAATAAGTTATCATACACTTGTTCGAACAAGTATTGATTGATTATTCCAAATAAGGAGGAGAATGAAATGAGCAAAATAAGCGATAACGTAGCAAAAATTGTTGAAGCACTTGGTGGTGTTGATAATATTAAGAGTGCTACACATTGTGTTACTCGTCTACGTCTAATGTTGAAAGACCAAACTAAGGTTGATATTAAAGCATTGGATGAAAACGATTTAGTACAAGGGAACTTTTTAGCGGGAGGACAATTTCAGGTTGTGATTGGTCCAAATGTTAAAAAAGTTTATGATGAATTTATTCAACAAACACATGTTAAAGAAGTAAGTACAAGTGAAATCAAAGAAGAAGCCAACGCAGATAAAAACTGGTTTCAAAAATTGATTCGATTATTAGGAGACATCTTTATTCCAATTATTCCAGCGATTGTAGCTTCTGGTTTATTGATGGGTCTTAATAATGTAATGGGAAATCCAGGTATTTTCTATGCAGATGCATCTTTTATTGAAATGCATCCAATATGGCAAGGTTTTTATGACGTTGTGAATTTAATAGCGAATACATCGTTCACATTCTTACCGGCATTAGTAGGGTATTCTGCAGTGAAAAAGTTCGGTGGAAATCCAGTGTTAGGTATTGTACTGGGATTAGTATTAGTTCATCCAAACTTAACGAGTGCTTATACTTATGCAGCAGATCCTAGTGCAACACCAACATGGAACATTTTTGGTTTACAAGTAGCGCAAGTTGCTTACCAAGGACAAGTGTTACCGGTTTTGGTTGCCTCTTATATCTTAGTGAAATGCCAAAAAACATTTGAACGTTTATTGCCAGATGCTCTACAATTAGTACTTGTGTCACCACTAAGTTTATTAATTACAGGATTTATTACCTTTGTTGTGATTGGGCCAATTACAATGGCTGGAGCGAATTACATCACGCAAGGGGTAGTATCATTATTCGAAGTAGCACCACTATTAGGTGGAGCAGTATACGGTTTGATTTCAGCACCATTAGTTATTACAGGAATGCATCATTTATTCTTAGGTGTGAATTTACAAATGGCTGGAACGTTAGGATACGTAACATTATGGCCAGTAGGGGAACCTGTTACAATTGCACAAGGGGCAGCGTGTATCGCAATGTGGTACCTGTTACGTAGACATAAGAAAATGTCGAATGTAGCAGTGACAAGTGCGACTGCAGCATTCTTAGGAATTACAGAACCAGCTATTTATGGAGTAAACTTACGTTATAAATTTCCTTTCATCGCTGTTATGATCACTGGTACAATCGGTGGAGCATACATGGGATTAATGGGAATCAAAGCAACAAGTGTTGGAGTTGGAGGAGCGTTAAGTTTCTTATCGATCTTCCCCGAACAATGGGGTGCTTATATCTTAGGACAAATTGGAGTCTTTGTTTTAACGATTGCTTTAACTATTTTATTCAGTAAGAAAATGTTAGCAAAAGAAGGAAAGAAAGAATTTGTTTCACCGATGAGTGGAAAATTAATCAACTTGGAAAACGTAGAAGACAAAGTGTTTTCCACTGGTATGATGGGTGATGGATTTGCTGTTGTACTAGAAGATGGTACGATCAAAGCTCCTTTCGATGGGGAAGTAAGTATGATTTTCCCAACCAAACATGCAATTGGATTAAAACGTCCAGATGGATTAGAAGTGTTATTGCATATTGGTATGGATACAGTTGAATTAAATGGGGAAGGATTCCTTTCACATATTAAGCAAGGCGATATTGTAAAAGAAGGACAATTAATAATGGAAGTTGATTTAAACTTCTTGAAAGAACACAATAAATCAGTGGTATCACCTGTTATTATTACTTCAGGTGAAAAAGTGTCAGTAAACGAACAAGAAGTAAGTGCAGGAAATACGAATTTAAAAGAAATATTCTAGAGGGAGTACTATGTTTAAAGATAAAATTGTCTATCAGATTTATCCTAAGTCATTTTATGATACGAATGGGGATGGTATCGGTGATTTAAAAGGGGTTTGTGAGAAATTAGATTATTTACAATTGTTGGGCATTGACTATATTTGGCTTAATCCTTTCTTTGTCTCTCCACAAAAAGACAATGGGTATGATGTTGCAGACTATCGCAGCATCGATCCCATGTTTGGAACGATGGAAGACTTAGATCATTTGATTGCCGAAGCAGCAAAACGAAATATCGGTTTAATGTTTGATATGGTATTCAATCATACATCAACACAACATGAGTGGTTTCAAAAGGCATTAGCTGGCGAACAAAAATTCAAAGACTATTACTTTTTTAAAAAAGGAAACAACCAAGAACCACCTACGAATTGGATTTCAAAATTTGGAGGAAATGCTTGGGAGTATGTTGCAGCATTTGATGAATATTACTTGCATTTGTTTGATAAAACACAAGCGGATCTAAATTGGGAAAACGAAGATGTGAAAAAAGAATTGGTTTCTATTGTTAACTTTTGGATTGAAAAAGGGGTAAAAGGGTTTCGATTTGATGTTGTAAACTTAATTTCTAAACCTGATGTGTTTGAAGATGACTTTGAAGGGGACGGGCGTCGTTTTTATACAGATGGAAAACGAGTTCACGAGTATTTAAAGTACTTAAATGAAAATACATTCAAAGACAAAGATTTCATAACGGTAGGGGAAATGAGTTCAACAACGATTGACCATTGTGCTCGTTACTCTGGGGAAGACGAACATGAATTAGCAATGGTGTTCAATTTTCATCATTTAAAAGTAGATTACAAAGAGAAACAAAAATGGAGTTTAATGGATTTTGATTTTATGGAGTTGAAACAACTATTCAACGATTGGCAAGTGGGTATGCAAGATAAAAAAGGGTGGAATGCTTTATTTTGGAATTGCCATGACCAACCAAGAAGTGTTTCTCGTTTTGGAAATGATACCAATTATCACAAAGAGTCAGCGAAGATGCTTGCTACTGCATTGCATATGATGCGTGGTACGCCTTATATCTACCAAGGGGAAGAAATTGGTATGACAAATGCGAACTTCTCAAATATTAGTGAGTACCGAGATGTAGAAAGTACGAATTATTATGAAATTTTAAAAGCAGAAGCAAAAAGCGAAGAAGAAACAATGGCGATTATTATGGCGAAATCACGTGATAATGCAAGAACGCTAATGCAGTGGAATACGCAAGAAAACGCAGGTTTTTCAAATGTGAAACCTTGGATTGAAGCCAATAAGAATTATGTTAGTATTAATGTAGAGGAAAGCTTAAAAGATGAAAATTCAATCTTTTATTACTATCAAAAATTAATACAATTAAGAAAGAAATACAAAGTAATTAGTGAAGGTATGTTTGAGCCAGTTTTACAATCACACAAACAAGTCTTTGCTTACAAACGTCATTATAGGAATCAAGAGGTACTTGTGTTAAATAACTTTTATGATAAACCGTGTTCTATTACATTGCATGACACAGAAGGTTATACATGTATTTTAAGTAATTATGATGCAGTGACAGCAAATGAAACAATGGTATTAAAGCCATATGAGTCATGTGTATTTTATCGAGATAATAAGGCACATAAATAATTATGATAGCTTTAATGAAAAAGAAGAGTTTGTTTTAAAGTTATAAGGCCAAGTGAAAGAATTGATGTAAAATTAATGGGGTAAAATATTTAGCAGGATTAAAACTATGTTTTAATCCTTTTTAATTGTTATAACATTTGACTTTATGTGGTATACTAATTCTGTTTTTAAAGACTTCCCTTCGCAAGAGAAGTGAATAGTCTATGACATAAATAAGTTTGTAGATATACTATAGATGGATGAGGTGATACATATGTTTAATGAAAGAGAATTAAAGATAATTAGTTTTCTAGAAAATAAAAAAGATTATGTATCTGGAGAAGAGTTGGCCGCTTTTCTTGGCATTTCATCTAAAACGTTACGTAATGATATTAAAATTATCAATCATAGTTTTGAAAATAACTGCGCAAGTATTGATGCGACAAAAGGAAAAGGTTATTTATTAAGTGTGAATGATACAGCGTTGTTTGAACAATACATAGATAAAATGTATGAAGAAACGATACAAGTAGATATGTATATTCCAACAACACACGAAGGTAGAGTTAATTATATAGTGAAAAAACTATTACTAAAAGAATTGAATAAAATTGATAGTTTAACACAAAGTGAATTAAGCGAGGAATTATATATAGGACTTACTACCTTAAAAAGTGATTTGGTTGATGTGAAAAAACAGTTAGACCAGTTCCACATCACAGTTGTAAAAGATGGTATTAAGGGTATTGCAATCAATGGAGAAGAAGGTAACATTCGTGCTTGCATTCGATATTATATATTTCATGAAGGTAATAAAATAATTGATTTAAATGAAATTGCTCATATTTTTGAATATGATGATGTGACTACGATTAACAC
>CAYJIZ010000007.1:0-115892 GCA_964370395.1 uncultured Erysipelotrichaceae bacterium
AAAAACCAGCGCAAGAAGAAGCAAGCGACGGAATTTAATGAAGAGATGGCTTAGGCCATCTTTTTTTATTTGTTTATGGTAAAATGATACCAAGAAATAAGTGAGGTATGCTATGAAAATGGGATTTGCGAAAGTACGTATTTTACCATCTTTGCCAATTGCACTTGCGGGGTTTGCGAAAGAGAGAATCGCACAGGAAGTATTGGATGAGGTGTATGCAAAGGTAGTGGTGTTTCAAGAACAGAAGAAACGTTATGTTGTAGTGAGCTATGATTTGGTTGGAATCTCTCATGTTGTTTACCAACAATTAGAAGAAAGCCTTCAACAAGCAAAGATAACATATGATCACTTGCTGGTATGCGCAACGCATACCCATTCTTCCTTTGGAGGAACAGTAGAAAGCGATCGTGGCGTATTAAAAGGAACCGAATATATTTTCACACCCTTTGATCCATCACGCGTAGAAACGCTTGTAAGCAAAACGAAGGAAGCGATTGTCGAAGCGATAAACGATGTGAAAGAAGGTAGCATTCGTGTTAACAGTGCAGTAATGGATAAGGTAGGAAGCAATCGTAACGACAAAAACAAACAAGGGGATCCATTGATGGGTATGGCTTACCTAAGTCAAAAAAATGGTAAAAAAGTAGTGTTGTACCACTATGCTTGCCACCCTACTGTTTTGAATCATTTGAATACAAAAGTCAGCAGTGATTTTGTCGGTGCTGTGGAAGCACTCGCCAATGCAGACCAGTATGAATTCGCGATGTTTTTCAATGGGAGCTGTGGTGATATTTCTACTCGCTTTACACGCGTTGGTAGTGGGTATGATGAAGTAAAACGCTATGCGAAGATGATCTATGATACCATCAAAGCCAAAGAGGAAGGAGCAATCGCTGTTTCTGAGTTGCACATGGATTGTATTGTAAGTGCGATAAGCTTACAAAGAAAGCAAGTGCAGCCAGTAGAAGAAGCACTTGCTAATTTGAAGATGTGGGAAGACAAAGTCGAAGCAGCAAAAAAAGAGAAGCAAAGCACACAAGCGATACGGGTGTTAGATTCGTATCGTGAAGGAGCGATGCTGGCTGTTACTTTAGCCCAAAACCCACCAACTGAAGCAACCCATACATTTGGCATTATGGTGTTTCAAATGAATGCTTATTATTTTGTTTGCATACCTGGAGAGTTGTTTAGTGAATTGAGTAATCAAGTAAAGAATAAGAACATTCGCTTCATTACTTACGCGAATGGCTACTTGGGGTATTATGCGAATGCGCAATCTTTTGATGAGCGCTATTATGAGGCGATGAGTTCTCCTTTTGAAAAAGGAGAAGCAGAGAAGATGATGCAACAAATTGAAACCATAATCAAACAACATCAAAAAACGTTATCCAATTAGGATAACGTTTTTTTAAAAGAAGATTGAGAGAGTCATCTTTTGTTTATCAATGGCTTAAGCGTGCCATGGTAAGTTAGGAATCAATGCCGTGTAATCACCTGCCCAAATTCCTACAGCACAACCTGCAATACCGATGAATAGTAATAATACGATACATTTAACAGGTGTGAAGTTTTTCTTTTTGATTAAGAAGTAACACATTAAAGTTAACGCTAATGGAATTAAGCCTGGTAGTACTTTATCGAACATTCTTTGAATTTCGATTGTACTTTCACCATTTTGAATTGCCATTCCTAACGTAGTGTTACCAAAGTTAGCAACCAAAGCCCCAACGATGAATACTCCTAACATAGATGCCGCACGAGTGAACTCTTTTGCATTTTTGGTTAAAGCGGATACGGCGTTGGCTCCTAATGCATAAGACCAGTGCAATAAGAAGTAACGGATTGCCATTTGTACACCGAAAGTAATAATAAAGAATAAGATCGGTCCTAAGATATTTCCTTCGCTTGCCATTGTTGCAGTGATTCCTGCAGTAATAGGAATCAAGGCGAACCAGAATAGTGAATCTCCAATTCCTCCTAATGGACCCATCGCTGCTACACGCACGGAACGAATTGTGTTGATGTCAGCTTTTTGTTGTTCTAGGGAAAGAACGATACCCATAACGAAGGTAACTAAGAATGGGTGCGTGTTAAAGAACTCAAGGTTGTGTGTCATCGATGCACTTAAGTCTTCTTTTTCAGTATGGATTTTTTCTAATCCAGGTAAGATACCCCATAACCATCCAGCTGCTTGCATTCTTTCGTAGTTGAAGGAAGCTTGCAACATCATGGAACGCCATACCATCTTATTCAATACTTTTTTGTCTAAGTTTGCTGCAGGCGTTGTATTTTTGTAAGTTGTCATATTAGATGCCATCACTCATTCCTCCATTTCCACCATTGTTTTTAATTGCTGTATTCATTTGGAAGTCATACATCGCAATTGCGATACCGATAAATGCCATTAATAATAAAGTAACATCAATATCACCAGGTGTTCTTAATGCTGGAATACTTCCAATAATGGTAGCTCCTGCAAAACCAGCTAAGAAAATACCCCATAATTCATTCGATAACATAATCTTTAATAAAATTGCGAACCCAACGTATTTCATCATTGTACCTGCAGCAGCAAGTCCTGCCATTACCCATGAGAAGTTAGTTGAGAATTCTTCCAAAGGTTTTTGAATTGCATCCCCACTCATATAAGCAGCGACAGCCAATAATGCAAACAATGCTCCAATGATACACATCGAAGTTAAGTTCACTACGCTAATTCCTTTTGGACTCGCGTCCGCAGCTGCTTTGTCTGCTTTTGCCATTAAACCTGACATAATGGTAAATGTTAAGGTTACAGCGTATTGACCAAATACTGCGAAAATGACCGCAGCCCCTAGCGCAGCATTCACATCTAATCCTGATTTCACAGCGAATACCATTGCAACAATTCCACCTAATACGGCGTTAGGAGGTTGCGCTCCTCCAACTGGCATGTTACCAACCATCATTAATTCGTAAGTACCACCCACAACTAATCCTGTGTTTACGTCTCCTAAGATAAGACCGATAATAGGACATGCGATAATTGGGCGATAAATTAACTCTGTTAATGAGAATTGGTCAATCGCAAAAATAAAGGTTACGATTGCCAGTAAAATAATTTGAATTACATCCATCATTTTTCTCCTTTTTTCATGTTTTTTGTTTGTTATTCTTATTTAAATAATTTATTAATGTCTTCAGAAGCGATGTCTGGAACACGTTTAATTTCCAGTTCAACACCTAATTCTTGAAGCTTTCTAAATGCAGCAACATCTGCGTCATCAACAGCAACTGAAGTAGCAACTTGACGTTTTCCTTCTGCCATGTGCATGTTTCCGATGTTACATTTCTTAATTGGTACTCCACCTTCTACTAAACGTAATACGTCTTGTGGTGTTTCACAAATAATGAAGATCTTTTGCGCGTCGCTTGCTTTGTCGATTACCGCACATGTTTTTTCAACTGTGAAGTATCTTGTTTGCGCGTAAGCTGGAGCAGCCATGTTCATTAGACCTTGTCTAAATTCATCGCCCGCTACGTTATCGTTTGCAACTAATAATAAGTTAGCACCAATAACACCAGTCCACATTGTAGCAACTTGCCCGTGGATCAAACGGTTGTCAATTCTTGTTAATAAAATATTTGGCATTTTATCTCTCTCCCTTCTATTGACTGAAATCAGAGCGTTCATGAATTAGCTATGATGAGCTAGCTATGATGAGATTTCATATTGCGCCCCTTCATTTCACTAACAACTTATCACAAAAAATACCATAGTGATTTACATTTTTTATTCTTGGTTTTGCACTTTTTATTAAAAATGGTCAAATTTAAGCGTTTTTGCACTTTTCTAGCAAAATTGTGTGTTTTTCCGCCTGAAAACGTTACCATTTTGCATTTTTTAGTTGAAAATAGTGTTGTTTGTGCAAATATTGTGTGAATTATGTGCAAAAGACCCTTTATCTATCAGTTTTAATGGTATTATTGTTTGTCTTTTTCGATTCCAATTTTGTACTTTTATGTTATTATTAACATGTACCTATTTTTTTAAGGAGGAATCGCTATGTTTAACAAAACAACAAGCTTTATTTTCCAAAAATATGGAGCTATCACAAGTGAGTTAACAAAACTTCAATACTTGAAAATGAGCCATGTGGAATTAAAGTTAAAAAATAAAAGTATCGATAGCTTTTATAGCTATAACGAAGATGTTTATGTCAAAGTAAACGAAGGTATCGTCCTTCTTGTGGTTTCTACTGATGCAAACGAACCTGCCAACGAGCAATTCGTCATCCATCGTATGATCAAGATCAAAGCAAATGTCTTTTTTAACTTTATCAGTATTACGAATAATGCAAAAGTGGAAATCATTGCTGAATTTAGTGCAAAACGAAAAATGGTTCACTCGTACAATAAGATTCCCATCATTTATGAACGTGTTGTGCCAACCATTGAGGTCAAAGAAATTTTCGCTTACTATTACCAAGTGCGTAACGCCAATTATGAATTCCCTGGCGAATCCCATTCGATGTGGGAGTTAACATTCATTGATAATGGTGAATTGGAAACTTCGATTGATACCGGCTTTTATTCTTTGAGTAATTTCGATATCATTTTATATGCACCAAATCAACACCATACGCAAAACACATTAAAAAATAAATCTTGTTCTTACTTAACGATTATGTTCGATATGCACTGTGCGCATCCTGAACTAATCAGCAATCGTGTATTTCACGCCAACCGTGATATCCACTCTGCATTAAATAACTTTATTAAAGTAAGCAACAACCAAATTTATTATGATACGGATTTAATGATTTGTTATTTGAAGGAATTAATCATAAAATTATTCCAATATGACTTCTTAACTTCTACACCAGTGGCAAGTACACCGATGCAACAGAAGTTTGAAAATGAATTATTGAATGAAATTATCATTTATATTAACGAAAACATTTATACAGCACTAACGATTGAAGAGATTTGTCACCAATTCTCGATTAGTCGCTCTAGCTTACAAACTTTATTTAAGAATAATTTAAACACAGCACCAAAACAATACATTAGTGATTTGAAGTTAAACAAGAGTAAAATATTAATCAAAGAATCAATTTATACGATTTCTGAGATATCAAATATGCTCGGTTTCGCATCCATTCACTATTTCTCAAGAAAATTTAAGCAACAATTCGGTATCACACCAACCGATTATGCAAAAACGATTTATAATTAAGCAAAAAACCACGTGAAGTGGTTTTTTCTTTTTTTGATACATAGCTAACAAATAGCTAACTACTTTAATTTCTCAATCGCTGTCCGTAATTGCATCATATCTTTATGTGTATAAATACGTTCCGTTGTTTCATAATTCGCATGTCCAATTAACTTTTTGATCGCCGTTGTATTAGCACCGACATTACTTAATCGCGTCGCAAACGTATGACGACAATCGTGTGGCAAGTGGTTCATCTTTAAGTGTTTCATAATCGGATCAAAAAATTCTTTACGATAACTATGGTAATCGATTCGCTTTAAGTTCTCATCATGAATCAAGTACTCACTGTTTTCTACATAATGTTTCATAATATAAGAACGAATTTTCATATGACAAGGAACAATGCGATCTTTTCCAGCATCGCTTTTGCTTCCTCCCTTGATGCACATCGTCTTAATGTCGACATCTTTGGTTTTGATAGCCAATAACTCCCCAATTCGAAATCCTGTATAAATCATAATGATAATCGTATCCACAAAAGGCAAGCGATCGTTTTCAATCAATTTCTCAATTTCTTCTTCACTAAAAGGGCGATGGATATTAGCCTTTGTTTTTTTATAATTGATTTCCACATACTTTGCATAGTTTTTATTAATGATGTCATTTTGCATCGCATAATCTGACAACACGACAAACAATGATTTTAACTTCAAGTCACTCGCTACCGACAACGTACTTTCGTTTAATATCTTTTGGTAATGAAATGTCTTAATGTCACACATCGCCATATCCTTAATACTCGCACACTTTTGAAAAGCCGCTTTGTAACCGTTAATCGCATTATAGGAAAGCGAGCGAAATTTCGTATTCGACCATTCTTGGTATAAATTTTCAAAGGTAAGGGTTCCCATCTCACGCATCTTATCAAATAAGATTGGATTTTTATTATAACTCCATAAAGAAAACTCCGCCAGTTCGTACGATTCATAGTACCCGATGATCTTACGTTTCTGTTGGTACTTTCCCTCCATCTTCGATATGGATTCTGTTACGCACGCTGCCCAAGGTTTTCTGCGATTGCCACTTAGCTTATAAACGCAACCCATTCCATTGGCATTTTTCATCGTTGCTTTCGCCATCGTATTCCTCCTTCACTACTTAACTTTTGTTTGCTACCCTAGCTTTAACATACCCCTTTCGCTTGTTTTTTTCAACCAGTAGCAATCATGTAGCTAACACAGTGTTATTTACAAGCAATGAAAAAGTATCTTTTTTTATTGAAAAAGCACTTCTTACTCCCTTTTTTGAAAATTATCACAACTTGGTATTTCGCTTTGTTTAGTACTGTATTTCCATATTATGTATATTACAGAGCGAGTTATGGTCCCTCTTTCTTTTTTGTGTTATGTCGATTATCGTATTTCTTTCATAATTATTTAAATAAGAATTATTAAATTAAACAAAATTTAAAAAGGAGAAATCACAATGGATGTAATTCAAATTGTTTTATTAGCAATCGTAACATTTATTTTTGCGATTGACCAATTCTCATTAACTGAATTATTATACCGTCCAATGATCGCTTGTCCTATTATCGGTCTTATCTTAGGAGACTTAAACACAGGATTAGTAGTTGGTGGTACTTACGAATTAATGATGGTTGGTAACATGCCAGTTGGTGGGGCACAACCTCCAAACGCCGTATTAGGTGGAATCGTTGCAATGGTATTCGCTGTTAAATCAGGATTAGATGTAAATGCTGCACTAGGTGCTTCCATCATCTTCGCTGTATTCGGACAATACGCTGTAACATTAACATTTACAATTATGTCAGGTTTAATGGCTAAAGCTGACAAAGCTGCTGAAGACGCAAGTCCTAAAGGAATTACAGCAGTAAACTTAACTTCTATGTGTATTTTGGGAGCTTTATTCGCTACAATGGCAGTTATTGCTTACGTAAGTGGAGACGCTGTTCAAAAACCTTTAGAAGAATTCTCAACTAACTTCTCATGGGTAATGGCAGGACTTGGTGCTGCTGGTGGTATGATGCGTTACGTAGGGTTTGCAATCCTATTAAAAATTATGTTATCAAACGACCTTTGGGGAATTTACTTTGCAGGTTTCGCTGCAGCAGCAATTTTAGGAAACATTCCTGCTACTGCTGGAGCAACATTATTGTTAGTAGCATTCATCGGTATTGCAATCGCTCTTTACGATTACTCTATGAATGTTAAGATTAAAGAAAACGCTGGTAGCGGAAACGGAGGTATGAGTGATGGAATCTAATATGACAACTTACAAAAATACAACGCCTGCTGCTAACCTTGATAAAAGCACATTAAACAAAATGGTTTGGCGTTCAATGAACTTACAAGCTTCATTCAACTATGAAAGAATGCAAGCTGCAGGTTGGTTATGGGGAATCTTACCAGGATTAGAAAAAATCCATACAGACAAAGAAGACTTAAGTGCTTCAATGTCACACAACCTTGAGTTCTTTAACACTCACCCATTCTTAGTAACATTCGTTATGGGTATCGTTCTTTCATTAGAACAACAAAAAGCTGACATTAACACAATCCGTTCGGTACGTGTTGCAGCAATGGGTCCTTTAGGAGGAATCGGAGATGCATTATTCTGGTTTACTTTAGTACCTATTACAGCTGGTATTACAGCTAACATGGCTATCGATGAAAGCATCGTTGGTCCAATCTTATACTTCGCAATTACTTTCGGAGTACAAATGGGTTTACGTTTCTGGTTAATGAACTGGTCTTACGCTCTTGGAGCAAAAGCGATTACTATGTTAACAAAAAATGCAAAAGAGTTCACTCGTGCTGCATCTATGTTAGGGGTATTCGTAGTTGGTGCATTAACATGTAACTATGGAGCTACATCATTAGGTATGATGATTCCAAATGGTACAAAAATTGATGCAGAAACTGGAAAAGAAGTTGCTAACTTCATCGACCTTCAAGGTCTTATTAACGGTATCTTACCAGCATTAATTCCATTAGCATTAACATTAATGTGTTACTTCTTGATCAAAAAGAAAAACTGGTCTCCAGTTAAATGTATCGCATTATTATTAGTAATTGGAGTTGTTGGATGTGCTGTTGGTATCTGGTTCCAATCTGGAGGATATACTCCATTCATCGACGTACCTTGGGACGTAAGAGCTGCGTAATAAAATATTAATTAAAAGATGACTCTCTCAATCTTCTTTTAAAGAAAAAAGTCCTCCTTCTGGAGGGCTTTTTAATTGTCGTGTGCAACGCTTTTTCACTGGAAAAAAAGGGTTTGCCAAAGCTATGTGGATAGTGGAAATGATGCGATAAATAGGGAAGTTAGCGCTTTCAATAAGAAAGTGAATGATATTGTGAAAAAATTAACAAAACTTATGCATTTCTCAATTGACATTAACTTTGCATAAAAGTATAATTTAAATGATAACGAAGGAGGACTTTGAAGATGACAGTAAAAGTTGCTATTAATGGATTTGGACGTATCGGACGTCTAGCATTCAGACAAATGTTTGGTGCAGAAGGGTATGAAGTAGTTGCAATTAACGACTTAACAAGCCCTAAAATGCTTGCACACTTATTAAAATACGATTCAGCACAAGGAAGATATGCTTTAGCTGATACAGTAGTTGCAGGAGATGACTCTATCACAGTTGATGGAAAAGAAATTAAAATTTACGCAGAAGCTGACCCTAAAAACTTACCATGGGGAGCATTAAACGTAGACGTAGTATTAGAATGTACAGGATTCTTTACTGCAAAAGATAAAGCAAGTGCTCACATTGAAGCAGGAGCTAGAAAAGTTGTTATTTCTGCACCAGCAGGAAACGACTTACCAACAGTTGTATTCAACACAAACCACGACGTATTAAAAGCAGAAGACACAGTAATTTCAGCTGCTTCTTGTACTACTAACTGTTTAGCACCTATGGCAGATGCATTAAACAAATTAGCACCAATCGAATCAGGAATCATGACTACAGTTCATGCTTACACTGGTGACCAAATGACTTTAGATGGACCTCAAAGAAAAGGTGATATGAGAAGAGCAAGAGCTGCTGCTGCTAATATCGTTCCTAACTCTACAGGAGCTGCAAAAGCAATCGGTTTAGTTATTCCTGAATTAAACGGAAAATTAATCGGTTCTGCACAACGTGTTCCTACAATCACAGGATCTACTACAATTTTAATTGCTGTAGTAAAAGGAACTCCAACAGTAGAAGAAATCAACGCTGCTATGAAAGCTGCTTCTAACGAATCATTTGGATACACAGAAGACGAAATCGTTTCAAGCGACGTAATCGGAATTACTTACGGATCATTATTTGATGCTACTCAAACAATGGTAAAAGACATGGGTAACGGAACTAGCCAAGTACAAGTTGTTTCTTGGTACGATAACGAAAACTCATACACTAGCCAAATGGTTAGAACAATCAAATTCTTCTCTGAATTAGCTTAATTTAAAGAGTGGATAGAAAACGAAAGAAAGTCGAAATCGACTTTCTTTTTTTGTGATTAGAATAATTTTAGTTGTTCGATTCGCTTGTCTTGCAATCGTTGTTTTAAGGGATGCATATAATTATGGTTTGCATGGTAGGTGTGTTTTAACTCATTTATCATTTGGTAGAGTTGTTGTTTGTATTGTTTGCGATCATTTTTTGTATAGAGTTGGTACAAGTCGTTCTTTAAATGGGGATAGTGCTTGTCTATCATCGAAAAGAATTGTTGGCGTGTGTTGCCTCGTAAATACAGTGTACCGCATAAAATGTAGTCGACATGTATTTGTTCGCTGTGTTTGTATATGCTCTCTAGATTGGCTCTATCGTCGCTGAGATAAGGAATGATTGGCATCAGATGAACGCCGACGATGGCATCGCTGTTCTCTTTGATTATTTTTAATGTTTCAAAGCGCAATAGCGAAGGGGTAGTATTTGGTTCGATGATGCGTCGTTTCGCTTCATCCATACAAGTGATGGTGCAAGCGATGTTCACAGCAGTCAACTTTGCGAGTTCTTGAATTAAGTCCAAATCACGTAAGATTAAGTTAGACTTTGTTGAGATGGTAATGGGTGTTTTATGTTTGATGCATACCTTTAATACTTTGCGCATTAATTGCATCTTTGCTTCAATTGGTTGGTAACTATCGCAAACACCTCCGATATTAAGAACTTCTTGGTGTTTGCGTTTGCCTAATTCAATATCGAGTACTTCCGCAACGTTTTCTTTAATGAAGATTTCTTTAAAGTAGTTTGCATCTCCCATATAGCGATGCGTATAAATCGCAAAACAGTAAGCACACTCATGTTCGCAACCGCGATAAATGTTTAAGTCTAAGTGATAAGGCTTTGCGCTTTTGGGAATCGTGTGGATTGCCGTTTTGCACTGTATCTTTGTGTATTTCATAATGACACCTCCAAAAAATACAAAATTTCACAAATTTTCCAAATGATGATATAATTAACTCGATGAAAGCAACATTGTTACAAAAAAGTCGAAGACGGGTAGATTACCAAGTATCAATTATCATTGCAGTGGTCGTAGCACTGTCTTTTCTTTGCGTCTATATTTACAATTATAATGTAACTTACGCTGACATGCTAGCTTCTTTGCGTTCTCGTTCGGATAGTATTTATACGTATGTTGAAGATAACTTTGATTCGGATACGTATTTTGCGGCAAACCAAAAAGATGACATCAACCAAGTGGGATACCATGATGGCAAAGAATTTTTAGAGGGAGTCAAAGAAAGTGCTGGAGTAATGTATTTGTATACTGCCAAACGAAATGACAAAGGGCAGTTTGTTTATGTCTTAGATGGATTACCTAGCGATAGTCCAGATTTTCGCTATCCAGGTGATTTGATTGAACCAGAAATCATACCTGAGATGGAAATGGCTTTAAAAAATAAGATCGTGTATCCAGATGATATTAAAGTAACACAATGGGGTAAAATCCTTGTGTCATATTATCCAATCCATGAGAATGGCAAAGTAATCGGGGTAATTGGAATTGAGTTTGATGCGTCAAGACAATACCAAACGTTCCAACAAATTCGTATTGTGACACCGATTATCGGTGTGTTGTTTGCGATGTTTGCGGTTATTATTTCACTGTTTTTATTTCGACGTATCTCAAATCCATCCTTTAAGGATTTCTCAAATACCGATTATTTAACGAGTGTAAAAAATCGTAATTCTTTTGAACTTGATGTGACAAATTTCCATGAGCATGAATTTGAACATGGTGGCTTTGTCTGTATTGATTTAAATGATTTAAAAGTGATCAACGATGAACAAGGACACCAAAGTGGGGATGCGTACATTAAAGCGTGTGCACAAATTTTAATGGCGTTTGAATCAAATGAAACAACATTGTATCGCATTGGTGGAGATGAGTTCGTCTTGCTTGTGACAAAGACATCACAAGAGGAGTTACAACAAATCATTGCGAAAATAAAAGAAGCAATCCAACAATACAATGCGAATCATATAACGAAATTATCGCTTGCATTAGGTGCAGCTTGTTTTGATGAAACATTGGATGCAAGTGCATACGATACGTTTAATCGTGCGGATGCGGATATGTACGAACATAAAAAAGCGATGAAAGCGAAACAAAAAAACAATAATAATTGAAATTAAAAACGTGACTTGGTATACTATTTACGACTGATAATAAAGGAAAAGAGCCTGTTGATAGAAAGCAAAGAGAGTGTTTGGTGGTGCGAAAACACAACACTACAACAGAGAGTGCCCCTTTTAGGTAAAACGTAAATCGGCGATAACGATAAGTAAGATCCAAGTAGAGTGGGACCGTGTTTGATAACACCTCTATATGAGGTGTTTTTTATATTGAGGAGGAGAAAGTGATGATTCAACTATATAATTCTTTGCATAACAAATTAGAGCCATTTCAACCGATTAAGGAAAACGAAGTGAGCATGTATGTGTGTGGACCAACTGTTTATAATTATCCACACATTGGAAATGCACGACCAATCGTAGTCTTTGATACCTTTAAGAAAATGTTTGAAGTGAGTGGCTACAAGGTGAAGTATGTTTCTAACTTTACCGATGTGGATGATAAAATTATTAAGAAAGCAATCGAAGAAGGGGTTAGCGAAAAAGAAATCAGTGAGCGATACATCGCTGCTTACAATGAAGATCGTAAACGACTTCATGCGCAAATGCCAGATGCGACACCGAAAGTGACGGAAACGATGGATGCGATTATCCAATACATCGAAGAGTTAGTTGAAAAAGGATATGCCTATGAAATAGATGGGGATGTGTATTTTCGTGTTAGTAAAGTAGAAGGATATGGACAGTTATCGAAACAGCGTATTGATGATTTGCTTGTGGGTGCGCGTATTGATGAAAATGATAAAAAAGAGAATCCTTTGGATTTTACACTTTGGAAAAAAACCGAAGAAGGAATTCGTTTTGATGCGTCTTTTTCAAAAGGAAGACCAGGATGGCATACCGAATGTGTCGTGATGATTCAAAATGAATTTGGTACGCCGTTAATCGATATTCATGGGGGCGGAATGGATTTAAAGTTTCCTCATCATGAAAATGAAATCGCACAAGGATGTGCGCATTCGCATTCGCATGTCGCAAATTATTGGTTGCACAATGGAATGTTGAACATCGATGGAGAGAAGATGTCGAAATCGTTAGGAAATGTTTTATGGGCGAAAGATTTTGTTGCGATGTATGGAGAAAATGTCGTTCGTTGGTTAATGTTGAGTACACATTATCGTGGGCCGTTAAACATCAGTGAAGAAACGATGCAAAATGCGAAAAGCGAATTGGATAAAATAACGAATTCATTAACACAGAGTTATGTGAAGATGCAATTGGCAAATTATGAACGTGCTGACTTGTTTGCGGATGTGTTGTTTGCTCCTTTTTTAGAAGCGATGCAAAATGATTTGAATACACCAAATGCGTTCAAAGCATTGTTTGATGCAAACAAACAACTTAACGCCTTGTTGCGTGTTCGCGATATTAATTTTAGTGAAGTGGATGCTTGTGTAAGTGCAATGGAAAAAATGTTGTACGTGTTAGGGATTGAGATAACACCTGTTACATTGAGTGAAGAAGACAAATTGCAATTTCGTGAATGGAAAGAAGCAGTGGCTGCCAAAGACTTTACGCTAGCGGATAGCTTGCGCCAAAGTTTAAGTGAGAAGGGATTATTGTAATGGATATTGTACCTTATAATGGCAACACGCTAGCGTATGTAGGAGATGCAGTCATGTCACTTCAAGTGCGTGATTACTTAATTACAACAAAAGGGTTACAAAAACCGAATGTGTTGCAAAAAGAGAGTGTAAAATTTGTAAGCGCAAAAGCGCAAGCGAAGTTTTTGTTGAAGATGATTGACGATGGTATTTTAAATGAACAAGAATTGTTGATGGTAAAACGCGGTCGTAATGCCAAAAGTGATAGTGTAGCAAAAAATGTCGATGTGACAACATATCGTATTGCGACAGGACTAGAAGCTTTGTGGGGGTATTTGTACCTAAGTAAACAAGAAGAGCGCTTGGCGCAGTTGTGGAAGTATATTATACAAATGGAAGAGGTGTAATATTATGAGACAGTATATTTATGGTAAGAATATTATCAAACAGCTATTAGAAGAGGACAAACAAATTTATGAAGTCATCTTGGTAGAAGGATTGCGAGACAAGTCGTTTGAACAGATGGTGAAAGCGAAAAACATTCCTTGTCATTTTATGCCAAGAAAAAAGATGGACCAAAAGTTTGAAGGAAATCACCAAGGGATCGCAGCCCAAATCGATGCGTATAAGACATACGAAATCGAAGAGGTGCTACAAGCGATTCCAAGTGATAAAATGCCGTTGTTAGTCATGTTGGATGGCATTGAAGACCCACATAATCTAGGTGCGATATTACGTACATGTGATTGTGTTGGTGTGGATGGTGTCATTATTGGCAAACATCGCAATGTAGGTTTGACTCCTACGGTCGCAAAAGTGTCGACAGGGGCGATTGATACGATAAAGGTAGCCCAAGTGACTAATTTAAGCAAAACGTTGCAGATGCTAAAAGAGCGAGGGTATTGGGTTGCAGGTAGTGACATGAATGCCCAAGATTATGGCGATGCAAGTTATGATATGCCGTTGGTGTTAGTAATAGGAAGTGAAGGCTCAGGAATTTCTGCGCTAGTGAAAAAGAATTGTGATTTCTTTGTCAGTTTACCGATGATTGGTAAGGTTTCTTCACTTAACGCGTCTGTCGCGTGTGCCGTTTTACTATACCAAATCTATTCTTTTCGGGTTCGTCAAGGAAGATAATGAGGGATGCCAAAAAAATACTTGAATGATTATGAAATAATGTATTTGATTTCGTTAGGTGATGATGATGCATTGGAACAGTTGATTGCGAAGTACAAACGCTTAATGACTCGTTCATTACAAGAATACAAAAGTATTCTGTATGAAAAGTTTGACCAGCACGAATTGTTTCAAATTGCATTGCTTGCTCTTTACCAAGCCATCTTAACTTATAATGAAAAAAATGATTGTTCGTTCTTCACGTATTTACGGGTTATCGTTCATCGAGGTGAACTTGCTTATATTCGAAAATTAAATCGCGACCGCAGTCGTGCGAATCTGTATACTATCTCTTTGGATCAAATCGTCAAAGAGAAAGATGGAATCTATCTGGTGGATATGGTAGAAAACAACCAGTCCTTGTTTAATCCAGAAGATTTGATACGATACAAAGAACTTTGTCGCGTGTTGCTTACTAACTTAGCGCAGCATTCCAAAAAGGAGCAGATGGTCTTTTTAATGTGGTTGCAGGGGTATGCTTACGAAGAGATTTCGAATCACAATGGTGTCACTTGTCATCAAGTAAGCTATATCGTTGGTAAAATCAAGAAGAAGTTGCAGGGCTTAATTGACTATAAAGGCGCTTTGTGATAAAGTAATAAAGCAGTATGAGAGGTGATTACATGAGTGAAAAAGTGATATTAACATGTAGTGAATGCTTGTCTCGTAACTATACGACACATAAAAATAAGAGCACTCATACAGAACGTATTGAACTTAACAAATTTTGTAGAAAATGTGGAAAACATACTTTGCACAAAGAGACAAAGTAGGAGGAAATAAGATGTTAAAATGGTTTAGTATTTCAGGAATTATGAACGAAGTAAAACGTATTCGTTGGGCAAGTCCAAAAGATTTAGCGAAAAACAGTGCAGTTGTAATCGGGTTTACTGCTGCGTTTGCTCTATTCTTTGTTGTATGTACACTAATTAATGCAGGTGTGCTTAAATTCTTAGGGGTGTAGTAATGAGTGAATTACGTAAAGAGTGGTATGTAGTAAATACATACGCTGGTCATGAAAACCGCGTAAAAGAGAATTTGGAACGCCGTATTGAAACAATGGGATTACAAGACTACTTGTTTCGTATTTTAGTTGCAGAAGAAACAGAAATTGAATACAAAAATGGAAAGAAAACAGAAAAAGTAAAGAACTTATTTTCAGGATACTTATTTGTTGAGATGATTATGACAGACGAAGCTTGGTATATTGTAAGAAATACACCAGGAGTAACTGGATTTATCGGATCAAGTGGGGGAGGAGCAAAACCATTCCCAGTAGCGGAAGAAGAAATTGATTCTATCTTACGTCGTTTAGGTATGAGTGAAAAACAAGTGCAAATTGATTTTGCGGTTGGAGATCGTGTACGTATCTTATCCGGACCTTTTGCGAATGTAGAAGGAAGTGTGGAAGAACTGCATGACGATACACAAATTGCTGTTGTATTAACGATTTTATTCGGTCGTGAAACACCGACGGAAATCGCATACGGAGATTTGGAAAAAATCGATTAACGAAAGTACCGTTTGGTACTTTTTTTAATGGAAATAACAGGGTTTGATACAAGTGGGAAGGCATAAGTGGAAAACGGAGCAAACATAGGAGTACAATGGATGCATAAAATGCGAAAAAAACTTGCAATGACCTGTTGTTTATTATATTATAGTATGGTCCACGAAAGTGGGTTTTCAATGCGTGGTAGAATGTGCGACATTCGTTTACCACTGCATAAGACCAAATAAGGAGGGTTCTTATGAGTAAGAAAATCGCAAAAGTAGCGAAACTACAATTCCCTGCTGGGGGAGCTAAACCAGGTCCTGCATTAGCATCTGCTGGTATCAACATGCCTCAATTCTGTACGGCATTCAATGATGCAACAAAAGATCGTGCTGGAGATATGGTTCCAGTAATCATTACTGCATACGAAGACAAAAGCTTTGATTTCGTATTAAAAACGACGCCTGCTTCAATTTTAATTAAAAAAGCAGCGAAAGTGAACAAAGGAGCTAGCGACTCTAAAACAACAGTAGGAAGCATTACAAAAGCGCAACTACAAGAAATCGCGGAATACAAAATGCCAGACTTGAACGCAAATGACGTTGAAGCAGCAATGAACATCGTGGCGGGTACAGCTCGTAACATGGGAATTGCAATTGAAGAATAAGGGGGACTGACAAATGGCTAAAGTAGGTAGAAAATACACAGAAGCTGCACAACAAGTTGACAGTACAAAAACTTATTCAATTAGTGAAGCAGTAGAATTAATGAAAAAAGTGAGCTACGCTAAGTTCGACGAAAGTGTAGAAGTTTCATTTAGATTAAATGTAGATCCACGTCACGCTGATCAACAAATCCGTGGTGCAATGGTATTACCAAACGGTACAGGACGTACACAAAAAGTTTGTGTAATTGCACAAGGACCACAAGAAGCAGCAGCGAAAGAAGCAGGAGCTGATTTCGTAGGTGGAAAAGAATTATTAGATGACATGAAAAAAGGTTGGTTAGACTTCGATGTAATCGTTGCTACACCAAACATGATGGGTGAATTAGGGAAACTAGGAAAAATCTTAGGACCTAAAGGATTAATGCCTAACCCTAAAACAGGAACTGTAACAATGGATGTTGCGAAAGCTGTTGAAGACATCAAAAAAGGGAAAGTAGAATACCGTGTTGACAAAGATGGAAACATCAATGTGATGATCGGGAAAGTATCTTTCGATAGTGCAAAAATTGAAGAAAACTTCCAAGCTATTTATGAAGTAATCATGAAAGCAAGACCTTCAGCTGTAAAAGGTGGATACGTAATCAACCTTTCAATCAGTAGTACAATGGGTCCTGGAATTAAAGTTGCTGCATAATTGTTTGACAGTAACCAATAAGTAGTATACAATTAACAATGTTAATCAATATGCCATAGACAGTAACGGCCTTGTGCTTAATCATGTTACCGAGGTAAAAAGTAGAGATAACTTTTAACTCGTGTGTCATTATGGTACACGAGTTTTTTATAACTCTTTCGGTATATTGTGACATATATAACAGGAGGTGTAACAGTGAAACAAAACGTACTAGATGCAAAAAAAGCGGTCGTAGATGAAATCACAGCAAAATTTAATGAATCTGCAAGTGCAGTAATCGTTGAATACCGTGGTTTATCAGTTGCTGAAGTGACTGAATTACGTCGTTTACTTAGAGCAGAAGATGTAGAATTTAAAGTTTACAAAAACTCAATGGCTACAAGAGCTGCACAAGAAGCAAAACTAGAAGGATTAAACGAAAGTTTAAAAGGTCCTAATGCGATTGCATTCTCAAAAGATGCAGTGGCACCTGCTCGTGTATTAGCGAAATTCGCAAAAACACACGAAGCATTAGTAATTAAAGCTGGTGTGATCGAAGGTTCTATCGTAGATGATGCAACAATCAACAAGTTCGCAAAACTACCAAACAGAGAGGGTATGATCTCAATGTTCTTAGGATGCTTACAATCACCAGTAGTGAAATTTGCTTGCGCAGTGAAAGCTGTAGCGGAAGCAAAAGAAGCAAACGCTTAATTTAAATTTTATTCATTATTAACATAGGAGGAAAATAAAATGGCAAAATTAACACATGAAGATATCTTAGCTTACTTAGAAGAAGCTACAATTTTAGAACTTAGCGACTTAGTTAGCGCTATCGAAGAAAAATTTGGAGTAACTGCTGCTGCACCTGTTGCTGCTGCTGCTACTGCTGATGAAGGGGCTGCTGCTGGAGAACCAACAGAAGTTACTGTTCAATTAACTGACATCGGTGGAACAAAAGTTGCTGTAATTAAAGCTGTAAGAGAAATTACAGGTTTAGGATTATTAGAAGCAAAACAAATGGTAGAAGCTACACCTGCTATCATTAAAGAAAACGTACCAACTGCTGAAGCGGAAGACATTAAAGCTAAATTAGTAGAAGCTGGTGCAACAGTAGAATTTAAATAATTCTTAAAATGATTAATGAGTAAGAAAAAGCCTTCGGGCTTTTTCTCGCCTAAAGGATGTGAGAGTATGAATCATTATTTTGATGATAATCGACATTTGAAAACTAACCGGAAGGAAATTTCTTTCCGGTTTTGGTGTTTTAATTATTCCTTCATTTTGGACCATGGAGTGTTTAATAAAGATGGTGTCGATGTCGGTACAAACATTCTTTTGACATATGTTAGCAAGCAAACACTTGGTAATAAAATCTTGGATATGGGTTGTGGTGTCGGTGTCATTGGCATTGTGTTAAAAAAGATATTTAGCGAAAGCGCATTTCAAATGGTCGATGTAAATGATCGAGCACTTGAGCTAGCAAAGCTAAATGCACAAAACAATGAGGTGGATGTGGATATTTATAAATCATCTTGTTATGAATGTGTACAGGATAGAGATTTTAGTGATATTATTACGAACCCGCCAATACGAGCAGGAAAAAGTGTAATCTATGAAATGTTTGAAAAAGCGTACGATCACTTGGTTGACAATGGGAACTTATGGGTGGTCATACGAAAATCGCATGGAGCAAATAGCGCAAAAGATAAGATTGCTTCAGTGTTTGGGAATTGTGAGATTGTCAAAAAAGACAAGGGCTTCTATGTTCTAAAAGCGAAAAAAACATTGACAATTTGACAAATCATTGATAATATATAAAATTGCATAATAATACAATAATTACAATGGGTAATTATGCCTATTTTGTCGTTATTGGAGATATAGAAAGGATGGCTTTCATGGCAAATAAAGAGACTTACAAGGTTGTGAATGAAGGAAAAAAAGCAACAAGAAGAGACTATTCAAAGGTAAGTGGAAATTTAACTTTACCAAATTTAGTTGAAATTCAAACGGATTCATTTGAATGGTTCAAAAGAGAGGGAATCAGTGAGGTCTTTAACGAGATTTACCCGATTCAAAACTATGCTGGAAACATCAAATTGAAATTTGCGGGATATGAGTTTTGTGAAGCAAAATACAATGCCGAAGAATCACAGTATCGTGAAATTAATTATTCAGCTCCATTAAAAGCAATTATGGAATTGGAAATTGAGGATGCAGCGACAGGTGAGTTAATTACAAAACAAGAAGATGTATTTTTAGGAGACTTCCCATTAATGACAGAAAATGGGACATTTATTATAAATGGAGCGGAACGTGTTATTGTTTCGCAAATTGTGCGTTCTCCAGGGGCATACTTTTCTACAGGATTTGAAGACAAAACAGGAAGAGAGACATATGCTTCTGAATTAATTCCAAGTCGTGGTACTTGGTTAGAATTTATGACAGAGATGAAAAAACAGTCCAATGGACGTATTTTAAGCATGTCTGTTGATAGAAAACGTAAAATGCTTTCTACCATCTTATTTAAAGCCATCGGGATGTCGGTAGACTTAGACCGTACAGATGACTCTTTTGATGCTAGCTTGATGCGTAAGTTTCTTGCGGCATTAGGAAGAGAAGTGGTTGATGAAGTACCACATGATACGGACGATAGAGAATTCTTAGAATTATATCTAACATTATATGATTCTTATTTTGGGCAATACGAAGAAATTGAGAATACATTGATGAGTGATAAAGTAACGACAACGCAAGAAGCGTTACTTAACTTATACGAAAACCAAAGATCGGATGAAATTCCTACTTTGGATGGTTCGATTACATTAATGAATGCGAAATTCTTTGATGCAAGACGTTATGACTTAACCAAAGCAGGACGTTATAAATTAGGGAAAAAATTATTTGTTGTGGATCGTATGTACCACAATTACTTAGCGCAAGATATTTTGGATGTGAATGGAAAAGTATTGTATAAATCTGGAACATTCGTAGATCGTGAAATTAGAAATGCGTTACGTATTGAAATGAAAAAAGGGTTACACGTAAGTGCGTTCCCTTATAACACATTATTCCACCACGAAGACATCGTGACACTACCAACTTCTTTCAACGAAGGATTAGTAGGACGTGTATTGGCACAAGATGTGGAATTAAAATCAAAAACATTAGCGGAAAACACTGTTTTAACAAGCCAAGATGTAGCATTGCTTGTGAAAGAAGTGGAAGAAGTAAGTATTTATGCTGGTGTGATTGCGAAAAAAGTAACATTGACGAAAGATAACTTCAATGCGGTAATGAACTATGGACAACGTTTGTATTCATTGGGTCGTTTATGCGATGCTAAAGGAAACGATTACGTTGATGAAAATGGGGAAGTATACACATTTGAATTTGTTTGTCGTGATAAAAATGCACCATTAACAAATGCGAATACAGCGGCAGTAAAAGCGTTAGTAGAAGCAGGAGAAGAAGTGAATGCATATTTAATTGGATGTGCGGTTCAAGAAGTGAAGATTACTGCGGAAGATGGACATGTCGTAAAAATTATCGGGAATGATCCATTTGCGCAAAAACATACGATTACTGTATCGGATATGTATGCACTATACTCTTATTCATTAAACATTATGGAAGGAGTAGGGGAAACAGACGATATCGATATGTTAGGAAATCGTCGTATCCGTTCGGTTGGAGAATTGATTCAAAACCAATTTAGAATCGGTCTTTCAAGAATGGAACGTGTAGTTAAAGAAAGAATGTCAATTGCGGAAATTGAAACATTAACACCGAAGAAATTGACAAACATTCGTCCATTGACAGCTGCGATTAAAGAGTTCTTCTCTAGTTCTCAGTTATCACAATTCATGGACCAACAAAACCCACTTGCAGAGTTGACGAACAAACGTCGTATTTCTGCGTTAGGACCTGGTGGTTTAACAAGAGATCGTGCTGGATTTGAAGTACGTGATGTTCACTCAAGTCACTATGGGCGTATTTGTCCAATTGAAACACCTGAGGGACCAAACATCGGGTTGATTTCGAACTTAACAAGTTATGGGAAAATTAACGAGTATGGATTCATTCAAACACCATACCGTAAAGTGTTACCAGATGGTACCGTATTAGAAGAAGCGATTTACTTAAGTGCTGATGAAGAAGCAGACTACGTGATTGCCCAAGCCAATGAGGTAATCGATGGTAAATTAGTAAACGAACAAGTAGTAGCAAGACAAAATGGAGAAACGATTTTGGCGAAACGCGAACAAGTAGAACTTGCCGATGTTAGTCCAAAACAAATTGTTTCGGTTGCGACTGCATGTATCCCATTCTTAGAAAATGACGATGCTTCTCGTGCCTTAATGGGAGCGAACATGCAACGTCAAGCAGTACCATTAATCAAACCACAAAGTCCATTTGTTGGAACGGGGATTGAACACGTAATTGCGAAAGACTCTGGTTCAGGGGTTGTCGCAAAAGGCGATGGTGTTGTTGAGTTTGTTGATGCAACACGCGTTGTTGTTTCTGAAAAAGAAGGAAAACGCGAATATAAATTAAGAAAATTCGAATGTTCCAATGCAGGTACAAGCATTAACCAAATGCCAATTGTTTCCAAAGGGGAAAAAATTGAAAAAGGTGATGTTATTGTAGATGGACCTTCGATGCAAAATGGAGAGTTAGCCTTAGGTCAAAATGCGGTTATCGCATATATGACTTGGTATGGTTATAACTACGAGGATGCTATTATTATGTCAGAACGTCTAGTACGTGATGACGTGTATACTTCAGTGCATATTGAAGATTACGATATCGATTGTCGTGATACAAAATTAGGACCTGAAGAAATCACAAGAGATATTCCAAATGCAAGTGAAGCAGCTTGCCGTAACTTAGACTCAAGAGGAATTGTTATGGTAGGGGCAGAAGTGAAAGAAGGAGATATCTTAGTTGGAAAAGTAACACCAAAAGGACAAAGTGAGATTTCACCAGAAGAAAAACTATTACTAGCAATCTTCGGGGAAAAATCAAGAGAAGTTCGTGATAACTCATTAAAAGTTCCACATGGTGGAGCTGGTATCGTTCATAGCGTTCGTGTATTCAAACGTAGTGAAGGATATGATTTACCTCCAGGGGTAAACGAAACAGTAAAAGTATTTATTGTTCAAAAACGTAAAATTTCCGAAGGGGATAAAATGGCGGGACGTCATGGAAACAAAGGGGTTATTTCAAAAATCCTTCCAATGGAAGACATGCCATATATGCCAGATGGAACATCTGTTGATATTATGTTGAACCCATTCGGGGTACCTTCTCGTATGAACATCGGGCAAGTACTAGAAATTCATTTAGGATTTGCAGCGAAAAAACTAGGTGTGAAATTTGCGACACCAGTATTCGATGGAATCAATAACGAAGAGTTACGTAGTATTATGGATGAAGCAGGAATGAGCGTAGATGGAAAAACAGTTCTTTATGATGGAAGAACGGGAGAACCATTTGACGAACGTATTTCTGTAGGGGTTATGTACATGATTAAACTTGCCCACATGGTTGATGACAAGTTACATGCACGTGCGACTGGACCATATTCATTAGTAACGCAACAACCACTTGGTGGTAAGGCACAAAATGGTGGTCAAAGATTTGGGGAAATGGAAGTTTGGGCGCTTGAAGCATATGGAGCAGCTCACACATTACAAGAAATCTTGACAATCAAATCCGATGATATCCAAGGTCGTACAAGAACATACGAATCAATCATCAAAGGAAAAGATATTCCTGATGCGGGTATTCCAGAATCATTCAGAGTATTAGTACACGAATTACAAGCGTTAGCTATCGATGTGAAAATGCAAGATGAAGATGGAAATGAAGTGCGTTTAGACAAAGGTGAAGAAGAAGTGGCACCAGTTGTATTAGAGGGGCCGCAATTAGATGATACAGCAGTAGAATCATTGGAAGAAGAAATCAAAGATGTTTTGGAAGACAATGAAGAAACAAATGAAGAAGTTGTAGAAACAGATGATTTAGAAGATATGGATGCACTATTAAGTGCGTTAGACTAAGAAGGAGGTAAAGTAATGAGTGTTAATAATTTTGCCTCAATCCAAATTAATTTAGCTTCCCCTGAAAGAATCCTTGATTGGTCTTTTGGGGAAGTAAAAAAACCTGAAACAATTAACTACCGTTCTCAAAAACCAGAAAGAGATGGTTTATTCTGTGAAAGAATTTTCGGGCCTAGCAAGGATTGGGAATGTTACTGTGGTAAATACAAAAAAGTACGTTACAAAGGTGTGATTTGTGATCGTTGTGGGGTAGAGATTACAAAATCTAGCGTTCGTCGTGAACGTATGGGTCACATCGAATTAGCAGCACCTGTGGCACACATTTGGTACTTGCGTGGAATTCCTTCACGTATTGGTTTATTACTTGATGTAACACCAAAACAATTAGAAGAAGTTGTTTACTTCGTGTCTTGGATTGTAACAGATCCAAAAGATACAAACTTAGATTACAAACGTGTTTTATCGGAAAAAGAATACCGTGAAAATATGGCGCTATATGGCCCAGGTTCTTTTGAAGCAAAAACAGGAGCGGAAGCAGTTAAAAAATTATTAGAAGATTGTGATTTGGAAAAAGAACACAAAATGATTCAAACACAATTGGAAAGTGCACAAGGAGAAAAACGTAAGAAATTAATCAAACGTTTGGATACTGTAAATGCATTTCGTAACTCAGACAACAAACCTGAGTGGATGGTAATGAGTGTATTACCAGTTATCCCACCAGATTTACGTCCGATGTTGCAACTTGATGGTGGACGTTTCGCAACAAGTGATTTAAATGACTTGTACCGTCGTGTTATTACACGTAACAACCGTTTAAAGAAATTGTTAGAACTTGGAACACCAGCGATTATCGTGCAAAACGAAAAACGTATGTTGCAAGAAGCAGTGGATGCATTAATTGATAATGGTCGTCGTAGCAAACCGATTACGGGAGCTGGTGGACGTGCTTTAAAATCACTATCGCATTCATTAAAAGGGAAACAAGGTCGTTTCCGTCAAAACTTATTAGGGAAACGTGTTGACTTCTCAGGACGTTCCGTAATTGCGGTTGGACCAGACTTGAAGATGTACCAATGTGGTATTCCAAGAGAAATGGCAATCCAATTATTTAAACCATATGTAATTAATGAAATCGTAAACCGTGAAATCGCATCAAACCCGAAAACAGCAGAGAAATTAATTGATAAATTAGACCCTCGTGTTTGGGATATCGTGGAAGATGTAATCGAAGGGCACCCAGTCTTATTGAACCGTGCACCTACGCTTCACCGTTTAGGGATTCAAGCGTTTAAACCAAAACTTGTAGAAGGACGTGCGATTCGTCTTCACCCACTTGTGTGTGGAGCCTTCAATGCCGACTTCGATGGTGACCAAATGGCGGTCCATGTACCATTGAGTGTAGAAGCGAGAGCCGAAGCATTAGTATTAATGCTAGGTAGCAAAAACATTCTTGGTCCAAAAGATGGTAAACCAATCGTTACACCAGGGCAAGATATGGTTATGGGTAACTTCTATTTAACAATGGAAGAAACCCAAGAAGAATTTTATGCAGAAGCAGATAACTACGTTCGTTTAGGTTGTGAAGAAGAAGCCAAACTATGGCGTCGTTATGGAGATAATGAAGGACATGTATACCGTAATGTAAACGAAGTATTAATGGCTTACGATACAAGACAAGTACACCTTCATACAAGAATTGCATTATTGGCAAGTACATTAAACAAAGATGGATTTAGTGAAGAACAAAATAACTCTTACTTGGTTACAACAGTAGGGAAAGTTATCTTCAACCAAATCTTCCCAAGTGACTTCCCTTACATCAATGAGGTAAGTGAAGATAACTTTAATGCCACACCAGCAAAATATTTCTTACCGATGGGAAGCGATATCAAAGCTGCCATTAAAGAAATGCCAATTGTGGATGCAATGAAGAAAAAAGATTTAGGATTAGTAATTGGACAAGTGTTCAAATGCTACAACACTGAGCAAACAAGTGAAATTCTTGACTCGATCAAAGACAACGGATTTAGATATTCAACTGTTGCAGGGGTTACCGTATCACTAGCGGATATTGAAGTAGCACCTCGTAAAGATGAATATGTTAAAGAAGGAAAACATAAAGCAGCAGAGTTAATGCGCCTACGTAACAAAGGGAAATTAACAATGCAAGAATGGGAACGTCACTTAAACAAATTGTGGGATGACGTGAAAAAAGATATCCTTGTGGAATTCAAGGGTGCGATTGCACGTAAAAACCCAATTAACATGATGGCGACTTCTGGAGCACGTGGTAATGATTCCAACTTTACACAGTTGGCAGGTATGCGTGGATTGATGGCGAAACCTTCGCAATCAAAATCGGCAAAAGGACACCAACCATCTGTAATCGAGGTACCTATCTACTCATGTTTCCGTGAAGGATTAAACGTATCGGAATTCTTTATTTCTACCCATGGGGTACGTAAAGGGTTAACGGATACAGCCTTAAAAACAGCAGAGTCTGGATACTTAACACGTCGTTTGGTTGACGTTGCACAAGATGTGGTTGTTCGTGAAGAAGATTGTGGAACGGACAAAGGTTACTGGGTTGAAGAAATCCGTGATCGTAAACAAGACCTTGTGGTGGAAAGCTTATTCGACCGTTTGGTAGGACGTTACACAATTGATGCAGTTACACATCCTGAAACAGGAGAAATGATTGTTGATGCAGATACTTACATGGATGAAGAAATGGCACAGACAATCGTTGATGCTGGTGTAAGAGGAATGTACATTAGAAGTGCATTTACTTGTCGTTCAATCCAAGGTGTTTGTAAGAAATGTTATGGACGTAATATGGCAACTGGTAAAGTTGTTGAAGTGGGAGAATCAGTTGGTATTATGGCTGCCCAATCAATTGGTGAGCCAGGTACACAGTTAACAATGCGTACGTTCCATACTGGTGGGGTTGCCACAGCAGGTGGTGGAGATATCACCCAAGGGTTACCTCGTGTTGAAGAATTATTCGAAGCACGTACACCAAAAGGTGCGAGTGTCTTAGCTAAGATTACTGGTACGATTACAGAAATTAACCAATTGGAAGGTGTCAATGGTACAGAAGTGATCATTACTAATGAAACAGAAAGTATCGCACATAAAATTGCACCTACACAAGTGATTCGTAGCTGGTTAAAAGAAGGAAGCGAATTAACGGCTGGAGATAAAATTACAGAAGGTACGGTAGCACCAAAAGAACTTCTTGAAGTTGCTGGTGTTAGAGAAGTACAAAAGTATATTATTAAGGAAGTGAAAAAAGTATATGCTTCACAAGGTATCGATATTTCCGATAAACATATCGAAGTAATGGTACGCCAAATGTTACGTAAAGTAGTTGTTCTTGAAGGAAATGACACTGGTATTAATGCTGGGGTTCAAATTTCATTAACAGAAATTACGAAAATTAACCGTGATGTATTGTTGTCAGGGAAAAAACCTGCTACATTCTCACCAGTTTTATTAGGGATTTCTAAGGCGTCTGTAGAAACGGATTCATTCTTATCTGCAGCATCGTTCCAGGAAACGACAAAAGTACTTACTGAAGCAGCGATCAAAGGAAAAACTGACCACTTAATTGGATTAAAAGAAAACGTTATTATCGGTAAAATGATTCCAGCAGGGACTGGTCTTGCAGTTGAGCGAGAAAGTACAGGAAGAATTTACGAATTAGCTGCAGAATTACGTGCAAAACGTGATGCTGCAAACATGAGTGACGAAGACAATGATCCATTGATGTCATTTGTTCCAAAAGAAGTAAGCGAAGATGTACTTGATGAAACAATTATCGAAGAAGATTTAAGCGTAGAAGACGCAGTAGATCTAGATTAATTAGCTTCACAATGTATTGTTAGTTGCAAAACAAACACACATGAAGCAAAAGAGAAGTAATCGAATGATTACTTCTCTTTTTTTATTGATAAGCCGAAGTTTATTTTCCTCTTCTCTTTATGATGAAATCCTAAGAAAAATGAAAGTGTATACTTTTCAGAACGTATAATTTGTAATACAATAAGTACATGGAAATAGTAACAGTCGCATCATGTATGCAAGGGGTTGTAAAACCGTTAAGTGAAAGTGAAGACGAAGCATTTGCGCAAAAGCTATCTGGGGATGGAGTTCTGGTAACTCCGACTTCAAATATGATTTTTTCGCCCTTTAATGGACAAGTAGTAATCGTGTTTGAAACAAAGCATGCGATTATTTTACGAAGTGAAAATGGGATCGCGCTTGTCATTCATATCGGTGTGGATACACATAAGTTAAAAGGAAAAGGATTTGATGTGAAAGTCATCGATGGCCAGGATATAAAGAAAGGTGATTTGTTAATGGAAATAGATCGAGCGTACTTAACGTCAATAGCATATGGCATCGATACGCATATCTTGTTTCCCTCTCTTGGTATTCGACAACTACAAAACATCAAATACGGGAACATTGCATTTTTAGAAACACTATGTGAAATAGTCTAGTTAACACAATAAAAAAATAGCTGCTTCAATGATAGAAGCGGCTATTTTTGTTTATCCAACAGTGTATTCGTCACTTGGTTGTGTGTATTCAGGAAGAACACCACCATTTGCATACGTTTCTTTTATGTCTAAGAAAAATTTCGCAAAAGTAAAGGATGTATAAGGCATTAACCAAATTATGAAAATTCCACATGTAAAGCCAGCTAATAATTGCCATCCAAAGAAACTAAGTGTCAAAACAAAATAATCCATCTTATGTGATTTCATCATCTTTGAACTCGTTTGCATAATTTGAATGATGCTTTTGTCACTGTAATCATTAAATATATATGGAATTGCAACGAAGTGTAGTGTTAAGTACAGGTAAGCAACCCCTCCTGCAAACATCGCAAATGGTAAGATTTCTATACTAATAAATGCGAGTAAACTTAAAATGATAAGTGGTAATAAACAAACGATAACGACAAATAAAGACAATACGAATATCTTTATAATATGACGAAATGGTTGAAACAAAACATTGTTGTTGACGAACTCGTCTTTGTCGAAGTCCATTAAATACTGGTATACCCCAATCTCAAGTGGTTTGGTGATAAACATAGTAACAATTGAACTAATAAATAAAAAGCGAAAATAAAATAATGTATCTTCCAATGAATACACGTATTCAGGAATTGGTGGTTCAAACCAAGCGGTGAAGAAAGAAGCGACGCTGCTTCCAAGGAAAATAAAAATTAAAGCTTTCCATAAGATGACGCGTTTTCCACTTACTTTCGCTTTGCAATATTCTTTTAAGGTAATACGATCCATTTCATAACCCTCCCTTGTAGTAATAATAGTATCATAAAAAAGCGTATAAATGAATGTTATTAGGATGCAAATAAACGAAAACAACAGGATATAAAATCAAAGATATTTTATAAAAAACACAAAATATCCATTTTATAACAATTTTGTGACCGTTTAATGTTATCATGATAGTATATTATTTATTTAAATGAATAGGGGGCATACACAAAAAGAAAGGATTCGGTAAGGAGGATTTATATTATGAAGGGATGTTATTTTTTTCAAGGTGATATTGCATTAAACACTTGTACGTTTTCAAAAAATACAGTGGATCGCTTTGATATTGCGATGAGTGAAGAGGATTGTGTCGGATTTTGGAAGCAATTTGTGAAAGAGGATGATTACTTTTTGTTTGCGAAATTTTTTGAAGGGAAGCGAACACAAATCAGTGGAGCCTTTTCGTTTTATACAAGAGAGCGTGATTTAATTACGATGCAATGTATCTTGCAAGAAGAAGAAATCAATGGAAAGTTAGGTTTCACAGGGGTGTTAACAGAACTTTCATTAGGCTACTCAACAAGAAGTGTAAGTCGTTTGAAAGAAGGAAATGGATTTCGTGCGATTTTAAATAATTTGAAAGAAGATAAAAAAGAGCATGGAATACTAATCATAGGGATTGATAATTTTAAAGATATCAATGAATTGTATTCGTACACGATTGGTGATGAAATCATTCATAGCTATACACAAAAAATAGAAGATGTAATTGAGAAAGAAACATCACTGTACCAATTGGATGGGGATACGTTTGGTATCTTATGTCCTAATGCGAGCATTGATTCGATGAGTTTGTTGTTTCGCAACTTACAACAATTAAGCCAACCGATTTATATTGAAAGAGCGCAAACGCCGATATCCTTTACGATTTCAGGTGGAATTGCGATGTATCCACAAAATGGAAACAATGGAGAAGAGTTATTTCGTAATGCGAGAGTCGCTTTCTTAGAAGCGAAAGCGCAAGGGAAAAACCAATATGTGATTTATAATGATGAGATTTCTAGTCGTGCAGTCATGCTAGCAAAACTAATGGTGAGTTTAAAAGAGAGTGTACGTGAAAACTTCAAAGGGTTTTCCTTATGTTATCAACCATTGGTGCATGCGGATTCCAATGAACTATTTGGATGCGAAGTATTGTTACGATGGAAACATGATAATTTTCCTAATGGGGTTTCCCCAGTGGAATTCATTCCACTATTAGAGAAAAGTGGAATGATTATCGAAGTAGGAAAATGGGTATTGTCGACTGCGTTTGCACAAAAACAAGAATGGGATCAAATTTTTCCAAATTTGGAGATGAGTATTAATGTCGCAGCCGAGCAATTTCGTGTTCCTAACTTTGTAGAGTTCGTCTTACAAGAAATAAACAAATACCACTTGGATCCAAAACTAATTACACTTGAATTAACAGAGAGTGGAGAAATCAAAGATGCGGATGAAATCAACAAGACGTTTGACTTTTTCCGTAGCCAACAAATTAAAATTGCGTTGGATGATTTTGGAACAGGGTATGATTCATTAAACTGTTTACGTGTACTAAGTAGTGACATGTTGAAAATCGATCGTTCGTTCTTAGAACGTATTACTTATAATATAGCGGACCAACAAATTTTATTGTGTATTATTCAATTATGCCAAAGAATGAAAATTGATGTTTGTATTGAAGGGGTAGAAAATGCGCAAGTAAATGAAATGTTGAAAGCATATGGTGCGAAGCTGTTGCAAGGTTACTTCTTCAGTAAACCAGTGGATGCCGATGCTTTTACGAAGTATCTGCACCAACACAAAGCGATGTATCACTTAGAAGGTAAGGATTCCAATGCGATACTAGCGCAAAACCATACACTAGTGTATTCAGAAGTGAAATCTGCGCAAGCGATGAATATGGATGAATTAGTGGACAATGCATATGGAGGAATCTTTCAAGTGGGAATGGACGAAGAGTTTACTTTCTTAACTTGTAATGAAGGATATCGAAAATTATTAGGGTACACAGCCAAAGAAATTGAAGAAAAATTCGCGAATAAGGCACTTGGTTTTGTGCATCCTGATGATGTGCAATACGTAAGTGAAGAGATTCGACGTCAGTTATCAATTGGTGATACATTAGTCAGTGAGTTTCGTGTTGTGCGCAAAGATGGAACGCCGATTTGGATCGTTGGAACAGGAAGTGTTGTGCGTTCACATAAATGCAATCCTAGTTTAGTCGTGATGATTGTAGCGAACGATGAAGCAAAGAAAAAAGCACTGTTGACGCAACAACAATCAAAACGCTATGAGGCAATCTTAAATAATGTTCCTGGTGGAATTAAGTGTGTGCGTTTTGATGAATCGTTTACGATTTCGTATATTTCACCTAGTTTCTTATCTTTGTTGGGGTATACCTTAGATGATTTGAAAAACGATTTTGATAATAAGTATGTTAACATGGTGTACGAAGAAGACATCATTCGTGTGAATGCCGATGTGTTTGATCAATTAAAAACATCGGATGTTGTGACTTTGCATTATCGTTCGTATTGTAAGGATGGTAGTTTAATTTGGTTAGAAACGGTATCTCGTTTAATGCCTCCTTCTGAAGATGGAGAACAATACTTTTATTCTAGTGTAGTAAATGTAACGAATACCTTAAGTGAGGAAGAAAAAAACAAAACGATTAATTTTAAAGAGCGTTTTCAAATTGCTGCCAAACGTTGGGGTGATGTGCTATTTGAAATCGACTTAAAGACAGATTATATCAGTTTCTCAGAAGCGTTTGAAGAAATCTTCCATTATGCATTAGTACAAAAACTAGAGACATTTAAAGCCTGTTTGCATCAAGATGATTTGCGTTTGTTTGAAGATGCCATTATGACTATGAAAAAAGTAGGCGAAGTAATGGAAATTGAAGTACGTATCAAGAATCATGAAGAACGTTATATTTGGTGTTCTTTGATGTTTGATGTACCAGAGTATGTGAATGGCGATCCTTATGTATTAATTGGGAAACTGAAAAACATTCATGAAGAGAAGTTACGCGAAGATGAATTGATTAAAATGAGTGAAGTGGATAGCGTAACGAGTTTATTCAACAAAGGGACAATTGAAGCGAAAATTCGTGAACAGATGGAAGCGACATCGCAAGCACATGCATTATTTATGATTGATATCGATGACTTTAAAACGATCAATGATAGTTATGGACATTTGTTTGGTGATCGTTTGTTGTTAGAGGCAGCCAATCGTTTGCGCTCTGTATTTGGAGAAGAAGCGATGATCGGGCGAGCTGGAGGAGATGAATTCTTAGTGTTTACTCCTTATGTAAGTGAAGAGAACATCGAAAAGGTTGCAACGAACTTACTGCATGAAGTACAAAAAGAATTTGTGTTTGATGAGAAGTGCCACTGCACGAAGTTAAGTGTAGGAATTGCATGTTATCCAAAAGATGGGTCTCATTTCCATGATTTGTTTGCGAAAGCGGATGCCGCTCTTTATCGTGTAAAACTGCAATCAAAAAATGGCTATAGTATTTATTAAGGTAGAAGTCACTTCTACCTTTTTTATGAAGATGGGCGAATAGGAAAGAAAATTCGAAATAGCATTGACAATAAATTAGCTTTATATTATTATATATAAGCTAGCGAAAATAGGTTCCTTGTAAGAAGGAACATTTATTAAGCTGAGTTATGACACACCCGGAAATGTGTGTAAAGTTTTGAAAGGAGGAAATATTGTATGCCTACAATTAACCAATTAGTTAGAAAAGGTCGTACGGATAAAGTATGGATGAGTAAATCACCAGCTTTAAATAGAGGGTACAACTCATTAAAGAGTCGTCCAACTAGTATTAGTTCACCACAAAAAAGAGGAGTTTGTACTCGTGTTGGTACGATGACACCAAAGAAACCAAACTCTGCGCTTAGAAAGTATGCGCGTGTTCGTTTAAGTAACGGTATGGAAGTTACTGCGTACATTCCAGGAATTGGACACAACTTACAAGAACATAGTGTTGTGCTTATTCGTGGGGGACGTGTAAAAGACTTACCAGGGGTACGTTACCACATCGTTCGTGGGACACTTGACTGTGCTGGAGTTAACGACCGTAACCAATCTCGTTCATTATATGGAACGAAAAAACCAAAAGCTGCAAAATAGTAGCATCAAGATTGAAAGGAGGAATTGAATATGCCAAGAAAAGGTCATATTGCGAAGCGTGATGTATTAGTCGATCCAATTTACAACTCTAAGTTAGTTACTCGTTTAATTAACAAAATCATGATTGATGGTAAAAGAGGAGTTGCACAAACGATCTTATACAACGCTTTTGATATTATTGAAGTAAAAACTGAAAGAAAACCGATGGAAGTTTTCGAAGAGGCATTAGAAAATGTAATGCCAATGTTAGAACTAAAAGCAAGAAGAGTTGGGGGTTCTAACTATCAAGTACCAGTAGAAGTATCTAACGAAAGACGTTTAACTTTAGGGTTACGTTGGATTGTTAATTACTCTCGTTTAAGAAATGAAAAAACAATGGAGCAAAGATTAGCTGCTGAAATTATGGACGCTGCTAATGGAAGTGGTGCATCTGTGAAAAAACGTGAAGACATTCACAAAATGGCAGAAGCAAACAAAGCATTTGCTCATTACCGTTGGTAGGAGGTCACATATATGGCACGTGAATATGATTTAGTACACACGCGTAATATCGGGATCATGGCACATATTGATGCTGGTAAAACAACTACAACGGAACGTATTTTGTATTATACTGGTGTTAACCACAAAATTGGAGAAACGCACGATGGTGCTTCAACAATGGACTGGATGGCACAAGAGCAAGAAAGAGGTATCACAATTACTTCAGCTGCTACAACAGCTGCTTGGAAAGGATACCGTGTAAACATTATCGATACTCCGGGTCACGTTGACTTCACAGTTGAAGTAGAACGTTCTCTACGTGTATTAGATGGTGCGGTTACTGTTCTAGATGCAAAAGCTGGAGTAGAACCACAAACGGAAACAGTTTGGCGTCAAGCAACAGCATATGGAGTTCCACGTGTTGTATTCTGTAACAAAATGGATGCAACTGGGGCAGACTTCGATATGAGTTGTGCAACAATTATTGATCGTTTAGGAGCAAAAAGTGCACCTATCCAATTACCAATTGGAGCAGAACAAGAATTCGCTGGTATCGTTGATATCGTTGAAAGAAAAGCTTACGACTTTGAAGGGGAACTAGGAGTAAACGTTGTTGAAATTCCTGTACCTGAATACTTAGTTGATAAAATGGAAACAAAACGTGCTGAGCTAATTGAAGCTTTGGCTGATTTTGATGAAGATTTAATGATGATGGTATTAGAAGGAGAAGAACCTTCAATTGACCAAATTAAATCAGCAATTCGTACTGCAACATGTACAGGGGACTTCTTCCCAGTAATGTGTGGTAGTGCTTATAAAAACAAAGGGGTACAATTAATGCTTGATGCAGTAATTGCTTACTTACCTGGACCTACTGATGTACCTGCGATTAAAGGGACTACATTAGATGGTGACGAAACAACTCGTGAATCAAGTGATGATGCGCCTTTCTCAGCATTGGCATTCAAAATTATGACTGACCCATTTGTTGGAAAATTATCTTACTTTAGAGTTTACTCAGGAAAAGCAAGTGCTGGAACTTATGTATTAAACTCAACAAAAGGTAAAAAAGAACGTTTCGGACGTATCTTACAGATGCATGCGAACGAAAGAAAAGAAATCACTGAAGTTTATTCAGGAGATATCGCTGCTGCTGTAGGGTTGAAAGATACTACAACAGGAGATACACTATGTGATGAAAAGAATCCAGTTATTCTTGAATCAATGGAATTCCCTGAACCAGTTATCCGTGTTGCGGTAGAACCGAAATCAAAAGGTGACCAAGATAAGATGGGATTGGCTTTATCTAAATTAGCTGAAGAAGATCCAACTTTCAAAACATACACAGATGAAGAAACAGGACAAACAATTATCGCTGGGGTAGGAGAACTACACTTAGATATTATTGTTGACCGTATGAGAAGAGAGTTCAAAGTAGAAGCAAACATCGGTGCGCCTCAAGTATCTTACCGTGAAACAATTCGCCAAGCTGCGGAATGTGAAGGGAAATACATTAAGCAATCAGGTGGACGTGGACAATATGGACACGTTTGGATTCGTTTTGAACCAAATGAAGAAGGTGCAGGATTCGAATTCACTGATAAAACAGTGGGTGGAAGTGTACCAAGAGAATACATCAAGGCAATTGGTGAAGGTACAGAAGCTGCATTACGTAATGGTATGGTAGCAGGATATGAAGTTGTTGATATTAAAGCAACGTTATTCGATGGATCTTACCATGATGTCGATTCAAGTGAGATGGCATATAAGATTGCTGCATCTATGGCGCTAAAAGAAGCTGCTAAAAAATGTAAGCCAGTTATCTTAGAACCAATCATGTGTGTGGAAGTAACAGCTCCAACAGAATACTTAGGTTCTGTAATGGGTGATGTTAGTTCACGTCGTGGTTTAATTGAAGGACAAGAAGAAAGAGGAAATGCAATTATCGTTAGAGCGATGATTCCACTTTCAGAAATGTTTGGATATGTTACAGACTTACGTGGATTTACACAAGGTCGTGGTAACTACTCTATGAAGTTTGACCACTATTCAGAATTGCCAAAAAGCATCTCTGAAAAGATTATGAAAGAACGCTCAGCAGCTTAATTTAAAATAGCGATAAAGTGTTGCTTTTATAGAGTTTTTGAATTAAAATATTAAATGTATAGCCAAAACTAGAAAAAGGCTCATTATTAGGAGGAAATTGAAAAATGGCAAAAGAAAAGTTCGACAGATCGAAAACGCATGTTAACATTGGAACAATTGGTCACGTTGACCACGGTAAAACAACTTTAACTGCTGCAATTACAAACGTATTAGCTGGTAAAGGACAAGCAGAAGCGCAAGCTTACGACCAAATTGATGGTGCTCCAGAAGAAAAAGAACGTGGAATCACAATCAACACTGCTCACGTTGAATACCAAACAGAAAAACGTCACTATGCACACGTTGACTGTCCAGGTCACGCCGACTACGTAAAAAACATGATTACTGGTGCGGCTCAAATGGATGGAGCTATCTTAGTAGTAGCTTCTACAGATGGACCTATGCCTCAAACTCGTGAACACATCTTATTAGCTTCACAAGTAGGTGTAGAAAGAATCATCGTATTCTTAAACAAATGTGATATGGTTGATGATGAAGAATTAGTTGACTTAGTTGAAATGGAAGTTCGTGAATTATTAAGCGAATACGGTTTCGATGGAGACAACGCTCCAATTATCCGTGGATCAGCTTTAAAAGCTCTTGAAGGTGATGAAGCATGGGTTGGAAAAATTGAAGAATTAATGGAAGCTGTAGATTCTTACATTCCAGATCCTGCTCGTGAAAACGACAAACCATTCTTAATGTCAATTGAAGACGTATTCACAATCACAGGTCGTGGTACAGTTGCTACTGGACGTGTTGAACGTGGAGTATTAAACTTAAACGAAGAAGTTGAAGTTGTTGGTATTCATGACACAAGAAAAACAGTTGTTACAGGAATTGAAATGTTCCGTAAATTGTTAGACTTCGCTGAAGCTGGAGATAACATCGGTGCATTATTACGTGGGGTTTCTCGTGATGAAATCTGCCGTGGACAAATTTTATGTAAACCTGGAAGTGTAACACCACACACTAACTTTAAAGCACAAGTATATGTATTAACTAAAGAAGAAGGTGGACGTCATACACCATTCGTGTCTAACTACCGTCCTCAATTCTACTTCCGTACTACAGACGTTACAGGAGTAATCACATTACCAGAAGGTGTTGAAATGGTTATGCCTGGAGATAACGTAGTTATGGACGTTGAGTTAATCGCTCCAATCGCTATCGAACAAGGAACTAAATTCTCTATTCGTGAAGGTGGACGTACAGTAGGTGCTGGAAACGTTACTGAAATCGTTAAATAATTTAATTTAACTTTGATATAAAAGAACATGTGAATTCATGTTCTTTTTTTCTTGTATTTTTAGCTTTAATCTCTTATAATGAATGAGTCAAGACAGGGGCGCAATAGTGCTGAGATGTGTAGAAATACCGGTCCCTTATGACCTGATCTAGTTAATACTAGCGTAGGGAGTCGAACACTTATTGTTGTTATGTATATGATAAGTATAACTTTGCTACGCCTCATGGAGGTGTTTTTTTATGAAAAATTTAAAAGTATTAGATCTTGTTTTAATGGCATTTTATGTCGCATTGTTTTGTGTGCTTGATGTATTTGTTAATACATTAGGTATCTTCCAAATGCCAAATGGTGGTAGTTTAGGAGTGTCTACACTTGCCTTATTAATGGCTAGTTACCACTTAGGATGGAAAAAAGGATTGGTCGTATCTTTTGCTTCCGTATTCTTTCAATTCATCACTGGTCCAATGTACACACCAGACTTACTTGGTTTCTTGTTGGATTACTTACTAGCTTTTACTGTATATGGGTTAGCAAGTTTGTTTCCAAACTATGGACTATTCTACACAGGGGTGGTGGTTACCAATGTAGTTCGTTTCATTTGTAGTACTATTTCAGGTGTAGTAATTTGGAAAATTGATCTATGGGGAAGTATTGTTTACCAAGCAACGTATATGGTACCTACACTTATTATGGGAATCATATTAATTCCACTGTTAGTAAAAGCATTACAACCAGCAATGAAAAAAGTAACAAGCAACGCATAAAACAAAAAGGCAACAAGTGTTGCCTTTTGTTTTTTTATCTTTACTTTTGTAGCGGATAATCCCATAATGAAAGTATATAGTGTAAAGAAAGAAGGGATAGTATGAGTTGTGGAATGCTAAAGATGAAAGATAAAAAAGTTTTGCTTGTTGGTGGTGGAGAACATGCATACCAAAAAGCATGTGAATTGTTACAAGATGAAGCGATTATCACATGTCTTGCTACAAGTTTTGTAAAAGAACTAGAAACATTAGAGATTACTTTAGTACATAAGGAATATGAACCAAGTGATATTAATTTATCCTATTTCATGGTATATGCAGTGAGTGATGATCGTGAGCGTAATCATCAAGTAGTAGTGGATGCGAATGCACAAAATATCATTAGTGCGAGTTACCATAAAGACGAAGATGCTACATTTCATGTGATGAAATACGAACAATACGATGACTTAACAGTTGCGCTTTCGACTTCTGGAAAATATCCTGCTTTCACAAAAACAGTGTTTGATGATATTCAAAAGGTATACACGAAACGTCATGATGAAAGATTAAAAAATTTAGGAATCATTCGTGACTACATGTTGAAAGAAAACATTGAGAAAAAATACTTATTAGAAGATCTGTTGAGTGCAAGTGTGGAAGAGTTGAAGTTCTATGCGAATGCAATTCGAACAAACAAGGCATTTATTATGGTGTTCCATGGGGTAAAACAAAAAGAGATGTATGCGAAAATCCTACAGTTGATTATTGCGATGGGATACGATAAGACAGCCTTATATTTTTCATACATTGATGATGAAGCATTAAGTGAATATCACTATTTTGAAGAAATGAATCGTATTTTATCACTAGATAAAATCAAAAAGACATTAAAGCTTTTACGCATTGAACAAGTAGTGTACCAACCGATGCTGTTTGAGAAGGGTGAAAACTACAAGAAAATGATGCATATCTTAGCGGATGAAAAGGTAAACGATTTATTGTTTACACCACATATGTTAGATATTATCATGTTAGAGTATTTACCTACAGGAAATAATTTATTAGTGCTTCCTCCACTATCGTCAACGCAATTAAAAGAGGATATTAATGGATTACACATTCCCAATTTATACGTTATGATGATGAATGAATCACTACCTGAAATGAAAGTGAAAGGAGCATTAAACTTTGTAAGTTTTTATATGTTAAGTGACGATGATATTATGCGTGCAACATTTGGAAACAAAGGCGTGTTCATGAGTTTACTGGAACATGATTACGATGCGGAAGCATATCGCAAGTTATTAATTGAAGATGATGCATTTATTGCATATATGAAAACAATAATAGAATAAGTAGGAAAGAGTTGGTGACGTGATGTTATCAACTTTTTTTGTTTCGTAATTTCAATAATACATGAACTAATACTTTGTGTTTAAAAAATGTTCTTTGATGTTTGTTGTGTTTTGTTTTTACTTGAAAGGTGTTACTATTGCAACATAAGATATGCATGTCTTGAAAAATTATAGAAAATATAGAATTACTTATATGTTCGTTGTGTTAGATAAAAACTTAATTTCATATAGTAAGGATATATTGTAGAAAGGAAAATATGAAAAAAACAATGGAGTAGCTTTACGAAAAGGAGTTGCAAAGTACGTATTAAGTGTAGACTGGACTTTTACTATACATATAATCCAGTAGCTGGTTCATATTATGTAGAAGCAAACACAGAACTTTAAAATTTTAAATATCATTAAATGAATGATTGAAGAAGTTGTACAAAGTACTTCATTTATATTGTGAGGTATTTTGTACTTTGTATTCAAACATCTAAATAAATGATAATTAATATTATTAGTTTTCATTATGAGAAATCGTATTTTTTTTTAATAAATAGATGATGCGATATTTTATCGTTATAAACGAAGAGTTTACTTGCTATTCTAAGATATCTTAAATTATAATAGGATTTGAAACGAGGTGTTAAAATGGTAAAAATTTCAATAATTGACGATGACTTACAATTTATGGATGATTTGGAAGTTTTTTCTAAACATTATTCGAAAGAAAATAAAATCGAGTTTCAAATTACAAAAATAGATCCTACATTAATGACAATTGATGAAATCGTTACAACTAATTTAAATTGTGATATTTTATTAATTGATATTGAGATGCCAAACTTTAGTGGAATTGATGTTGCAAGTAAAATTAGAGAAGTAAACAAGTTAATGTTTATTTGTTTTATAACAAGTTATTCAGAGTATGCAATTGACACATATGGTATTCACGCATTTGATTATATATTAAAACCTATTACACAAGATAAAATAAATGGATTCTTTAGCGATTTATTTACTTATTTTGTTCCACAAAGACAAGAAGAAGATTTAGAGTTTCAAACAACAGAAGGTTTCATTCGTCTTGAAGCGAAAGACATTTTATATTTTGAATATATGGAAAAAAGTAAAAAGTACAAGAATAGAGTTATTGTAATTCATAGTAAAGGAAGTAAAAAATATGCGATTGATCAAGCGATTGGGAATTTTTATGAAAGTTTAAATCAAAATATGTTCATTATGTCGCATAAATCGTTTATTGTGAATATGTATAACATAAAATTAATAAAAGGCGAAGAAATTAGATTAATTAATGATGTCGTCATTCCTCTTTCTCAAAAAAGGAGAAAGGTAGTGAAAGAAAGTTTTCAATTATTTTTAAAACAAATCTAAGAAAGGAGGAAATTAATGTTATTGTTAGTCTCAACTTTTATATCAGCGCTTGTTTCTAATTTTTTGATATTTGATTTTATGAATATGATGTTTGAAAGAAAACAAGAAAAAAATCACATCTTAAAATTTGTGGTTTTAGTTATGATTATGGCACTGGTAAATCTTCGAGGAAGTATCACCTTGAATTATCTTTGGACAATTGCTCTTTATCTCATCTTGACTTTATATATGTATGAGTCGAATGATAAAAATATTCAAATAACAACATTTTGTTATTTGATGATATTACTTGTTTTGGAAACAATCTCTGCAGCAATAGTAAGCATTATACTTCCTACTTCAGAATACTTTTATCAGTTTTCATTAATCTTGGGGGTATTACCTTTGTTAATACTACAAGGAATAGTTAGAAAATACATGATTAAAAACGAAATCTTTAATTTTAATATCATTAACATTATTGATGTGGTTGTAATCGTATTTAGTTTTTTTATTGTTTATCTAATGTATTTTGTATTATTAAGTTTAGAAAATAATAAAATGAAGTTTTTTGTCATAGCGATTTCTTTTATTATTTTGTTTTTTGATCTTTATATAGTTTATATTATCAGAGAAAAAGAAAAGAGTGGTAGGCTAAAGTTACAATTAGAAACGATGAAAACACAACGTGAAAAGGATGTTGAACTATACCATTTATTACAAAAAAACTTTAATTCAAATAGAGCCTTACTTCATGATTTTAAAAACCATACTTTAGTATTAGAAAGTTTGTATGAAAAAGGGAATCTAAAAGAAGCAGTGAAGTATAAAGAGGAGTTATTATCGAGAGTAAGTACAAATAGAAGGTTTTCTAATGATCACATTTTACAGATATTAATTAATGATGCCTATGAACAATGTAATGAAAAAAAGATTACTTTAAATATTATTGTCGATCCTCGAGTTGAATTATCAAGTTATAGTGAAGTTGATATTGTTGTTATTGTATCTAATATACTGAATAATGCTATAGAAGCTAGTGTTAGTGTAAATGAATTGTATCGATTTGTGAAAGTAGAGATAAAGTTGAAAAATCTTTATTTATCTATAAAAGTAACAAACTCGTACAAGAATGTGAAATTATTAAATGGGACTTACCTCTCAACAAAAAGCAATCATTTTGGAATAGGATTAGATAATATAAAAAATGCCGTGAATAATTTAGATGGTTTGTTGAACATTAAACATGATGCAAAGGAGTTTGTAATAGAAGTTTTATTACCATATTTATTAGATGTTGAATAGAATTGCTAAGTTTGTCATAGAAAAAACATTCACGAGCGCAACAGAATCAGAAAAAAGTTTATGCATATTCATTTGTAGTATTGAGTTACCATTTCGGTTATTGGTTATTGACTTTCATATTTGGAATGCTGTTTCACCTTATTTTTGGATCTTTATTATTTTTAGCTTGTTGGATAACAGTGAGAAGATATGCAGGAGGCTACCATGCGAAATCATTTATTAATTGCAGTTTAGACGTTTGTTTCAATTGTTTTATTTTTTATAAAATGAAGATTAGTGATTTCCATAAGTCTGGTTTTGTTTTATGTGTTTATATTAATGTTGATTTCCAATAATGAAGATAGAAAATAGTTTATTTTAATAAAATTTATATCAAAATATCGAGTTAATGCTGATAGAGATATATTAGATTTCAATTTGAAGAAGTGATACAAGAGTAAAGAAAGGAGAAGAATTAATAATGCTCATATGTTAATTATTAATTCGGTTAAATTATGGATAAAGTAAAAGAAAATATACAGAGAAAGTTTAAAATGTTTCTAATTAATAATGTTATTAAAAATGAAAATGCTACTTGTTTTGGCCCTATTTTTGAACCTGTTATTCCAAAAAAACAAATTGATGAAATAAAAAGATAATATCAAAAAGTTGATAAGATTTAAAAATAATTATGGATTTTGTATATAAGATATATTTAAAATACTTATTTGATTTTAGAAGAAAGCGATCCTATTAGGAAAATCGATAAATACGAAGGCGAATGAGTTAAACATATAATGTAAATAAATTTAATAGAATCGAAAAAAAACTGACTGGTGATCAGTATTTTAAATGCGTCTTTTACTCAGTTTATATACTATACTTATTGCGGTAAATTGTTGAAGAAGTTAGAAAAGGAGAAATTATGAATATTTGGAAAAGAGCTTGGATTAGTATATTACGTAGAAAAGTTAGTAGTATAGTTTTGTTGCTTATTGTTTTTTTGTTAGCTAATGTAATGTTAACTACGTTAACGGTAACAACTTCTATTAAAAGCACAAAACAAACAGTGCTGAAACAATACCCTCCAGTTGCTACTGTTGAGTATAATTACGAAAGTGAAAAGCGAGATGAAAAACAGAGGTTGACAGTAGAAAAAGCAAAGCAGTTATATGATGAAACAAGAGATATTGTCAAAGTATTTGATTATTCATTAAATTACTATTTAAATACGAATGATGGATTTAAACAATCACACATTGAAGGGTTTGATGAAGAAAATTCTATGGGTGTTTCAGAGGGTTCACTTATGGTTTGTGGAACACAGCTTAAGACAACAAGTTTAGTAGAAAATGGAATGGCGAAAATGATAAGTGGAAAGGGGTTTAGTGATTCAGACATAAACCAAGGAGCACCTAAAATTATCATTACCAAACAGTTAGCTGAAACAAATGATTTGGAAGTTGGTTCTAAGGTGTTATTGAACAGAGTGTTAACAGAGATTAATAAAGATAATGTTAGTGGTGAAATTAGTTCTAATCATTTTTTTAAAGAAGAGTTAGAATTTGAAGTGGTTGGTATTATCGAAATAAATGAAATCGAGAATTTTATCAAAACAAAAGAATTGCGTAATTCTTTGATAGGGTATAGCACATTAGCGATGCAAGCAGATACCATTTTTATTCCAAACAATTATATTTATCCTTTGCTTGAAGATGACTATACACGTGTGAAAGAGCAATCACCACAAACGTATAAAAGTTTTTATGGAGAGAAAAGAAATCAAGCGAGGCCAACGTATGTTTTGAAAGATATGAATGATCTTGAAACGTTTACGCAAAAAGCATGGAAAATCTATGACAAAGATAGCTTCGCTATTCAAAGTGCCGCAAGAGAATACGAAATGATGTCAAAACCGATGGAATCAATGCAAAATTTATTGGACTTGGTGTTTAAGATAACCGTTGGTGCAGGTGTATTAATATTGTCTTTGGTTTTATGTATCTTTATGTATTTAAGACAAAAAGAAATGGGTGTGTATTTGGCGTTAGGAGAGAAATATAAAAATATAATTGGACAGTTATTGATAGAAACATTAATCATTGCGTTTGTAGGAGCTACACTAGCAATTTTCACTTCCATGATTTTTTCAGAAATGTTAGCGGATAATACAATGAAATCATTGTTAGAGCCGATTGACTCATTAAAAGGTGGAATGACTTATGCGGGACAAATTAATTATGGATTAACACCAGAATTAATCTTACAACAATACCAAGGTGGATTTAGTTTGCTTGCATTACTTCTATTTTATGGAACGATGAGTGTTACGATTGTCGTTTCGCAACTGTTTACAATGCTTTACTTACTTCGTTTGAATCCGAAGAAGATACTAATGTAGGGGGAATCACAAATGGAACAATTCTTAAGTGTACAAAATCTTGAATATTATTACCAAGATGGAGATGCGAGAAGATATATATTTAAAGATTTAAATTACGAGTTTAAACAAGGAACTTTCTATGCGATTTTAGGTGAATCCGGATCAGGGAAAACAACATTACTTTCTATTTTGAGCGGAATGGATTCGCAAACGAATGGTAAGGTAGTGTACAAAGGAAAAGATATCTCATCAATTGGGTTGAATGCATTTCGTCGTAATTATGTAGGTATGGTATTTCAAGCGTACAATTTAATTCCTTATATGACACCGTGTGAAAACTTGTTGACGGCAATGAAGATAACGGACAATACAATCAAAGAGCAGCATAATGTAGCGATGAACCTGTTAGATTATTTAGGTATTACACGTTCCAAAGCAAACCGTTTGGTTACTAAGCTCTCTGGTGGGGAGCAACAACGTGTTGCGATTGCTCGTGCCTTATCAACGAATGTGGACTTGATATTAGCGGATGAACCAACGGGGAATTTAGATGCGCAAAGTGAACAAGCGATCATTCAAATCTTTCACGCATTGGCAAAGGAACATGAAAAATGTGTTATCGTTGTAACGCATTCGCGTGCGATCGCAAAAGAAGCTGACATTGTTATTAACTTAACAAATGGGGTGAGGTAAAATGAGTGATTTTTTAAAGAAGTTTTCAAATGAAAATTACCATGATAAAGACAAAGTACAAATAGATGAAATGGATGATAAAGAAGCAAAGGAAGAGGAAGCAAGGGAAGGCAATTCGACTCATTCGTCTGTGAAACAAAAAAGCGATACAAGCACAGAGTTTACGACATCGAATACAAAAGAAGAAATATATATCATTGATGATGAACGAATTCAAAAGCGGAAGAAACGAATCATTATTGCGCTAGCAAGTACACTCGTACTGTTGGTGTTGGCAATCTTTATTTTCATTAAGGTGAATGAAGTGCGTGTTCCTGATTTTGTGAAGGAAAAGACATTAAACGATGTTCAGATTTGGGCAGCGAAAAACGATATTGAAATTGATTATACTTCAATATTCAGTGTGAAAGTAGAGGAAGGGTATGTTGTGAAGCAATCAAAAGAAAGTGGAGCAACGATACAAAAAGGAAGTGACATTACAATTGTTGTTTCAAAGGGAGCGGATCCGGAAGGGAAAATCGCAGTACCTGATTTTATGAAGATGTCACTAACGGAAATTGAGGCGTGGAAAAAAGACAACAAAGCGAATAATGTGACGATTGAAAAAGTGTTTAGTGAAGATGTAGAAAAAGCAAAAACGATTCGTGTTACTTTTAAGAGTGATGGAATTGATGCGAAAAATTATCGTCGAAAAGATAAGTTAACCGTTGTTGTGTCAAAAGGAAAAGAGACATTTGAGAAGAACATTGAGGTTCCTAACTTCAAAGACAAAAGCAAACAAGAAGTGGAAGCTTGGGCAAAGGAAAAGGAAGTAGAAATTCAAATAGAAGAAGTTTCGCATAATACGATAATAGAGGGAAATGTGATTTCACAAGATGTTTCACCAAAAACGAAAATCGCTAAAAAAGAAGTGATTAAAATTGTGGTATCCAGAGGTAAGATTGTCTATGCTCCTAATTTTTTTGGTAGCGATATGACAAGTGCGCAAGCGCTCGCTTCCCAAGCAGAAGTAAACATCAATCCATTAAACTATTATAGTAATACTGTGGCATCAGGATCGTTAATCTCACAATCGCATCCTGCTGGTAGTGAAATCAAAAGTGAAATCATTACATTAGTATATTCGCTAGGAAAACCATTTGTAGCGAATTTTGATGGCAGTGATGTATATAGCATGATTCAATCCATAGAGGAAATGAATACAAAAGGAGCACGTTTAACGTATTCTTTACAAGAGGTAAGCAGTAGTGAAAAGAAAGGTACGATTATTTCTTCTAACTACAAAGCTTGTTTTGTGAATGTAGGGGCACATATCGTGATTAGTGTTTCAAAAGGGTAAGAAAAAACACAAGCAGTAGCATCGCTACCACTTGTGTTTTTTTTCTTGTTTACTTATAGTGTTCAATTAGTTCTTCTAATTGTTCTTTGTATTTTGATTCGCTTACTAATTTGTGTTCTGATTCTGCTTTTACTTTATTAACTAGAGCAGTAGCTTTTGTGATCGGTTGCAGTGTTCCTGCACCAGACACACATCCTCCAGGACATCCCATTCCCTCTAACAAGTAACCATCGTATTTTCCGCTTTTTGCGAGTTGTAGCATTTTGCGACATTCGCGTAATCCTTGGGCATTGACAACTTTTACTTCACGAGTAGGATCTTTTTCTTTGATGCAATTAACAACGGCATTCGCAACACCACCACCGACAGCAAACCCTCTACCATCTGCACTTGCTTCGTTGAAAGCTGGTTCCGTTGGTTCAATGTTTTCTACGTTGATGTCTTTTGCGACAAACATGCTTGCTAATTCTTCAAATGTTAATACAAAATCAACCTCACTACGAACAGACTTTCTGCTTGCTTCTAATTTCTTAGCTGCACATGGTCCGATGAATACAATTTTTGCATCTGGATTTTGTTTCTTTGTAAGACGTGCTGTTAACACCATTGGTGTTAGTGCCATCGAGATATAAGATTTGAATTCAGGAAATACCTTCTTTGCCATCACTGACCAAGATGGGCAACAAGAGGTTGCCATAAAGGGTTGTTCGCTTGGCACTTTTTCTAAAAAGTCTTTGGCTTCGTCTAATGTACATAAGTCTGCTCCGATAGCTACTTCAACAGTATCGTAGAATCCCAACTGTTTCATTGCGGTTTTTAATTTAGCGGAGTTTGTTTTGTTACCGAATTGGCCAACGAATGCTGGAGCAACACAGGCGATGACTTTGTCACCTTCGTTGATGGCTTGAATCAATTGAAAAATTTGGCTCTTATCAGCAATGGCACCAAAAGGGCAACTGACCAAACACATTCCACATGAGACACATTTATCGTAGTTGATATTAGCGCGTCCATACTCATCGCTTTCGATGGCATCCATTCCACAAGCTCTTGCGCATGGACGATCTTGTTTTAGAATTGCATCATAAGGACATACTTTTTTACATTGGCCACATTTGATGCAAGCGTCTTGATCGATAAAGGCTTTGCCATTTACAAATGAAATACATTTCTTAGGGCATACCTCCATACAAGGATGGGCTAGACAGCCACGACAGCCATCGCTCACGCGATACGCGTTTGCTTCGCATGAATTACAAGCAAACTTAATAATATTAATCAAAGGTGGTTCATAATACTTTTCTGACTTGATACTTTCTTCGATTCCATCAGAGATAGGTGCTGGACTATCTGCTGGACGTAAGGGTAATCCCATACTTAAACGTAGTCTTTCACCAACGATTGCTCTTTCTAAAAAGACAGAGTCGCGATATGTTGCGATTTCTCCGGGTATAATTTGATAAGGTAAATTTTCGATTCTTGAATAATCGTTACCTTCGTATGCTAGTTTTGCGACTTCAACAAATACTTTGCGTCGTATATCTGTTAAAGATGAATAGATACCTCTCATAATGTTCTCCTTTTTTAATACTTCTATTTTAGCACTTGTCGGAAATGAAAAAAAGGTAGGTATCTAAAAAAGGCAAAATAATGAATAAAAAAAGAAAAAGTAGAGGAAAAAAAGAAAAAAGATGGAAAAAGTAGTAAAAGTGTAAAATGTTTTGGTTTTGGAGTACGCCGATAACAAGATGAAAGGAATAGGTGTACAAGCGTAGAAGAGGGGGATGGAAAGCTGTGATAACCAAAGGATTTCAAGCATTTTTTCAACGTTGAAAAAAAGTGAAAAAAGGACTTGCAATACCCCCTAACGACGTGTTAGAATAGCGTTACGACCGCATGGACGTGCGAGGTTGCTGACACACTGATAAACGTTGTCATGAACGTGTGTTAGGGAATTCGCATCGAGCGAGTCTATAAATCATTATAGATGAAAGGAGATTTATCATGGCAAAAAACAGTGTACGCATTCGATTAAAAGCGTATGAACACAGAACTTTAGATGCATCTGCAGAAAAGATCGTGGAATCAGCACAAGCTCACGGTGCTAAAAAAATTGTTGGTCCAGTACCATTACCAACTGAAAAGCAAGTTGTAACTATCTTGCGTGCGGTACACAAATATAAGGATTCTCGTGAACAATTTGAAATTAGAACGCACAAGCGTTTAATTGAAATTGTAGGCCCTAGTGCAGAAACTATCGACGCGTTAAGTCGTTTAGAATTACCTAGTGGTGTAGACATCGAGATTAAGTTATAGGAGGTGTAGACAGACATGAAAGGTATATTAGGACGTAAAATCGGAATGACACAAGTCTTCAATGAAGATGGTGTATTAATTCCTGTAACAGTAGTAGAAGCTACTCCAAATGCTGTATTACAAGTTAAGACAGTAGAGAATGATGGATATGAAGCAGTACAATTAGGATTTGAAGATGTGAAAGAGCAAAGAGCAACAAAGGCTAACAAAGGTCATGCTGCAAAAGCGAACACAGCTCCTAAAAAATTCACTAGAGAAATCAGAGGAAACGAATTAAGTGTTGCTCTTGGTGATCAAGTGAAAGTAGATATCTTTGAAGCTGGAGACATGGTTGATGTTCAAGGAACTTCAAAAGGTAAAGGATTTATGGGAACAGTTGTTAGAAATAACGCGAAAATTGGTCCTAAATCACATGGTTCTATGCACCACAGACACATTGGGTCATTAGCAACAATCGGGATTACATCAAGAGCTGGTAAAATCTCGAAAGGAACAGTTATGGCTGGTCAAGAAGGTGGATACACTACAACGAACCAAAACTTAGAAATTATTAAAGTAGATGTAGAAAACAACTACTTATTAATTAAAGGAAACGTTCCTGGTCCTAAAAAAGGATTAGTAATGGTAAAATCTGCAGTAAAAACAAGCAAAGCAAAAGGTGGAGCGCAAACTTTAATAGATTACACTCCAGTTGAAGTAGTTGCGGAAGAAACTGCAGCTGAGGAGGAATAAGAACATGGCTAAATTAGAAGTAATTAACCAAGAAGGAAAAAAAGTAAGCGATATTACTTTAAATCCTGAAATCTTTGAAATCGAACCAAATCAGCAGGTAATCTTCGATGCTATCGTGATGCAACAAGCTAGCAAACGTCAAGGGACACACGACACGAAAACACGTACGGAAGTTCGTGGGGGTGGACGTAAACCATTTAGACAAAAAGGAACTGGACGTGCTCGTCAAGGTTCTATTAGAGCAACACAATGGCGTGGTGGGGGAATCGTATTCGGTCCTACACCTAGAAGCTACAAATATTCTTTAAACAAAAAAGTAAGAAGATTAGCACTAAAATCAGTATTATCTGAAAAAGTATTATCTTCTGACATGATTGTGGTAGATAAATTTGAATTAGCTGCACCAAAAACAAAAGATTTCAATAAAATCATCGAAAACATTGGAGCTTGCAAGAAAACATTATTCGTTGTTTCTCCTGAAGAAGACTTCGAAAATGCATACTTCTCAATGCGTAACATTCCTACAATGGAAATGGTATTAGCAGAAGGTATCAATGTTTACGATATCGTAAATGCAAACAAAATCGTCTTTACACAAAGTGCTGTAAAAATGGTTGAGGAGGTACTTGGATAATGAGTAAGGCTAGAGACATTATCATCCGTCCAATCATCACTGAGAAATCAATGAAGTTCATGGACGCTGACAACAAGGTTACTTTCGAAGTTGCGAAAGGATCTAACAAAACTGAAGTAAAACTTGCAGTTGAAGAAATCTTCAATGTGAAAGTTGAAAAAGTAAACATTGTTAACGTAAAACCTAGAACGAAAAGAATGGGTAAATACGTTGGTAAAACAAGTGCTGTTCGTAAAGCAATCGTTAAAATTGCTGCTGGACAAGAAATCAATCTATTTGGAGAATAGTCCAAGTAGTCGAGAAGAGTCACGCTATTTCTCGTAAAAATGCGTTAGGAGGAAGAAATTACAATGGGTATTAAAAAGTATAAGCCAACCACGCCTGGACGTCGTGGTATGACAACTTTGACATTCGATGAAATTACAGCTAGTAAGCCAGAACGTTCATTGACTGAGTCACTAAGTAAAAATGCTGGTCGTAATAACAATGGACGTATTACTACACGTCATAAAGGTGGAGGACACAAACGCCAATACCGTATTATCGACTTTAAAAGAAATAAAGATGGTATTCCAGCTACAGTAGCTACAATTGAGTACGATCCAAACCGTTCTGCAAATATTGCGTTATTAAACTATGCAGATGGTGAAAAAAGATATATTTTAGCGCCAAAAGGATTAACTGTTGGAGCAAAAGTACAATCTGGTGCAGATTCTGATATCAAAGTTGGAAATGCATTAGAAATGAAAGACATTCCTGAAGGAACAGTAATTCACAATGTAGAATTAAAACCTGGAAAAGGTGGACAATTAGCAAGATCTGCTGGATGTTCAGCACAAATTTTAGGGATTGAAGAAAAATATGTAACACTTCGTTTATCAAGTGGAGAAGTTAGAAAAGTATTAGCTAACTGCCGCGCAACAATTGGTGTTGTTGGTAACGAAGACCACAGTTTAGTTAACATCGGGAAAGCTGGTAGAAACAGATGGAAAGGTGTTAGACCTACAGTTCGTGGTTCTGTTATGAACCCTAACGATCACCCTCATGGTGGTGGGGAAGGACGTACATCTATTGGACGTAAATCTCCGATGACTCCTTGGGGTAAAAAAGCTATGGGTGTTATTACTCGTAAAAAGAAAAACGCTTCTGACAAATTAATTGTCCGTCGTCGTAACAGTAAATAAGGCAAAGGAGGATATGTAAATGAGTCGTAGTCTTAAAAAAGGACCTTTCTGTGATGAACACTTGATGAAGAAAGTGGAAGCAGTAAGTGCGTCTGGAAAAAAAGAAGTGATCAAAACTTGGTCACGTCGTTCAACTATATTCCCACAATTCGTGGAACACACTTTTGCCGTTTACAATGGTAAAGAACACATCCCTGTATACGTTACAGAAGATATGGTAGGACACAAATTGGGTGAATTTGTACCAACTAGAAAATACGCTGATCACGGCGGAGACGATAAGAAAGCTAAGAGATAGAGAGGACATCATAATGGAAATTAAAGCAACAGCAAAAACATTACGTATCCCACCTAGAAAAGCTCGTTTAGTAATCGATCTTATCCGTGGGAAAGACGTAGAAGAAGCAGCAGCTATTTTACGTTTTACATCTAACTTTGCAGCAGATGCAATTGGTAAGGTGTTAAACTCTGCAGTAGCAAACGCTGTAAACAACAATGATTTAAACGAAGAAAACTTATACGTAAGTTCATGTTTCGTTAACGAAGGTGTTACGTTAAAACGTTTCATGCCTCGTGCAAAAGGAAATGCAAGTGCAATTCATAAAAGAACTTCACACATCACTGTATGTGTAGCAGAAAGAGATTAGGAGGTAGCTCATGGGTCAAAAAGTAAGTCCTATCGGATTAAGAGTCGGGATCATTCGTGATTGGGAATCACGTTGGTTTGCGGATAAAGATTATGCCGATTTATTATTAGAAGACGTTAAAATTCGTGAATTCTTATTCAAAGAGTTGAAAGCTGCTTCTGTATCTAAAGTTGAAATTGAACGTTCTAAAAACCGTGTTGACGTAATCATCAAAACAGCAAGACCAGGTATGGTTATTGGTGCTAATGGTGGTGAAGTAGTAGAAGGTTTAAAGAAAAAATTAGTAAAAATGACAGGTGGAAAAAACATTTTCATTAAAGTAATGGAAATTGCTAACCCTGATTTGGATGCGAAATTAGTTGCAAGAAGTATTGCTGACCAATTGGAAAACCGTGCTTCATTTAGAACTGCACAAAAGAAAGCAATCCAAAGAACGATGCGTGCTGGAGCAAAAGGAATCAAAACTGCTGTTTCTGGACGTTTAGGTGGAGCTGATATGGCTCGTACTGAAGGATATTCTGAAGGTAATGTACCATTGCATACATTACGTGCAGATATCGACTATGCTTGGGAAGAAGCGGCAACTACTTATGGACGTTTAGGTGTTAAAGTTTGGATTTGTAGAGGGGAAGTTTTACCAGGAGAAATGGTAAAAGAACCTGAAGCACCAAAAAACAACATGAACGACAGAAGAAGAAATGCAAAAAGAGGAGATCGTCCTAACCGTCGCCCTCAACAAGCTGCTCCTAAAGCAGAAAAAGCAGCACCAGTAGCGGACGCTGCGAAAGTTGAAGGAGGTAATTAATTATGTTAATGCCTAAAAGAACAAAATACAGAAGACCTCACCGTTTATCTTACGAAGGTCGTGCAAAAGCTGGACGTGACATCGCGTTTGGTGAATATGGTCTAATGGCAGACACTGGTAACTATGTAAGTAACCGTCAAATCGAAGCTGCGCGTATTGCGATGACTCGTTATATGAAACGTGGTGGGAAAGTTTGGATTAAAATCTTCCCTCACATGGCTAGAACTAAAAAACCATTAGAAGTACGTATGGGTTCAGGGAAAGGTGCTCCAGATAGCTGGGTAGCAGTTGTTCAACCTGGACGTATTATGTTTGAAATCGCTGGAGTTAGTGAAGAAGTAGCACGTGAAGCATTCCGTCTTGCTGCTCACAAATTACCAGTAAAATGTAAATTCGTGAAGAAAGGAGAAAAGTAATCCATGTTAGCAAAAGAAATTAGAGAAAAGAGTAATGAAGAATTACTACAAGAAATCGATCGCTTAAAGGAAGAGCTTTTCAACCTACGCTTCCAACAAGCTACTGGGCAATTAGAAAACACAGCTCGTATGAAAGATGTGAAGAAAACAATTGCACGTATTAAAACTGTGATTACTGAGCGTACGCTTGGTAACCAAGAATAGGAGGACAGTGAAAAGTGGAAAGATCTAAACGTAAAGTATATCGTGGAACAGTAGTTTCAGATAAAATGGACAAAACAATCACTGTTGTTGTTGAAACGAAAAAAACACATCCTTTATATGGAAAACGTGTTAAATATTCAAAGAAATTTAAGGCTCATGATGAAAACAATGAAGCTAAAATTGGAGATAAAGTAGTAATTATGGAAACTCGTCCATTAAGTGCTACAAAACGTTTCCGTTTAGTTGAAATCGTTGAAAAAGCCGTAGTTCTATAGGTCGAGGAGGGTAAATTTATGATTCAAAATGAAACTAGATTGCGCGTAGCCGACAATACAGGAGCTAAAGAAGTTTTAGTTATCCGTGGACTTGGTGGAAGTAGACGTAGATCTTCAAATATTGGAGACATCGTTGTTTGTGCGGTAAAACAAGCAGCTCCAGGTGGAACTGTGAAAAAAGGTGACGTTGTTAAAGCGGTTATCGTTCGTACAAAATACGGTGTTAGAAGAGATAATGGAACTTACATTAAATTTGACGACAACGCAGTAGTAATTATTAAAGATGATAATACACCACGTGGTACTCGTATTTTCGGGCCAGTGGCGAGAGAACTTCGTGATAAAGACTTTATGAAAATTGTGTCTTTAGCACCAGAAGTGTTATAGTAGGAGGTATCTTTGTGAAAATCAAAAAAGGTGATAAAGTACAAGTTATTACAGGATCTGACAAAGGTACTGTTGCTGAAGTAATCAAAGCGATCCCTTCAAAAGATATGGTTGTTGTAGAAGGTGTTAACATGAAGAAAAAACACTTAAAACCTACACAACAAAATCCAGATGGAGGAATCACTGAATTCGAAGCACCAATCCATGTGTCAAACGTAATGGCTTACGATGCAAAGGCGAAAAAGGCTAGCCGTATTGCATTTAAAGAAGAAAAAGGTAAAAAAGTACGCGTCTATGTTAAAACTGGCGCTGCTGTGAAGTAGGGAGGTAACTAGATGAACCGCCTAAGAGAAAAATATGTAAATGAAATTGGACCAAACTTAGTTAAACAATTTAACTACTCTTCTGTAATGGAAGTGCCTAAAGTAGAAAAAATCGTTCTTAACATTGGTCTTGGTGAAGCTGTTGCAAATCCAAAAGTATTGGATGATGCAGTTGCTGAATTACAACAAATTACAGGTCAAAAACCAGTAATTACAAAAGCAAAAAAATCAATTGCGAACTTCAAATTAAGAGAAGGTATGCCAATTGGTTGTAAAGTTACTTTAAGAGGGGAAAAAATGTATGATTTCCTTGATAAATTAATTTCGATTACGATTCCTCGTATTAGAGATTTCCGTGGTGTTAGCGATACATCTTTCGATGGACGTGGTAACTACACGCTTGGAGTAAAAGAACAAATTATTTTCCCAGAAATTAACTATGATAAAGTTAACAAATTACGTGGTATGGACATTGTTATTGTCACTACTGCGAATACAAATGAAGAGGCTAAAGCATTGTTAAGCGAAATGGGAATGCCTTTCAAAAAAGGAGGACAATAGTCAATGGCAAAGAAAGCAATGATTATCAAATCAAAACGCCCTCAAAAATATTCAACTCGTGAATATACACGTTGTGAACGTTGTGGACGTCCTCACTCAGTTTTACGTAAATACAAACTATGTCGTGTTTGCTTTAGAGAATTGGCTTACAAAGGTCAAATCCCTGGAGTAAAAAAGGCAAGCTGGTAGTAAGGAGGAAAGTCAAAAATGATGATGACAGATCCAATTGCAGATATGCTTACTAGAGTTCGTAACGCGATTCAAGCACGTCACGAAGAAGTATCAATTCCTGCAAGTAAAGAAAAAGTAGAAATTGCAAAAATTCTTAAAGAAGAAGGTTTCATTACGGATTTTGCAGTAGAAGGTGATGTTAAGAAAACAATCACTGTAACATTAAAATACGGACCAAATAACGAAAAAGTTATTAGTGGATTAAAGAGAATTTCAACTCCAGGGTTACGTGTGTACGCTAAGGCTGAAAAATTGCCAAGAGTGTTAAACGGACTAGGAATTGCAATCATCTCAACATCTTATGGTCTAATGACTGATAAAGATGCTAGAGCGAAAAACGCAGGTGGCGAAGTAGTCGCTTACGTTTGGTAATAGTATACAGACAACGGAGGTAAAGAAATGTCACGTATCGGGAATAAACTGATTACCATTCCTGCTGGTGTAGAGTTTACTTGCACTGACAAGAATGAGGTGACTGTTAAAGGACCAAAAGGAACTTTAGCTCGTCAATTCTCTCCACTTATGGATATTAAAGTGGAAGGTGATACTATTACAGTAGTACGCCAAAATGAAGAAAAACATACAAAACAATTACATGGAACTACACGTGCACTTTTAGCAAATATGATCGAAGGTGTAAGTGAAGGATTCACAAAAGATTTAGAACTAGTTGGGATTGGATTCCGTGCTAACTTACAAGGGAAAAAACTTGTGTTAACAGTAGGGTACTCTCACCCAGTAGAAATCGAAATCGAAGAGGGACTTACTTGTGAAGTTCCATCAAATACAGAAATTAAAATTTCAGGAATCGACAAACAAAGAGTCGGTGAATGTGCTGCAGTAATTAGAGCTGTTAGAAAACCAGAACCTTACAAAGGGAAAGGTATTCGCTATAAAGGTGAATACGTTCGTCGTAAGGAAGGTAAAACAGCTGCTAAGAAGTAGACGGGAAGGAGTTAAAACATGCTTAAGAAAATTGATAGAAATAAAGAACGTCAACGTCGTCATGCACGTGTTCGTACAAAAATCAGTGGAACTCCTGAGTGTCCTAGATTGAGCGTTTTCCGTTCAAACGCACACATTCATGCACAAATTATTGACGATGTGAATGGAAGAACATTAGTTGCTACAAGTAGTGTAGCGCTTAAATTAGATAATGGTGGAAATGTAGAAGCTGCTGCAAAAGTTGGTGCGGAAATCGCTAACTTAGCTGCAAAAGCAAAAATCAGCGAAGTAAAATTCGACCGTGGTGGATACATTTACCATGGACGTGTAAAAGCGTTAGCCGAAGCAGCTCGTGAAGCTGGGCTTAAATTTTAAGAGGAGGTCACAATGGAAAATACAACTATGGAAAACAAACCTGTAGCGAACAAAAAACCTATGGGTAACAAAAGACCTACTGATAGAAAACCAAGAAGAGACCGTGTCGAAAAAGAATTCGAAGAACGCGTAGTTACAATTAACCGTGTTACAAAAGTAGTTAAAGGGGGACGTCGTTTCCGTTTCGCTGCTTTAGTAGTAATTGGTGATGGTAAAGGACGTGTTGGTTTTGGAACTGGGAAAGCTAACGAAGTACCTGATGCTATTAAAAAAGCTATTGAAGATGCTAAGAAAAATGTATTTACTGTACCAACAGTAGGTAACACAATTCCACATGCAATCACTGGTAAATATGGAGCTGGTTCAGTATTCTTACGTCCTGCTTCAGAAGGTACTGGGGTAATCGCTGGTGGTGCTGTACGTGATGTATTAGAAGTTGCTGGAATCAAAGACGTTTTATCAAAATGTCTTGGATCTCGTACTCCTATTAACATGGTTCGTGCAACAATCTGTGCATTACAGGAACTAAAAACAGTAGAAGACATTGCTCGTCTTCGCGGTAAAAAACCGGAAGAAATCCGCGGCTAGGAGGGTATATAAATGAAATTACATGAAATGAAATATACTGAAGGTGCTAGAAAGAGTAGAAAACGTTTAGGACGTGGACACGCTTCTGGAACTGGGAAAACTGCTGGTAAAGGACACAAAGGGCAAAATGCTCGTTCAGGTGGTGGAGTTCGTTTAGGATTCGAAGGTGGTCAAACACCTCTTGCTAGACGTTTGCCAAAACGTGGATTTACAAACTTTACTAGAAAAGAATTTGCAATTGTTAATGTGGAAGCATTAAACAAATTTGATAACGGAGTAGAAGTAACTCCAGAATTATTAATCGAAACAGGATTAGTAAAAAAAGAATTAGACGGAATTAAAATTTTAGGGCAAGGTGAATTAGAAAAGAAATTAGTTGTAAAAGCTAACAAATTCTCTAAATCAGCTGTAGCTGTAATCGAAAAAGCTGGCGGAAAAGTAGAGGTTATCTAACATGTTTGCCACGCTGACAAGTGTTTTCAAGAATAAAGAGATGCGTAACCGTATTCTCTTTACTCTGGCAATGCTGTTTATTTTCCGTTTAGGTGCACAAATTCCAGCACCGAACATTAACACTAATGGAATTGCTGAAAGTAATGGATTAATTAGTATGATGAACTTGCTAGGTGGGGGAGCAATGGACAAAATGTCTATCTTTGCCCTAGGTATTACACCATACATTACCGCATCCATTATCATTCAGCTATTATCAATGGATGTTATTCCACATTTGACTGAATTATCAAAGAGTGGACAAACTGGAAAGAAAAAATTAGACAAATACACTCGTTATTTGGCTTTGATCTTATGTTTTATTCAAGCCTATACAATGACGATTGCATTACAAGATGGAAATGGTGTTTCACTATTAGTGAACAATACATTCGCTGGATTCTTATACGTATCAACAGTATTTACAGCTGGAACAATGTTCTTATTGTGGATTGCAGATCGTATTTCAATGCATGGAATCGGTAATGGGGTATCAATGATCATTTTCGCAGGGATTGTCGCAGACATTCCTTACCAGTTTTCGGAAGCTTTCCGCTCATTAACAGCTGGGCTTTCAGGAAGTGCATTCTTTAATGGAATTCTTACTTTCTCTGGGTTTGTATTCGTATATTTACTAATCATCGTATTAGTAATCTTCGTTCAAACAGCAGTACGTAAAATTCCAATTCAATACACTTCTAGTACAATTCAAACAAAAAACAGAGATATGACTTACTTACCATTAAAGATTAACTCGGCAAGTGTAATTCCAGTCATCTTTGCAAGTGCGATTATGATGGCACCTGTACAAATTGTGACAATTTGTATTAACCAAGGTTGGTTAACACAAACAGGATTTACAAAAACGATGTTTAACTTATTGCAAATGCAATCATGGGAAAGTTTAACAATCTATGTTATATTAATTATTCTATTCACTTTCTTCTATACGAAGTTGACTGTTGATCCAGAAAAGATTAGTGATAACTTATCAAAATCAGGAACGTATATTCCTGGAATCAGACCTGGTAAAGAGACAAAAGAGTACGTGAACAAAGTATTGAGTAGAATTACTGTATTAGGTGCTATTTCATTAGCATTTATCGCTGTGTTACCACACATCGCACCGATGTTAGTACCTGCGTTACCACAATCCATTCGTATGGGTGGTACAGGGTTAATCATTGTTGTTGGGGTGGCAATGGAAACAACAGCACAAATTAAAGGAAAGATTACACAAAAATCATATCAAGGATTTATGGGTCTTGGGAGATAAAAAAGATTATGAACATTTTAATTATGGGAGGACCTGGTGCTGGTAAAGGTACGATGTCTGCGAAAATAGTTGAGAAGTTCTCTCTGTTACATATTTCAACTGGGGATATTTTCCGTAGTGAAATAGGGAAACAAACCGAACTTGGTTTATCTGCAAAGAGTTACATGGATAAAGGACTACTTGTTCCAGATGAAGTAACCAACCCAATGGTCAAAAGTTTCTTAGAGAAACAAGACACATCAAAAGGGTACTTGCTTGATGGGTATCCAAGAACTTTGGCTCAAGCCCAAGTGTTTGATGGATTAGTAAAAGGAAGCGATTTAGAAATTGACATTGTTCTTAATTTAGAAATTGCTTTTGAAAAATTAGCAGCACGTATTACGGGGCGTAGAATCTGTAAGAGCTGTGGTGCTATCTACCATGTGAGTAACAAACCTTCAAAAGTGGAAGGCGTATGTGATACATGTGGTGGTGAGCTGTACCAACGTAAAGATGATACAGTTGAAAGTCTTACGGTTAGACTTGAAGAGTATAAGAAAAGTACAGAACCTGTTCTTACTTACTACAAGGATAAGAACTTGTTAGTAAATATCAATGCTGATCAAAGTGCAGAGGATGTATGGAATGATACTTTACAAGCTTTAGAGGAGTGCAAGTAATGATTACTTGTAAGTCAGCTAGAGAGATTAATTATATGACAAGAGCAGGGGAGATTGTTGCTTTGGCTCACAAAGCCGCAAAAGCAGCAATTAAACCTGGTTTATCAACATTAGCGTTAGATAAGATTTGTGAAGATGTAATTCTTAAAAATGGTGCTACGCCATCGTTTAAAGGATTGTATGGATTTCCAAATGCTTGTTGTATATCTGTCAATAATGTATTAGTACATGGTATTCCAAGTAGTGATATTAAATTAAAAAATGGGGACATTGTTTCGGTGGATATCGGAGCGTGTTATCATGGATATCATGGCGATTCAGCCTGGTCATATGCTGTTGGAACAATTAGCGAAGAAGCGCAAAATCTTCTTGATGTCACAGAACAATCTTTGTATGAAGGTTTGAAAATGGCAAAAGCAGGGAACCGATTAACGGATATCTCGCACGCAATTGAAACATATGTACACAAACACGGCTTCTCCATTCCGCAAGATTATGCAGGACATGGAATAGGTAGTGAAGTACATGAAGATCCAACCGTACCTAATTTTGGAAAACCTGGAAAAGGAATTCTATTAAAAGAAGGAATGTGTCTAGCGATTGAACCTATGGTTCATGCGGGGAGACCTCAAACTAGAGTATTAAATGACGAATGGACGGTTGTTAGTAAAGATGGAAGTTTAGCAGCCCATTTCGAACATACTGTAGTAATTCGCAAAGATGGTTGCGATATTTTAACAACAATACATGATAAGGAGGAATCTCAATAATGGCGAAACAAGACGTTATTGAAATCGAGGGAGTAGTAGTTGATACACTTCCTAATGCACAGTTTAAAGTTAAACTAGAAAATGAACACGAGATTATAGCTCACGTTTCTGGTAAAATCCGTATGCACTACATTCGCATTTTACCAGGTGATCGTGTAACTTTGGAAATTTCACCATATGACTTAACACGTGGGCGCATAACATTCCGTCATAAGTAAGCGGAAAACAGGAGGAAAACACATGAAAGTAAGACCATCAGTCAAACCAATTTGTGATAAATGCCGAATCATTAAAAGAAAAGGCCGTGTAATGGTGATTTGTGAGAACCCAAAACACAAACAAAGACAAGGATAGTAAGAGAGGAGAAACGAAATGGCTCGTATAGCAGGAGTAGACATTCCACGTGATAAACGTGTCGTTGTCTCATTAACATATGTTTATGGAATTGGACGTACAACGTCTGAAAAAGTATTAAAAGCAGCTGGTGTAAGCGAAGATATTCGTGTTAAAGATTTAAGCGAAGATCAATTGAACGCAATTCGTAAAGAAATCGACAACGTTAAAGTTGAAGGGGATTTACGTCGTGAAGTTCAATTAAACATCAAACGTTTAATGGAAATCGCTAGTTACCGTGGTGTTCGTCATAGAAGAGGATTACCAGTAAGAGGTCAGCGTACCAAAACAAATGCTCGTACACGTAAAGGTCCAGTACGTACAGTAGCAGGTAAAAAGAAATAGGACGATAGGAGGAAACTAGAATGGCAAAAGCTAAAAAGGTTGTTCGTAAACGTCGTATCAAAAAGAATATTGCGAAAGGTTGCGCACACATTCACTCAACATTTAACAATACAATCGTAACTATTACTGATGAAAGCGGAAACGCAATTGCTTGGTCAAGTGCAGGAGCATTAGGGTTCAAAGGATCTCGTAAATCAACTCCATTCGCAGCACAAATGGCTGGAGAAGCAGCAGGTAAAGCAGCAGTAGAACACGGTATGAAAACAGTAGCAGTAAGCGTGAAAGGTCCAGGACCTGGACGTGAAGCTGCAGTAAGAGCTTTACAAGTAGCAGGATTAGAAATTACATTAATTAACGATGTAACACCTATTCCTCACAATGGATGTCGTCCACCAAAACGACCACGTGGTTAATTTTAACCTTAATAATTGAGGAGGGTAATAGACAATATGCAAAAATTTGAACGTGCACAATTTGAAGTAAAAGAATTCGTTGATTCTGAGAATTATGGGAAATTTGTTATTGAACCTCTAGAAAGAGGTTTTGGGACTACGATAGGGAATGCATTAAGACGTGTCTTATTATCTTCATTGCCTGGGGGAGCTGTGTTCTCTATTAAAGTAGAAGGAGTTTATCATGAATTCACTTCTATTCCAGGTATTAAAGAAGACGTTACATCAATGATTTTAAATATTAAAAACTTAATTTTAAAAATTGATGATGACGAAATTCACACTTTAAGAATTTCAAAATCAGGTTCAGGAGCTGTTTTGGCTCAGGATATTATTTGTCCTGATGGGGTGGAAGTATTAAATAAGGATTTCTATATTTGTACACTTGAAGAAGGTGCAACTTTAGAAATGGAATTACAAGCAAAATCTGGTAGAGGATATGTAAGTGCTGATCAAAACAAACAGCAATTTCAAGGACAAAACCAACCATTGGGTGTAATTTACACTGATTCAATCTTCACACCTATCGAGAGAGTGTCTTACAATTGTGAGCCTGCTCGTGTCGGTCAAGATGCTTCGTATGACAAATTAACAATGGAAATTTGGACAGACGGGTCGATTACTCCTCAAGAATCTATTGCATTAGGTTCAAAAATCTTAATTGATCATTTAGAATTATTAACTAGTGTTCACGATATGGTGAACGACATGGAATCTGTTATGAAAGAGGTTCAAGGTGAAGTTGTTAATAAAGGATTAGTTATGATGATCGAAGATCTAGACTTATCTGTTCGTTCATATAACTGTTTAAAACGTGCAGGAATCCAAACGGTGGAAGAATTGACACAAAAAACAGAAGACGAAATGATGAGAGTTAGAAACTTAGGTAAGAAATCATTAAAAGAAGTAAAAGATAAAATCTACGATTTGGGGCTAAGCTTCAAATCTTACGAATAGTAATTATAGGAGGAAGTAACCAATGTGGAATCGTAAATTAGGTCGTACAGCAGATCACCGTAAAGCTATGCTTCGTAACTTAGCTACTTCAGTGATTATGAACGGAAGTTTAGAAACGACTGAAATGAAAGCAAAAGAAATTAGTTCTGTTGTTGAAAAATTAGTTACTTTAGGTAAACGTGGAGACTTACATGCTCGTCGTCAAGCTGCATCTTACATTAGAGGTAATGACGCAGTGAAAAAATTATTCGACGAAATTGCACCACTTTACGCTGAACGTAATGGTGGATACACTAGAGTAGTAAAAACAAGAAACCGTCGTGGAGATAATGCTCCAATGGCGATTGTACAATTTGTAAAATAGTGTACTTGAAAACCTCAATTTAATTGAGGTTTTTTTATTTTGTTTTGTAACAAAAGTTTACAAACGGTTATATAAAATAATAAAAGGTATCCAAAAAGTACAGATAATGCCATAAAAACAACAAATTTTGCCATTTACTTGCAAAAATTATATAACTACTCTATAATGATAATACACAGAAGAGATAAACTTAGTTAAAACATCACATGGAAGGAAAATGGTAAGTGATGTTTCAATATTCAAAACAATTTGACTACGCAAAAAGGAAGGCTATGCCTTCTTTTTTGCGCAATCATTAAAATAAGTCGTGATGCGTTTGGCATGTCATATGTAGGACAAACATAGTAGAATAGAAAAGAGAACGAAAAGGAGGATGAATATGAGTGAAATAGTAATTGATGCAATCAAAGATACGTATCTAATGATTCCCCTTTTGTTTTTAACATATTTATTTATTGTGTATTTCGAACGCAAACAAATGAGTGAATTACCACTTTTTGTTGGGTTACAAAAATATGGTGTTATTGTTGGTAGTTTGGTTGGTTTGCTTCCACAATGTGGGTTTAGTGTAATTGCAGCAACATTATACTTACAAAGAAGCATAAGCTTAGGGACGATGGTTGCTGTTTTTATTGCGACAAGTGACGAAGCGATTCCTATTTTAATTGCGAATCCTTCTTTGTATAGTGATATGTTTTTGATTTTAGTGTTAAAGATCGTTGTTGCAATTTTAGTAGGATATGGTGTTGATTTTATATTTAAAAACAAAGATAAGAGAAAGCAAGTAACGCAGTCAAATACACATTGGCATGAAGCGAGTTGTGAAACGCATGGAGATGCATCTTGTTCATGCCATACGAAGCATTCTTCTCTTTTTGTTACTGCCTTGATTAAAGCGGGTAAGATCTATTTCTTCCTGTTTCTTACAACGCTTGTTTTAAACGCTGTTATCGCGATAATTGGAGAACATCACTTACAGGATGTTTTGCTTACAAATTCAGCACTACAGCCTTTTATCGCAGCCCTGTTTGGATTTATTCCAAATTGTGCAGCCAGTGTGGTATTAACACAGCTTTATGTGAGTGGTAGTGTTAGTTTTGCTTCCTTGTTTGCTGGATTAGTTACCAATGCTGGTTTGGGTGTTGTGATATTATTGAAAGAGAAACACCAACGCAAACTTGTTGCACGCGTTCTTCTAATATTATATGGTAGTGCAATCGTATCTGCGTTATTATTAATGATATGGTAGGTGAGATTTATGTGTGGACGTTTTTATTTTAATTTTGATGATAGTGCGGAATCGGTTTTTTTAAAGAAGGTGCTACAACAAGTTAGTATTGTGCAGTTTGCGCAACAAGAAGTCTTTCCAAAGCAAGAGATATTGTTGTTGTGTGAAGTGGATGGCAAACTGAGTGCGAAAAAAAGACAATGGGGAAAAGCAATGCAAAACGATTTGTTGATTAATGCACGAAGTGAAACATACCAAACAAAAAAGACGTTTCAAACGATGCAACGTTGTGCGATTCCATGTAACTATTTTTTTGAATGGAAACAAGTAGGAAAAACCAAAGTAAAACACAGTATTAAAAAACAGTCACAAAGCATAATTTATCTTGCCGCTCTTTATGATGAACAAAGTGTCGTTATCTTAACAGGAGAAGCAAGTAAGGCAATGGCGACGATTCATCATCGAACACCATTGATTATGGATCATACTACGATGTTGCGTTATTTGAACAATGAAATGGAAGCTTGTGTCGATAACGATAACTTGCTTATCCAATCGCTTGTGGCACACGAACAAACTTCGCTTTTTGCTGAAGAATAAAACACAGTTATAAAAAAATTAAAAAAGGCTTGCTTTTGTTTTGGGTTATAGTATATAATCTAAACATTCAAATACTTTGAACAAGAGTAGTACCTATGAACCGCATTCAAGAGACTAGTTGGTTGGTGTAAAACTAGATGTACATAATAGGGAACGTGCTTGGGAGTAGGAATATCGAAGGCAACAGAGGTATTCACGTTTGACCTAGCGTTAATGGGTGAGAGAGCTAATATATAAAATTATGTTAGAAACATGGTGGTACCGCGATGAACAATCGTCCTTGTAATTGAGGACGATTTTTTTATTTTTATGGGAGGAAATATATGGAATTTAATGTTGATATTATTACTGGATATTGGCAGTTAATCATTAGTGGGATTCCACTAATTCTGCAATTGTCATTTCTAAGTGCTTTATTTGGAACAACCGTGGGGTTGTCTACTGTATTCTTACGACGTAAGAGTAAAATACTAGAGAAATTAATTGCTGGTTATATCGATATCTTTCGAGGAACACCAGTCTATGTGCAATTAGCCTTCTTCTATTATGGGTTACCTAGTTTAATTCCAGGAGCAAATATTCCAGCCTACATCAGTGCGATTATTATCTTCTCCTTAAACTCAGGAGCGTATTTATCAGAAATCATACGTGCTGGAGTGGAAGGAATTGACAAAGGGCAAATTGAAGCAGCGAAAGCATTAGGAGTAAGCAAATTTGATATCGCAAAAGATATTATTATTCCATTGGCATTTCGAAACGTATTACCAGCCGTTGTGAATGAGTTCATTACGTTAACCAAAGAGACAGCGGTGGTATCTTTAATTGGATTGCATGATATGATGTACTTCAGCAATGCGGTAACAAGTAAGTTCTATTCTAACTTTGAACCATTGTTAGTTGTATTCATCGCTTATTATATTATGAATAAAGTACTAAGCTTTATTGGAAAAGTCATTGAAAGGAAGTTACGTTATGATTAGAGTAGAAAATCTATACAAACAATATAATGAAACAACAAAAGTATTGTTCGATGTTAACTTCACTTTTGAGGAAGCAAAGACATATGCGATCATCGGTAGTAGCGGTGGTGGAAAATCAACTTTGATTCGTTGTTTGAACTTATTAGAAGAACCAACAAGTGGAAGTGTTTACTACAATGATATAAAAGTGAATGATCCCAATACGGACTTAGCTAAAGTAAGAGAAAAAGTAGGAATGGTATTTCAAAACTTCAACTTATTTGAACACATGAAAGCTTTGGATAATGTGACATACGCATTAAAGAAAGTGAAACACATGAACAAAGAAGAAGCAGAAGCCAAAGGAAAGCAATTGTTGGAAAAAGTCGGATTAGGACATCGTATCGATTCGTACCCACACCAATTAAGTGGGGGAGAGAAACAGCGTTGTGCGATCGCCAGAGCACTTGCGATGGAACCAGAAGTATTGTTGTTTGATGAACCGACAAGTGCATTGGATCCAGAGATGACAAGTGAAGTATTAAAAGTATTACAAGATTTAAACCATACAGGAATGACGATGATTGTGGTAACACACGAAATGAATTTCGCGAAACACGTTGCCGATTATGTCATCTATATGGACAAAGGAAATATTGAAGAATGCAGTAAAGCAAAAGAATTCTTTGAAGCACCAAAGAGTGAGAGAGCAAAAGAATTCTTATCAAATATGATTTAACAATAGGGAGGAAAAGAAAATGAAAAAACTATTATCAGTATTTGCAGTATTTGCGTTATTATTAACAACAGCTTGTGGAGCAAGCAATGATTCAGAAAAGAAAAAGTTAGTCGTACTAACAAACTCGGGGTACCCTCCATACGAAGAATTGGACAAAGAGGGAAACTTATATGGGTTTGATATTGATGTAATGAACAAAGCAGCAGAAATTGCTGGGTATGAAGTAGAAATTAGAGATGTTGATTTTGATGCGATTGTGCCTTCTATCAAAACAGGAAAAGCAGACATTGGTATCGCAGGGATGACACCTTCTAAGAAAAGAAGAAAATCAGTCGATTTCTCTGATATTTACTACTCTGGAGAAGATTCACAAAACTACTTATTATACAAAGAATCAAGTGGAATTAAAACACAAGATGATTTAGCAGGTAAAACAATCGGTTGCCAAATGGGAACAGTACAATTTGAAGCAGCGACATACTTTGAAGACAATGTAAAAGCGAAAGTAGATGCGAAAAAAGACTACGCTTCTATTGTTGCGGAAATCAACAAAGGAAATAACGATTGTGCGATTGTGGAAAAAGCAGTAGCAGATTCATTTATGAAAAAAGACAGCGAGTTCAAAGCGTTCAAATTAGAAGGTTTGGCAGCATTAGAAGGAAATGCAATGTGTTTCAAAAAAGGATCGAAGTTAAAAGCAGATTTTGATAAAGCGATTCAAGAAATGAAAGACAATGGAGAAATGGATAAATTAATTAAGAAATATTTCTAATTCGAAAAGTGGGAAACCACTTTTCTTTTCTTATATTGAAGTCGATTTATGGTATACTAGTTTCGAGGTGAATGACGTGAAAAAATGGATGATTGTGATGATTTTAATTTTGGCTGGTTGCAATAGCCAAACAACAATATATAATGAAACCCAAAGTAAGCAATTAAAAGATATGGGTGTATGGGAAGAAGTGAATAATGATTGTACTAATAGCGATAGTGTAAAAGTGATGTTGGATGCGAATGATTTTGTGAAAGGCAATGCGGAAAAGTATTGTGGTTTACAAATTACAAAAGCAGAGGGTGTCAATGCGTTATTAGAAGCGAAGTTAAGTGAGAAGGAAGTGCAAAGCTATTTGCGTTTGTCGAATTTTCGTGGAGATCGAGTACAACGCTATTTGGCTTATGATGCGAAAAGCAGCAAAGAGAAAGTAATGGCTGTGAACATGGATTTGGATTTGGAACCTTATGTTCAAACCACAACCATCGAAGACGATTCTAATATGGCGTTATTGGTAAATAAGTTCAATGCATTGCCAGAAGGGTATGTACCAAATGATTTGGTAGACATACAATACGTATGCAAACAAGGAGTGGATTTTTCTTGTTCGACGATGGATCGTATGGTTCTTCGTAAAGAAGCAGCAAGTGCGTACGAAGACTTTGCGAAAGCTGCACAAAAAGAAGGATTGGATATTGTTGCGATTGCAGCATATCGTTCTTATGAGTACCAAGCAGGATTGTATAACTACAATAAAAATGCGAGTGGACAAGAATATGCAGACCAATACTATGCAAGACCAGGACAAAGTGAACACAATAGTGGATTGGCTGTGGATATTACATTTAATTCGCATAACTATAATGAAATAGAAAAGTATGATGGGTATGAATGGATTTTAAATAATATGCATAAGTATGGCTTTATCTTGCGTTACCCGCAAGACAAACAAGACATCACACGCTATGGGTATGAAAGTTGGCATATGCGTTATGTTGGTAAGAAGATAGCCACTACCATTTATGAAAACAAATGGTGTCTGGAAGAATATTATGGAGCGTTAGCACAATGAAAAAGATCGTAATGGGATTATTAGCAGTATTTTTGCTAGTTGGATGTAGTACAAACAAAGACGAAGAGAAAGTAAAACCTGAAGCGAAAGAGACACGTGTTTCTTTTGTTGGGGTTGGAGATAATTTGATTCATGATACTGTGTATAAGGATGCACAAACAGCAGAAGGTAGTTATGATTTTACTAAGATGTACAAAAAGGTAAAAAAGGATATTAAGAACAGTGACATTGCTTTTATTAATCAAGAAACGATTTTAGGGGGAAGTGAACTAGGTTTATCGGGGTATCCTACCTTTAACTCTCCTATTGAAATAGCGAAGAATTTAGAAGATACAGGGTTTAACTTAGTGAACTTGGCAACCAATCATAGTTTGGATAAATACGAAGCAGGGATTGAAAATGCGTTGCAAGCTTTTTCGCAAACGGATATGGTTGTGAATGGAATCTATACGTCGCAAGAAGCATACGATACGATTCCTACCTTTGAAAAAGAAGGCATTACGTTTAGCTTTTTGGCGTATACGTATGGAACCAATGGAATAGAAGCACCCAATCCATATAACATCTCTTATTTCAGTGATGAAAAAATCACACGAGATGTTGAAAAAGCAAAACAGATTAGTGATGTTGTGATCGTGTCTGCGCATTGGGGAGAGGAAAATACATTTGCTCCTTCTTCCTACCAAACACATTATGCGCAATTGTTTGCAGATTTAAATGTAGATGTGGTCATTGGAACGCATCCACATACGATTCAACCTGTGGAATGGATCAAAGGAAAAGATGGCAATGAAACACTTGTTGTGTATTCCCTAGGAAATTTTTTAGGAGGAATGCTGACTACTGACAATGCGATTGGTGGAATGGTACAATTTGACTTTGTACAAGATAAAAAGAAGAAAGACATTACGATTGAAAATGTACACTGGGTACCACTTATCATTCATTTTGAAGGGGACCAAAACGATATTTTAGCCAAACGTAATGCTTACCAAGTATACCGCGTTGATCAATACAGTGATACGCTAGCAAAGAGTCATGTATTAAATGGCTTTGAGGGTAATGTAGTAAGTGTTGATTATATTATGAATAAGAGTAAAGAAGTCATTGATGAAGCATTTTTAAAGTAGGTGAACAAATGGAACAATACATAACACAGATGGAAGTGTATGCGAAGGAAAACAACATTCCCATTATGGAAAAAGAGGGAATGGCATTCCTACAAGAACAAATTAAAAAATACAATGTAACAACCATTTTGGAATTGGGAAGTGCAATTGGTTATTCGGCTATTCAAATGTGTCGCTGTGATGAAAACATTCGTGTGGTGAGTGTGGAAAGAGATGAGGCACGTTACCAACAAGCGTTACAAAATGCAAAGTTATGCCAATTGGAAGATCGCATTACTTTTGTTTTAGCGGATGCGTTGCAGTTTTCAACACAGGAACAATTTGACTTGTTGTTTATCGATGCAGCCAAAGCGCAATACATTAAATTTTTTGAACGCTATGAGCACAATGTGAAAAAAGATGGAATCATTGTAAGTGATAACTTAACGTTTCATGGGATGGTAGAAACAGCAGAGAAAATTAAGAATCGTAACACGCGTCAACTAGTTGGAAAAATCAAGCGATATATTGCTTATTTACATGATCGAAAAGACTATGAAACGACCTTTTATGAGTTGGGAGATGGCGTTGCGATTAGCCAGAAAAAGAAGTAAAAGTACAAGCGTAGATTATTTTATTTGTTAGTGTTATAATAAATAAAAATGGAGGTCAACTTTATGAAAAAAGCGCTAGGAGTTATTGCGGTATTGACAGGTGCGGCTGCACTTGTTGCATACAAACTAAAAAAGGATAATGAAAAAGAAGATAATTTCGAATTAATGGATGAAGAGGACATCAGTGATCGCATTTTAAAAAGTGCGCAACAACAAAATTTCCAAGAAGAATCCGCAGAGGAACCATCCACACAAACAGCATCTTACCCACATTTAAGCGAAGAGGATTTAGTACGTTTAAACGAACTAAGTGAAACACACTTTGAAGCGATGGAAAAAGAAGACGATGCAAGAAGTGAAAGACCACTTCAACATACTGTTCACTTTGAAGACCAAATTAATTTGGACAAATACAAAGGGATTGTTATTAACGAAGGATATGTTGTAACAAGTGGAGACAGTGAAAAAGATTTGGTTGTATTAAACATTACAAACGTGTCTTGTGATGCAATTTTAAGTAAAGTATTCTATTTAGCAAACTTAGCCAAAGAGTATGAAGGAACATACATTGACTGGATTTTAAAATAGAATCGTAATTCGTTCTGAGTATTAGGGGTTTCCCGCGTACAAAGGCGGTAGAAATCATATAGAAAACTCTGCCGTTTTTCGCGTGCAGAGTTTTTTTTCATGAGAAATAAAGGAGTCATTATGGAAAGAGTAGCAATTATTGGGATTATTGTGGAAGAGCAAGGAGCAGTGGAGCAAATGAATGAGCTTTTGCATGAGTATGGGAATTATATCATCGGTCGTATGGGTGTTCCTTATGCAAAACGTTCTATTTCGTTGATTAGCATTATGATTGATGCACCAAATGATATCATCAGTGCATTATCAGGAAAGTTAGGTATGTTACCTAATATTTCAACAAAAACGATTTATTCAAATGTTGGTAAAAACGATGAAGCAAATCATTGATCAGTTACGTCAAACAAGAAAAGCGAGCAAGCAAGACTTGCATGATTTGCTTTGTAAGATGAGTGAAGAAGATCGTGAATATTTGTATGCACAAGCACGTGCTGTAGCCCAAAGTGTATATGGCAATAAAATCTTTATTCGTGGTTTAATCGAATTAAGTAATTATTGTAAGAACGATTGTTTTTATTGTGGGATTCGTAACAGCAACAAAAAAGTAGAGCGCTATCGCTTAACCAAAGAAGACATTTTAGAATGTTGTAAGGATGGTTACGAGTTAGGTTTTCGTACCTTTGTCTTACAAGGTGGAGAAGACTTATACTACAACGATGAAATCATGTGTGACATCATCCAAACAATGCGTCAGTTGTATCCAGATTGTGCAATTACCCTGAGTTTGGGTGAAAAAAGCAAAGAAACATACGAGAAGTATTATCAGGCAGGAGCCAACCGTTACTTGCTTCGTCACGAAAGCAGTGATGCCAAACATTATGCAAAGTTGCATCCGCAATCGATGCAACTACAAACACGTATCCAGTGTTTGTATGATTTGAAAGCGATTGGTTTTCAGTGTGGAAGTGGAATCATGGTCGGTTCTCCTTATCAAAAAGTTGAGTATTTAGTAGAAGATATTTTGTTTTTGGAAAAGTTACAACCAGCGATGATAGGAATTGGTCCTTATTTGCCTCATGTGGATACACCATTTCATGACAAAGAAAAAGGAAGCCTTCAACAAACCCTAGACTTATTGGCCATTTTGCGATTGAAACATCCTGCAGCACTCATTCCTTCTACCACCGCATTGGCGACAATTGCGAGTAGTGGAAGACAAAAAGGGGTATTAGCGGGAGCGAATGTAGTGATGCCGAATTTATCACCATTGTCACATCGTAAACAGTATAGCTTATACAATGACAAGGCATGTATGAATGCAGAGGCCAAGGAAGGTTTGGCACTATTAAAAAAACAAATGGCAGAGATTGGCTATTTGGTTGTGGAAGAAAGAGGAGATGTTAAGGATGCGTAATTATAATGTGGCTGCCAAACAAGCAGAGCAATTCATTAGTGATGAGGAAATCAAAGAAAGTTTAGCGTATGCGTTAGAAAATAAAAATAATAAGGAATTGATTCAATCGATTATTGAAAAAGCAAAGAAATGCGAAGGATTAAATCATCGTGAAGCGATGGTTCTTTTGGAATGTGATTTAGAAGCAGAAAACAAGGAAATCGAACAACTAGCAAAACATATCAAACAGAAGTTTTATGGTAATCGAATTGTGATGTTTGCGCCTCTTTACTTGTCAAACTATTGCGTAAATGGCTGTGTGTATTGTCCTTATCATTTGAAAAATAAGAATATTGCCAGAAAGAAATTAAGCCAAGAAGAAATCAAGAGAGAAGTCATTGCCTTACAAGATATGGGACACAAGCGTTTGGCGCTAGAGACAGGAGAAGACCCTATCAACAACCCCATTGAATATGTATTAGAAAGCATTCAGACGATCTATTCCATCCAACATAAAAATGGAGCGATTCGCCGTGTGAATGTGAATGTGGCTGCGACAACAGTGGAAAATTATAAGAAATTAAAAGAGGCAGGGATTGGAACATATATTTTATTCCAAGAAACCTACCACAAAGAAAATTATGAAGCATTGCATCCTAGTGGACCAAAACACAATTATGCTTACCATACGGAAGCGATGGATCGCGCAATGGAAGCGGGGATTGACGATGTGGGAATTGGTGTGTTGTTTGGTTTGCATGGATACAAGTATGACTTTGTGGGTTTATTAATGCATGCAGAGCATTTGGAAGCAGCATTTGGTGTAGGACCGCATACGATTAGTGTGCCACGTATTTGTCCTGCAGATGATGTGGATCCAAGTGAATACGAAGATGCGATAAGCGATGCTATTTTTGCGAAGATTGTATCTGTATTGCGCATCAGTGTCCCTTATACAGGAATGATTGTATCCACTCGTGAAACACCAAAATCACGCGAACGCGTATTGAATTTAGGAGTAACACAAATTAGCGGTGGTTCCTCTACTAGTGTAGGTGGATATGTGGAAAAAGAAAAAGAAGAAGACAATAGTGCACAATTTGAATTGAGTGATACACGTACTTTGGATGAAGTAGTGGAGTGGTTGTTGTCACTTGGTTACATTCCAAGTTTTTGTACAGCGTGTTATCGTGAAGGAAGAACGGGAGATCGTTTTATGCAATTAGTGAAGAGTGGGCAAATTGTGAATTGTTGCCAACCAAACGCATTAATGACATTAAAAGAATACGCAGAAGATTATGCTGGTAAAAAAAGTAAGCAACTTGCGAGTGCGATGATTGAAAAAGAAGTAGAAACGATTCCCAATGAAAAAGTAAAGGAAATCGCAAAACAATACCTTCAACAATTGCATGATGGAAAACGCGATTTCCGCTTTTAAGGAGAAAGTTATGTCATTACAAGATACACCGCGTGCCAATCGTTTGCATATTGGTATATTTGGAAAAGTAAACAGTGGAAAATCAACTTTGTTGAATGCGTTGACTAACCAAGATGTAGCACTTGTTTCAAAACAAGAAGGAACGACGACAGATCCCGTTTATAAAGCGATGGAAATAGCTGGGATCGGTCCTGTTGTATGGATTGATACAGCTGGTTTTGAAGATCGAAGTGAATTGGGTAAATTACGCGAAGAGAAAACAAGAGAAGCAGCGAAGAAAAGTGATATTGCATTGCTATTAGTGGATGAAGAGGATTTACAGAGCGAACTAGAATGGTATGATTTTTTTAAAAAACAAGCGACACCAGTATTGCTTATCGTGAATGAAAAAGAGGAAGGCAGTGTGTCTTTACAAAAGATTCAAAAGCGTTTTCCTGAAGAAGTAGTATGTGTGAATGCACTAAAGAAACAAAATATCGAAGCCATTAAAAATGCAATATTACGCTTGTTGCCTTCTGATTATGAGATAGACAGTATTACGGGTGATTTATGCAAAGAAGAAGATGTAGTATTACTTGTTATGCCACAAGATATCCAAGCACCAAAAGGACGTTTGATTTTACCACAAGTACAAACCATTCGCGACTTGTTGGATAAGAAGTGCAAAGTACTTTGTTGTACGATGGATACGTATGCGTCCACTTTGTCGATATTAAAAGAAAGTCCTACTCTTATTATCTGTGATTCTCAAGTATTTAAAGCAGTATACGAAGGCAAACCACAATCTTCACGATTGACTTCCTTTTCCGTTTTGTTTGCCCACTACAAAGGAGACATTACCACTTTTATAGAGGGAGCGAATGCCATTTCCTCATTGCAGGCAAACAGTCGTGTCTTAATTGCAGAAGCGTGTACGCATGCACCGCTCAGTGAAGACATTGGAAGAGAGAAGATACCAAAGTTATTACGCCAACGATTTGGGGAAACGATGCAAATTGATATCGTGAGTGGAAATGATTTTCCTCCTTCGCTATTGGGGTATGATTTGATTATTCATTGTGGTGCTTGTATGTTTCATCGAAAATATGTATTGCATCGAATTGAGGAAGCCAAAAAAGCCGGTGTACCAATGACAAATTATGGGGTATGTCTGGCATATTTACATGGTATTTTGCATAAAATAGATGTACAAAAATAAAAAATAGACTATAATTAGGAATAGATAATGGCAGGTGAAAAGAATGAGTAAGAAACCAGAAGAAAAAAACATTTTCCAAAGAATTGTAGAACAGTACAAAGACAATCGAATGGCGCGTATCTTTTTGGCTACCATTTTATTAATTGTATGGATTGTCGTATTGCAAATCTATAAATAAGGAAACATCAAACACAGCGAGAAACGTTGTGTTTTTTTGACTTTATGGTGTCATGACAGTTTGTTGTTTGCGTTATTGTTTCTTTAAACGATTCATAGTATAATGATAAAGTTCTGAGGTGAAAGCATGGAAATCATAAAAGTAAAAGATGTAAGTTTTTCCTATAATGAGAAAGACATGGCAGTGGATCATGTTTCTTTTTCAATTGAAGAGGGAAGCTATACAACAATTATTGGTCATAATGGAAGTGGGAAGAGTACATTAGCGAAGTTATTGATTGGGTTATTGGAACGCAAAGATGGAATGATTGAAATTGCCGATATGCCTCTTGATGAAGAGCACTTGTATGCGATTCGTGAAAAAGTGGGTGTGGTATTTCAAAATCCTGACAACCAATTTATCGGTTCAACAGTAGCTGATGACATTGCGTTTGGATTGGAAAATCATCAAGTAGAAAGTGACAAGATGCAACCATTGATTGAAGAGTATGCGAAAAAAGTAGGAATGTTAGATTTCTTACAAAGTGAGCCTACGAAACTTTCTGGTGGACAAAAGCAACGTGTTGCGATTGCAGGTGTACTTGCGATGAATTTAAATATTATTATTTTGGATGAAGCAACAAGTATGTTAGATCCAAAAGGAAAAGCAGAAATCAATGAGTTGATTCAAGAATTACATGAGAAAACAAATTTAACAATTGTATCGATTACACATGATATGGAAGAAGTAACAAAAAGCGACCATGTGATTGTGATGGATGAGGGAACAATTAAGCTGGAAGGAAAACCGAGCGAAATATTAATTCAAGAGAAAGCACTAGTGGATTCAAAACTTGATGTCCCTTTTGCGATGAAATTACAAAAGGCTTTGGATAAAGAAGGAATTCATATTGAGAAGCAAATTACCATAGAAGGGGTTGTGGAAGCGTTATGCCAATTACATTCAAACAATTAACACATATATATAATGCGAAGACTCCATTCCCTTATGCGGCTTTGCATGATATTGATTTAGATATTAAAGAAGGTATTTTTACCGCGATTATCGGAGAAACCGGAAGTGGGAAAAGTACATTGGTACAACATTTGAATGCACTGTTGTTGCCAACTAGTGGGACTGTAGAAATCGATGATTTTGTCGTGTACCCACAAAAGAAAGAAAATAAAAACTTAAAGTTATTACGTAAAAAAGTAGGATTGGTATTTCAATTTCCAGAGTACCAATTATTTGAAGAAACAATTTTAAAAGATGTTTGTTTCGGTCCGAAAAATTTCGGAATGAGCGATGAAGAAGCGATTGCGAAAGCGAAAGAAGTGTTAGCTATCGTTGGCTTAGACGAGAGTTATTTGGAGCGTTCTCCTTTTGATTTATCAGGAGGGCAAAAACGTCGTGTGGCGATTGCAGGTATTTTAGCGGCAGATCCAGATGTGTTAGTATTGGATGAGCCTACTGCAGGATTGGACCCACAGGGTGCACTTGAAATGATGCAGTTGTTTCAAACATTAAATAAAAAACACAACAAAACGATTATTATGGTAACGCATGATATGGAACATGTTTTAAATTATTGTAAGGAAGTCGTTGTTTTGCGTAATGGACGTGTAGAAAAGAAATGCAGTACAGCAACATTCTTTAAAAATGAAGCATTGATGGATTCTTTGCACATTACACCACCCGCGATCATTCGTGTAGTGCGTGAATTAAAGGCAAAGGGAATTACTTTAGAAGGCAACATTACTTCTTTAAAAACATTAGTAAATGCGATTAAGAAAGAGGTGATGTAAGATGGATGGTATGGTATTTGGAAGTTACATTCCCATCGATTCAACGTTTCATCGTTTGGATCCACGTGCGAAGATCATCGGAATGTTACTTTTGATGATTGCGATTTTTATTCCTGCAGGTTACCTTGGTTACCTTATCTTAGGATTGGTTATTGCCGATTGTGTGTTCTTATCAAAATTAAAACTTTCTTATATATGGAAAGCGATGAAACCGATGCTATTTATGTTAGTGTTCCTATTATTTGTGAATGCGTTGGTAGTGAAAAGTGGAGAAGTAGTAGTTACTATTTTTGGTTTGGATGTCTATTCAGGAGCGATTTATCAAACGTTATTTATCGTTATTCGCTTGTTGTTTATGATTACCATTACAACAATCTTAACGGCAACAACCAAACCGCTTGATTTAACGTTAGGAATTGAAGACTTGTTGACACCATTTAAAAAGATTGGGGTACCAGCGCACATTATCGCAATGATGATTTCTATTGCGTTACGTTTTATTCCAACCTTAATTGAAGAAACACAACGTATTATGAAAGCGCAAGCGAGTCGTGGTGTGGATTTGGAAAATGGAAAATTCAAAGAGAAAGTAATGAATATATTATCGTTGATTGTACCGTTGTTCTTGTCTGCGTTTCAACGCGCAGAAGATTTGGCGAATGCAATGGAAGCAAGAGGGTATGTACCAGATCGTGCTCGTACACGATACAAACAATTAAAAATGCATTTGGAAGATTACTTCGTATTAGTGTTTGCACTGATTGTTGTGATCATTCAAATTATGGTTATGTTAGTATGACGCGTTTCAAAGCAGTGGTTGCTTATGATGGTACCCATTACCATGGATGGCAAACACAACAAAAAGGACATAGTGTACAAGAACAAATTGAGTTGGTGTTAAAAACCATTCAAAAAACAAATTATGAAATTACTGCATCAGGTAGAACGGATGCGAAAGTGCATGCGATGGGACAGGTGTTTCATTTTGATTCTTGTATTGCGATGGATGGCGATGCTTATGTGAAAGCGATGAATGCTCTTTTACCAAAAGACATTCGCATTCAAAGCGTAGAAGCAGTGGCAGATGCATTTCATGCTCGCTTTGATGCCATTAGCAAGCGTTATGATTATTTTTTAAGCAATGATACAAACAATCCTTTTATCCAGAATTATATGGGTTTAGAGAAGAAGGAATTGGATGTGTCTTGCATGCAAGAATGCGCTTTGCTTTTTTTAGGAACCCATGATTTTACGACTTTCACAAGTACGAAAATCAATCCAAACAAAAGTCGTATCAAAACAATTACACGCGCTGAAATCATCGAAGAAAAAAATGTGTTACATTTTATTTTAGAGGGAGATGGCTTTTTGCGTTATATGGTACGAATGATTGTGGCAACCTTAATCGAAGTGGGAAAACACAACATCACAAAAGCAGAAGTAGAAGAAATGATAGCCCAACAAGATAAGCATTTGTGTCGCTTTAAAGCGAGCCCACAAGGACTTTACTTGGTAAGTGTAAAATATGCGTAATAAAGTGGTATATCTTTACCACTTTTTTTAAATATGCGATATAATAAGCAGTATTGAGAGGTGAACGAAATGAAAACAAATTATCATACACATACAACACGTTGTCATCATGCGAGCGGAAGTGATGAAGACTATGTGAAAAGTGCCATCAAAGGTGGTTATGAAGAATTGGGATTTTCTGATCATGGATGTTGGAAGTACGACAGTGATTTTGAACCAACCATCCGTATGGAATTATCACAGTTTGATGAGTACTACAATAGCATTGCTGCATTAAGAGAAAAATACAAAGACCAGATAGCCATTAAAATTGGAATGGAAAGCGAGTATTTTCCAAAGTATATGGATTGGTTAAAACAATTTGTGAAAGACAAAAAAATTGATTATTTGATTTTTGGAAATCATTTTGATGGCAGTGACGAAGATGGTCGCTATTATGGTTATGCATGTAGTGATGATGCTTATTTGATCAAATATGTTGATGATTGCATTGCTGGATTAGAAACGGGGTTGTTTTCTTATTTGGCTCACCCTGACTTATTTATGCGTGGTCGTAAGCAATTTGATGAATTAGCAAGAGAACAAAGCATTCGTTTGTGTTACTATTGCAAAGAGCATGACATACCTTTGGAATTTAACTTAGAAGGGATGCTAGTAAACGAAAAATACAATTCTGTTGCTTACCCACATCCTTCTTTTTGGATGATTGCAGCAAGTATTGGAAATAGTGCAATCATCGGTGTGGATGCACACAGCAATCGCTCTTTAGAAAGTGATTATTATCGTAATCAGGCGATTGCTTATTTGAAAGCGTTGAATATTACGATTGTTGATACGATTCCTTATAAATTTTAAGCGAAAAACATTGACTTTACTCTAGAAAAAAAGTACTATTATATATGGCTCTATGCCATTGTGGTCCCGGTAAAACTACAATGAAAAAGGAGATATGCAATTATGCGTCAAACAACATTTACAAAGCCTGCTGACGTTACTCGTACTTGGTACGTAGTAGATGGAGCAGGAATGACTATGGGTCGTTTAGCTACTGAAGTAGCAGCCGTATTACGCGGTAAACACAAACCAAGTTTTACTCCAAACGTTGACTGTGGAGATTTCGTTATCGTAATCAACGCTGATCAAATCGTTATGAGTGGAAACAAGATGGAGGATAAAAAATATTATTCTCACTCAATGTACCCAGGTGGTCTAAAAACTCGTACAGCAAAAGTTATGAAAGAAAAACACACTATTGAATGGGTTGAAAAAGCGATTCACGGTATGTTACCTCATACAAGACTTGGAAATGTACAACGTAAACATTTATTTGTTTACAAAGGAAGCGAACATCCACACGCTGCTCAACAACCAGTGGAAATGAAAATTAAAGGATAGGAGGAATCGATATGGCAACAAAGAAAAATGTACAATACATCGGAACTGGACGTAGAAAAAGTTCTGTTGCTCGTGTCTTTATGACTCCGGGTAAAGGTAATATTTCAGTTAATGGAAAAACATTAGATGAATACTTACCATTAGAAACTTTAAGAATGGTAGTGCGTTCACCACTTGAATTAACAGAAACATTAGCACAATTCGATGTGAAAATTAATGTTAATGGTGGAGGATACACTGGACAAGCTGGTGCTATGCGTCATGGTATCGCAAGAGCATTGTTGGAAGCAGGAGCTGATTACAGACCTGCACTTAAAGCTGCTGGATTCTTAACAAGAGATCCACGTATGAAAGAACGTAAAAAATACGGTCTTAAAGCTGCAAGACGTGCTCCACAATTCTCTAAGAGATAGAAAACTTTGGTTTCTATCAAAAAGAAACAAAACAACGAAAAAGACCCAATTTTGGGTCTTTTTTGTTGCTTTTTTACAAAAAAGCAACACGTTTTTGACTTTGTATCTTAAATGGGTCCCAAGTAAGCAACAAATTTTATTCACACGCCATCTTGGATTGTCAACACTTTTTCGGACAATTTTTTGGAGAGCTGCTTGGCAGTAGAGAAGTTATCCAAAATTATATAGTACCTAAGGTTGATTTAAATAAAACTGATATAGATAATAAAGTAGTGCATAATTTACAAACAATGCCTTTTGCAACATTGGATAAAATAATGTCTCTATCAGAAGCGGGATATTTCTAAAAGAGAGTTAGAGATGTACCTGCATATAAAAAATGAGTTTAGTTTTATAGTATCTGTTAAGATTACTTTTTTTGATCTCGCAGATGCTAAAAGTGTAGAGCAAATAGAATTCAAAGAAGAAACTAGCAAAAGATATAATGATTTGTTACAGAAAACCAAATATTTAATTAGCCTTTTTGAAGGAAAATAAAGGTAAATTAAAAAACATTAATATTGTGTAACGTTGTTTCAAGATGCATAGGTTATGAATTGGTTACAAAACTCTCTAGTAAAAGTATAACAATGAAAAAGGCTACAAATTACTAATCGTAGCCTTTTTATATTAAGGTTTTATTATTTGCTTAATTATACATAAATACTAAATTGGTGCAATTATTAGCAATATTTGAATCTATCATACTAATTAAGTTTTTTCTGAATCACGGAGAGATAGACTGATGAAATCTAAAGAATCAAACAAATTCAAATACTCTATTTCTTTTGCGTAAGGTGCTTTTGATTGAAAATTTGTCCATAGATTTCTCATTCTCGAACTTTCTTTTATATCATTGATAACTTCACTTATTTCAGATAACTTAAGAGAACTTTCTCTTTTCTTAAATGTATTTTTGATGGCTTTGTTCATAGTATCTGTATTAATCTTATCTCCATTTTCTTGTAATAGTACATGAATATCATAATAATCTTTCATTCTTGTATTGAAGACACCTCTAGTAATTATACAATGATATTTTTCAGCAATTATCGTTTCAATCGTATATGATAAAATACGAAATGTTTTTTCTTCAAATATACTTTTATATGAATATGCAACTTCTCGTGGAGTTATTTTATCACCAGTTGATATTTCAACAGCTAAATTATAACGCAATGTTTCTAGCTTTGCCAAAATCTTAACTCTTAATCCATTGTAATCAGATTCTTCACGTATTTCCTCTACGCCTAAAATTTCAAATTTAACATTATCACCTAAATCTATTAGAAGTATTTCATTCATAATTTCGGTCACTGTTTCTAAGTTCAGCGCTAGATTCTTAAAGTTTGCATCCATATCTTTAGTAGTGCGATCACTGTCCCCGATAATAGAGGCAAGAAGCAAACCTCCTTTTAGTATTATATTGTTTTTATATCGACTAATGGAAATTCTTTCTAAGACTCTTTCGAAGAAATACATTTGATAAAGCTGGGCGGACATCTCATTATGCCCTTTTGCTTTTTTGTGAACAATATTTTTTACTTTATCAATATTCATTAAAGTAACACCTCCAAATATTCACTTACCTTTTTTTCGACTTTTAATTTTTTGGCATACTCTGAAAGTTTAATTAATTTTTTATCTTTTCTAGAAACATATTTTTTAAGTGCAGTAGAAAAAATCTCAACATCGATTTTTTCCTTATTTTTAATTATGTCACAAATTGTTCGTTCCATATCATAAACTCTTATCGTAGAGTTGAATGGTGACTTCATTTCTATAACTCCCATTGTAAATATATCTTTACTTTCATAGTATAATTGTATGTTGTCTTTGCCTCCTAAACTACCACCATAAAATGAAGGAACGGAGATATCGTAAATTAAAGGAGTTCTATCTGAAAGGTCGTGTAAGTATAAAGCGGTTGTCATTGAAAATATAGAATTTTTGCTTTTAGAGATAATTTTAAAATACTCATCCTCGATGTAGTTTGGTAAACCGTAATATCCTCTTGAAAGTCTGGCAATAAGACCATCTCTAACCATTCTTGTTAAGTATATACGATTTATGTTCTCTTTCTTTAAATCACTGGTTTTTATGAATCCTTGATTTTTTTTTGCAATTTCTAAAATTTTATCATAATTTTTCATAATATCTAATTGTTCCTTTCTAAATGAAATTATACAATATTTCATTCACTTTGTATATAGTTTTAGGCGTCTTCTCAGACATTCTAGTGATTAATTCCAAAGTAGATTAAATGATAATTTTATTAATACAGTATGGTTTGATATTAACACATTATTTTGTTTAGTTTATTGTGATGCAACATGATAAAAGACAATTATCAAAGAAAACTAAAATGCTTATTAATGTTTTTTTTATGTCTTTACACATTTCTATACTTTAAGTTTAAGATGAACTTGAGAAATATTCTTCTCGTTTATTTGAGATTTGGAAATACGTATTGTGCTATTTGCAAATATGATTTATGTACACAAATGAAACTATGATTTCATTGTAACAAATAATAGGTAAACTTTTATTTTGCTCCTTTACAAATGATGCAGCATGATTATATCATTTGGTTTGTACGTGCTATTGAATTAAAAATATAATACATATCCCGAGAAAGTCTAAGGAGTATTTACTAAAGATCCTATTGATTTATAAGAATTTTATCTTTTTGTTTGAAAGTTAGACGAGTTGTGTATAGTTGTCAAGTATGGTGGAACATCATTGGAACAAAATCACTCTAGTCCTCTTTTAAATCAAGACTTATAACTATCAAAACGTTAATCTATTTTTCGCAAGAGAAATAGCAAGATCAAAGATTCTATCTTTGGTCTTTTTATTTTGTGAAATAATAAGAGAGAATATTGACGAAAGGGATGGAAATGCATATGATAAGTAGTAGAAAGAAGAATAACTCAATGAGGAGATATTTAGTAGGGGAACGTTATGAAGTTATATGAATTAGTAAATAAGTATCACATAGGGACAGATTTAAGTTGTGCGGAAGCAATGTTTAAAGCATGTAATGAATATTATGAACTTAACTTAAATGAGGATACAAGAAAGATGTTCTCTATTATGGGAATGGGGATGCAAAGCGAAGTTTCTTGTTGTGGTGCATTCACTGTTGCGATGGCAATGATTGGTTATTTTACTGCGCAAGACAATGATAGTGATTATAATAATGTAAGAGGATATGAATTAGCTTGTGAACTAACAAGTTCTTTCACTGATTATTTTTCTACCTTACAGTGTACACAACTGCAAGAGTTAAAAATCGATGGCTATGATAATCCTTGTCATGCGATAGTAGAAGACATTGCGAAAAAGTTAGAAGAACTATTGGCGAATGAAGGAACGAAATGTTTGGCTTAACGTGAAAGAGAGTAATGTCCAATAAAAGAGAATAACTAGAAGCGTAATCGTGATCATAATCTTCTTTTGAAGAGGTTTAAATAATATGCAAAATTTACTAATAGTATATTGCTTTTCATTCTTTAGTCACATTCATAAATTTGTTATAATGAAAAAAATGAAGGGGATGATTACGTGATTAAAATCGCAATTTGTGATGATAATTCATACGTAATTGATGCAATTAAAATGAGTTGTTTCAATTATTACTCAGAAAATAAAGTAGATGTTGTATCTTTTATGTCAGGAGAGCACTTACTACAATCGAATAATCATTTTGACTTAATCTTTTTGGATGTAGAACTGCAAAACATGAATGGTTTGGAAGTGGCAAAAGAGATACGAAAGACAGATCTTCATGTATTGATCGTTATGGTATCAGGGCACGCTTCTTATAAGAATGCTGCATTTCCATTGCATGTTTTTGATTTCTTGGATAAACCGATTACTGCGCAAGCGATTAGAAATGTTTTAGTGGAAGTAGATAAATACTATAGTACTAAGAATAAACAATCTTATCTCACATTTAAAATAAAAGATCGCTATGTGAACTTTCATATAGATGATATTTATTATTTTTGTTATGAGGGAAGAAAAGTAAAAGTACACTCTGCAAAAGGCGTGTACGAGTTTTATGAGAATATGAGTGAATTAGCAAAGCGAGTTAAAAAGTTTAGTTTTATTATGTCACACCAATCGTTTATCATAAATTTAGGACATGTTATTGAATTAGCAAAAGGAGAGGTTGTATTATCCAATTTTGAAAGAATACCATTGTCTCGTCAAAAGAGCAAAGAGTTTATTGAAGACTACATGCGTTTTATTGGCAAAGAGTACCAATAACTATAATCATGATGGAAACCTTATTTCGACTTCTTACCTTGATTGTAACAAACCTAATCTTAAATTTAATATTGTTCGACTTTTTTGAAAATAAATACGAACGCAAGTTTAAAAAAAAGCATCGTAGTATTCTTATTTCAATCTTTGTGATAATTGCAGTAGCAATAACTATTTATGCTAATTTTCTTTATAATTTAATAATATATACAATGATTTTTATCGTTTTAAATACCCTCTTGTTTCGCTTGCGAAAGAAGCGCGATATTATTGTGAATGTTACCTTCTTTTTATTACTCGTTTTATGGGAGTCAATTGCTCATATTTTTATCGGGTATATGGTAAATACTTTAGATATTTCATCGACTAATATTTTTGTAGATGACGTTCGTTTAATATTGAGTTCGCTAGTTCAATTTATTTTATACATGACTTGTAAAAACTATTTATTCAAAACATCAATCAATTATTTAGCTAGAAAAGATATGATTTCATATTTTATTATTTCAATTATGAGTATTCTTGTCACAATCATGGCGGTACTATTTACTGATAATGTGAATAGTGATGTTCAAATTTTCTTTTTTGTTCTTGTTGTGGGTTTGGCTATTTTCAATATTTATTACATTCAAATCATATTATCAATATCGCAAAAATATGAGATGCAGCAAAAGTTAAATGTATTGGAGTTAAATCATCAACTAATCTTAGATCATTATCATTCAGTCCAAGAGAATGCAAAAGAAAATAGTGTTATTATCCATGATATAAAAAACCACTTGCAAGTATTAAAAACAAGTATTGATCAAAATGAAAACAACGTGAGTGAACGAGAATATTTAAAAATGATTGAAGCGAAGGTAGGGAGTTTATCACCTGTTATTTATTCGAAACGTAAAATATTGAACATTTTATTTTGTGAAAAACTTCGAGAAGCAAAAAAATACGATATACAAATTGAATACCATATTCAAAAAGACATTGAATTTTCTTTTATTAGCGATTTTGATTTAATCACGATTTTTGCGAATCTATTAGATAATGCAATTGATGCAAGTAAAGAGATAGCAAAAGAACACAGAAAGATTAACCTCCATATTCGCAAGATAAAAAAATTTATCGTAATTAAAGAAACGAATTTTTGTAATAATGAAATCATGAAGAAAGATAATGTCATCGTATCAAGTAAACCAGGACATTCAGGTTTAGGTCTTTATAGTATGCAAAAGACATTAGATAAATACGAAGCGAATATGTTAGTTGAAATAGATGAAGCACATCAATTTTCAAATACGATATTAATTTCGTTATAAATTACCAAATAATCAATGAAAACTGCCAAATAATCAATAGGCGGTTTTTTTATAACCTTTAATGCTATACTTTTGTACAGAAAAGAGGAGGGAAGGGTATAATAGAGATGTTGGATACTACAGAATTTATTTACGAGCAAGATACTATGATCCAAGTGTAGCAAGATTTGTGCAAATCGACCAAAATTACGATGGAACAAAAGAACATATTGCTTCTCAAAACAAATATGTTTATACTTTAAATAACCCATACAAATATGTGGATAGAAATGGGAATTGGTCACTGTTTAAAGCAATCGGGGATGTAGTTAATAATGTTGTAAAGACAGTGAAGAAAGTAGTGAAAAAAGCAGTTAAAACAGTTGCAAGCGCTATAAAGTTTATTACAACTCCAATTAACCAATTACCTCCTATAAATAGCTCACCCAATGGTCCTAGCAACGGAAATAACTCCACTAATAAAGGTGGTGGAAGTAGTAAATCAAAAGTCCCGAGTTTGAAAAAAGTGAATGCTGTTGCCAAATGTCCTACTATTGAGCCCAAGGTATCTTTGCTAGATATACTTTTGAATTGTGTTAATTGGGTGCCAGTTATAGAAAATGTAAGAGATGTTTTAGACGGAGGAACTATGAAGTTCAATGGAACTGATGCGATTCTTCGCAATTTGAGACCAAGTAAAATAAAGAATGTACAAATAACTATTTCTGGAGCTAAAGATTATGTCAAAAAATTCACTACTTTATCAACAAGTTCAAAACAGTATTTGGTTGGTGCCTTGAAAAAGGATCTAATGAATCAAATAAAAGTATTTAAAACTAGTAAGTTTAGCATCTTTATGTTTATTTTGATATTGGAATCGATTTTGCCAAGGCCGTTGTGGACTGTATATTTGGAATAATAACATTAGTAAGAGCAGTGGCTAATGTATTAGGGTCAATTTTATATAATGTTTTGAGAACAGCGGGATCAATGCTTTTACGTACAGTTTTATTACCATTTTTTGGACCATTCGCATGGATTGTTACACTTCTTATTGATGTAGGAATTGATATTATTAACTGGTTTGTGGATTTAAAGTCGAAAGTATCTGATTTTGTAGAATGGGTAATAAAACAGGATTTTAGTACGTTAATAAACCTAGTGAAAGCCTTGAAAAAATTATGTTAGGAGGAGAAATCATGCATATTCTTTGGCTAAGAAAAATCTATAGTTATATGGGAGCATCATACTTTTCAAATAAAAACAATAAAATTGAAATCTTTGAATATCTATTATTTTTAGTTCAATATGAGGTTTTGCAGAATAAGAATAAATCTTTTCTCAGGGAAAAAATTTATATTGATGGTAATAATGTAAGAATTAAATATATAAGTGATTTGATTAGGGTCCGACCATTTGGTTTTGTTAGGGCATTAGGTGAAGACATAGATAGTTTAAATGAGTATGTCATCATAATGAAAAAGTATATGGCAATGGGGAATAGCCAAATAGAAAAAGAAGTAATTCATATTTTGAGTGAAAAAAAGTTAGATGAAAGATATTTTGTGTTTAGAAAATATAAATCTAGTTTTATGAGATGTAATGCAAGAGTATTCGCGCATGATGTGGGGTATAAATCATTTATTAGAACATACATTTTGAACCTTCTAACGATTGCAATGCTATTTGCCTTGCTTTATTCTTACTTATATATATCATCGGTAGATAAAAATGTATTACAAGAAAATATTCATATTTTTATGTTTTTTGTAATAGCAGAAGTTATTTTAATTATAATAAGCATAATTTGGACATATTTATGGTCAAAACCAACAAAATATGAAATAGAAAATGGATACTTGGAAGAATAGAAAAATAAGAGAAAAGCGTAACCTATACCTTCAACGAAGACAACAAATTATCCACTAAAGAATATGCAGGTAGGTGGTTCATTATGCATACAATGATCATGGTCAAATAGATACGATTCAAAAGAATAATCAACGCATTGCGAAATATGAATACAACGCAAGAAATGAAATTACACGATTAACACAAGGTAACGTAATTACTGAAAAAACATATACCGATATGGGTAGAGTGTTAACGCAGAAAACAACCAAAGACAACGCAGTAGTCTTTGAAGGAACGTATACGTATGATCTAAATGACAATGTGATTAAAGAGGTTATCGATGGAAAAGAGAATACATACAAATACGATGCTTATGATGAATTAGTAGAAAGTCATAAATACATCGATGGTAAACTAGTTGATACAACATATAAACAAGATATCTTTGGTAACCAAGTAAGCAGTTCTTCCAATGAAGGAAGTAAAACGTATAAATATAACGATAAAGGACAAGTAGAATCCATTGATACGAATAAAGGTATGATCAAATACAATTATGATGATAATGGAAACGTGTCTAAAAAAGTGAATGAAGATGGTAGAGTGGACTTTTACAAATACAATGAGTTCAATCAACTTATCCAATTGCAACAAGGGCAGTTTACATACGATTACAAATACGATGCTGAAAATGAAAGAATCTCGCAAACAAGGAAGGATACAAAGGATTATCATTTTGATGAGTGGTATTCTTATCGTGAAGATCTTCCAACTATAAGTGATTCGCAAATTAAAAATGTATTTGAAAATGTAAAAAAACAAGTATCAAAGAAACAAAAAAATGGAAATGTATGCTCCTATATTGCTACGGATTCTTATGATGTGGAGTACTTCAAAAAACCAGAGACAACGACTTATTTAGTAGATAGAACGATGGAGTTTAGTAATGTCCTTAAATCAAACGACACAGTTAATATTTATGGAGAAACGTTACTACAATCAAACAATGCAACAATTGTAAATGGTTGGAATGATAGCGTTGTCGCAAAGGTGACGAAGAATAATGTAAAAAAAGTGAGTCATAGTGATTATGGTGAAGTGAAAAACATAAACTCAGGACAAAGCTATAATGGAGAAATGTTGGATCAAACGGGGTTACTTTATTTAAGAGCACGTTATTATGATCCAGGTGTTGCTAGGTTTATTCAAATTGATAAGAATTATGACGGTACAAAAGAAAATGTTGCATCTCAAAATAAATATGTATATACTTTGAATAACCCCTATAAGTATGTTGATAGTAGTGGTAACTCGTCTTTGTCAAAAGCTGTGAAAAAAACAGTGAAAAAAGCAAAAGAGAAAACAAAAGCAGTTGTTATAAATGTTAGAAAAAAAATAGTCAGTTCATTTAAACAGTCGATTGCTATCACGAAAAATATAAAAACGATTGTCAATAATGGTGCAAAAGTATTAACTGGATTTGTAAATGGTATAAGTGGAAAGACAACAAATAAAGGTGGAGGAAAGATTTCGGTAACGAAACCTCCAAAAAAGATAAAGACAGAGGCTAAGTGTCCTGAAAAAGCAAAGAAAACATCAGGTTTGAATGCTTTACTTGACAAAGTTCAGACAATTATTGACTATATCAGTTGGATACCAAGTCCGATTGGGGACCTAGCAGATGGAATTAATGCATTAATTTATTTTATGCGAGCAAACTTTTTAATGGGAGTCATTAGCATTGTTTGTTTAGCACTGCCTGCAGCTATCATGGCAGGGGCAAAAGCAATTGGTAAAGCATGTTCAAGTGCAGTAGAATTCATATCTAAAATATCGCCAGAAGCAAGGAAAATGGTAAAAACAGTGACTGGTTTTATCACCGGAATTCGTGATTGCATAGGTAAAATAATTTGGTTAGTTGGGGAAAAAGTTATTCGCCCAATAATGGCTAAATTAGATGGTTTTGCAAAATTGATCAAAGAAACATTTCAAAGTGCAGCAAAGAAGGGCACAGGACGCAAAACAACAAAAGATACAGTTAAAGATACAGTTGAAGATGTAGTTGAAGATGCAGCTAAAGATACAGTTAAAGATACAGTTAAGGGAGCTAGTGGAGCTAACAAAACTCCGAACACTGACATAAAAACAGATTGGTACGTTGGACCAGATGGCACAGTGGCACCATCACTTAAAGATTATGATGATTTTATTGGAAATGGAGCTAGTGGAGCTAAAGTAAAAGTTGGGGAATGGGAATATGCTGATAAAGCATATAAAGGTGACAGGCTATACCAAGACTCACCAAACACAATTAAAGAAATTATTAATTCAGGTCCGGCTGGTACAGACCCTAGGGGTAGCAATGGATTGTGGTGGAAAGCTGACGGCTCTTTCAATGGAAGTAATGGATTTTATGAACTACTACTTAGTCCAGATGGAAAAACTATATGGCATTTTGTATATAAAAGTTATTAATGGAGGATAAAATGATTGATAATAAAAAATTAGTATATAATTTTAATAATCACAGGTTATATTATGATAATAATCAATTTTTGATTAACGATTCAAAGAAATATATATCATTAACAATTAGTGCTATAGAGCTAGACTTTGATTATTCAACAGGAGTGTTACTTTCAATAACTGGCTTTCAACCACTAGTAAAATCAATTGTAGATATGTTAGAAATACCAAAATATAAGGATGGAAATTTTAATATTTCGATGAATAAAATAAAGTATCAAAGAGGTATAGTATATGATTATTTTGATTTTTTTCCTATAAGCAAAGAATCTTTTATGATTGATGAGTATAATCCTAAACTAGTTTATGATGAGAGTAATAAAAGGATATTAATTGGTAGTGTTGATATAAATGATGAATATTTTAGAATTAATAAAAATACTATTTGTGGGTTAGATAAAAAAGGAAATTTAAGAAGTATATTACTTTTAATAGATGTTATTATAAAATCTGATTAATCTTAGTATTCAATAGCTAATGAATTGTAGTTTTCTATTTTAAATTAACAATGATAAATTCTAATACTTTACCAAGCCCTCCCCTGCGTACGAAGTGTAAGCAGAGGGAGAGGCTTGAGGATTGGAGCGTTAGCGACAATTCTTGTATGGGTGCTAAGTAACACCGCCCTACACATACAGACCAACCAGCAGAAAACAAGCATTATATAAGGCTTTACAAGTACTTTAACACTGCATTCTAATATGTGATAACTGTTTTCCTTAAGCAATCATAGAGAATGTAGAAGAGATCATTAACTATAGATAAACTTAAAGCTTTAACAAAATGAATTAAAGAAATATTTCAAAGTACAGTAAAGAAGGACACTGGACGCAAAGCAACAAAAGATGCAGCTAAAGATACAGTTAAGGGAGCTAGTGGAGCTGATGATGTATATCTTTTCAAGAAATATAAAGAGTCTTTAATAAAAGGCGATGTTTTGGAAAATTCAAGAACTATTATTAATGGTGCAGATCTTAAAGACCAAACTCTTATTAAAACTTTAACGAGAGATGGAAGTTCAATAAATGATTGGGCAAAAATGGAATCTATTTATGAATATAGTACTGATTTTGGTTCTGGTAGAATACACTATTATAAGAATCTCAAAAATGGGCAAGTAAATTATTATGATGCGAAATTAAAAATATCAGTGCCAACAGATTTGAAAAAAAATCTAAAAGACCCATCAGTTGTCAAAGATGGTTTTTGGATAGTTGATGTAGATGAGAATTTTTTACCAATAGGAGTGAGAAAATGATAATAAAATGTGTAAATAAAGGTTTTGGTTATAATATAAATGTAAATGAATTCTATCCAGTAATTTCCTATAAGGAAGATTTAAATGATAAAATATCAAAATATCAAATTCTTGATAATGGAAATTTCTTATCATATATTCCATTCAATATGGTTGAACTTCTTCATAATCATAAATCATGTTATAGAAAGTCTCAAGGAATAGAAGGCGAAGATGAATGTAGATATAAAACTTTATCTAATGTGAACTTTTACCGAGACTTTTATGATGAGAGCGTAGTTTCAAACAAAGCAAGGAAAAAATTATTTGATTGTTTGATAGATATATATGCTGATGAATGTTCCAAAGAAGAGTTGATAGAGTTATTAAAGAATATGAATTTTAGTAATAACTATTATATTTTAGTGTTGAAAGCTTTTTTCAAAAATGTTGAAGAAAAAAATGTTATTCAATTGTTATCATATTTAAATAATAAGGTTACAGAATTTGATAATGCATTGATAAAAAATTTGTTTTTAAACCTTAAAAATTATGAATTATCTGAAGTTACTGATTTCTTTATGAATATATATGTTAATAATCAATGTATAGATGACGAAATTTCTAATATACTTGACTCATATTTCTGTGGTGTTTTTTAAATATAATGCATAGAGCATCTGAGCCCTCCTTGCGTACGAAGTGCAAGCAGAGGAAGGGCTTGGAGATTGGAGCGTAGCGACAATCCATGTGTGGGCGACAAGTAACACCGCCCTACACATACAGACCAACAAGCAGAAAACAGGCATTATATAAGGCTTTACAAGTACTTTAACACTGCATTCTAAAATGTGGTAATTGTTTTCTTCAAGCAATCATAGAGAATGTAGAAGAGATCCTTATCTATAAATAAGCTTAAAGTTTTAACAAAATGGATTAAAGAAACATTTCAAAGTGCAGTAAAGAAGGGCACAGGACGCAAAGCACCAAAAGATGCAGTTAAGGGAGCTAGTGGAGTTGGAGACAAAACATCTGGAAGTTCTTTTGGTGAAATGTCGCCAGAAGATACAATTGCATATGATAATTATTGGAATCAAGTAAAAGCTGGTACAACACCAGAGCAACGGTATGATTTAAAAACCTACTATAATATTAATGGAACTAGTAATTATAAAATAAATGTCCAGACAAATTCAAAAGTTGATGTTAATGGAACACCTAATACAATAACAAGAAGAGTAGATAAGAATGGAAATATTGTATCGGATCGAATATATGGTTCTGATGGTAAAGTGTTAAGAGATATCGATTATGATCAACATGGAAATTCAGCACAACATCCGTGGGCTCCACATATTCATGATTGGATAAATGGAGTAAGGCAAAAATAAGGAGTGAAAAAATGAAAGGTTTATTATTGGAGGAGTTATCCTCAAGATATTTTATAAATTTACAGGACATTTTTGGTGTTATTGGTAAAGTTCAAAAAGACTATAATTGGTTAATATCAAATTATGAATGTAACATATACCCATCAAAAAAAATACCATTTGATAAAGAAATAGTTTTTATAGAGGGCGAAGAGTTGGAACAGATTGTTACAAGTCATGAAATACAATTTATATGGGGTGTTTTTAGTGGTTTTAAAAAAGAGATTTCTTTGGAAAGCATACTAGAATATCCTATTCCATTTGCTGATGGAAATAAAGCGATATGGAATAGTGATATTTGCACACAAAATCCTTTAGCTGACATAGAGATTATTGCATGGGATTCTACACTTGCAGTTGTTGTTTCAAAAGAAGATAAATTTATTGAAACAATAAAGAAAAACTATCCAACAGCAAGAGATTTACTTGAATATAATTTGACAATAGAATGATTGAAATTATAAAGTATTAAAATGGTTTATTTAAAAATCGAGTGTTAAATATTCCACCAAGCTTTCCCTGCGTACGAAGTGTAAGCAAAGGGAGGGGCTTGAGGATTGGAGCGTAAGCGACAATTCTTTTGTGGGTGACAAGTAACACCGCCCTACACATACAGACCAACGAGCAAGAAACAGGCACTATTTAAGGTTTTACTGCGTTAAACACTGCACTCCTAGCGTGTAATGTTTAGCGCTTTTTGATAGTAGATTGTTTTGATAAAAAAAGGTACTCGTATAAGGGTGATAATTTTGGTGTAATATAGGGCAGTAACGTAAATTGGGATTTTTATTTTAATATTTTGAAAGGAAATGGTTCTGGCAATCGTTTTATTAATGAACAGGTAAGGAGGATATTGATATGAAAAGAAAGTGGATGGTGTTTTTGGTAATAGCAATGGTTGCTATGTTAAGTGTAGGGATTACTTCGTTGCAGGCATTTGATAGCACAAGTGCGAATCCTGAATGGAGTTGTCCGAAAGGGTATGAAGATTGTGAAGGACGTGAGTATCATCGTGAAGCATGTTTGAGAACGCCTTTGGAAACAGAAGTGAAAACAGAGGCAAAGGATTGGGTATGTCCAAATGGAAACGAAAATTGTCTTCAACAAGGTTTACATAATGAAAATTGCCCTCGATTTAATGAGGTTGAACAAACAGGTGATCTTGAAGCAACTTGGAGCTGTCCAAATGGCAATGCACAATGCGATAATGACGCAATGCATCAAAAACATCAAAATGAAGGAAGCAATACACGAGGAAATTGTTATAATGGAGGAAACGGTGGACAACATCGAGGGAATCGACATAACTAAGTGTAGGAGAAAAGATGAGAAGTGAAGAAGCAGTACAGACAGCAATCGATCAATATGGGGATATGGTGTTACGTATCTGTTTTCTTCATGCCAAACAAAAGGCGGATGCACAAGATGTATTTCAAAACGTCTTTTTTAAGTATGCAAAAAGTGAGCATACCTTTACATCAAGTGAACATGAAAAAGCTTGGTTTATTCGAGTTACCATTAATTGTTGCAAAGATTATTTAAAGTCATGGTTTATGAGAAATGTTGATAGCAAAGAAGATATGTCAATGTTTGCGAGTACTGAAAAAACACATGACTCGCATGTATTACATGCGGTAATGCAGTTACCAAAGAAATACCGTGATGTAATTTATTTATATTATTATGAAGGGTATTCTAATGTGGAAATCGCAAAGCTATTAAATAAGAATGAAAATACGATTTATACGTGGCAAAATCGTGCGAAAAAAATATTAAAGACACAGTTAGGAGGGGATGAGTTTGAAACCTAATCCATTACGTAAATTAGATGAGATTGTAGTTGATGAACATTTAAAACAAGAAACAATGCAGTTTGTGTATGATCGCAAGAAACGAAGTAAACTATCCTTTCCTAAATTAGCGCTGAGTGTGAGTGTTTGTATTGTGATGGTGATAGGTATGTTTTCGATATTGAATCAACCTACGTATGCCAAAGAATATAGCTTTATCACCATTGATATTAATCCAAGCTTACAGTTGGTGTTGGACAAAGAGGATAATGTGATTAAAATTGATACATACGATCCCATAGCCAAAAAAATTGTGGAACAGTTGAGTTATGAAGGGAAACCTTATGATGAAGTAGTGACACAGCTTATTCTTCATGAGGAATACAAAGCGTTGATTCAAGAAGATAGCTTTCTTCAAATTAGTGTGTATTCCAAAAATGAAAACAAAGGCTTACAGTTAAAGCAAGGAATGTCACAATGTGTGCAACGTAACAGTGAAGTACCTTTTCAAAGTGAGTGTGTAAATGAAGAGACACATCAAAAAGCGAGCTCTCATCATATGTCTAGCGGTCGTTATAAGATGATAGAAGAAATTCAAAAAATAGATGAAAAACAAACGATGTCTTATTTGGAAACGTTAAGTATGCAGCAATTAAGAACGTTGTATGCATCGCTTACAGGAGAAGAAGTAGGACGAGGACAACGACATGGAAGAAACCATTAAACAATAAAAGGAAGAAAAAAAGGATGTACTAAATAAGTACATCCTTTTTCCTGATATTGATATGGGGGTAAATGACAAGTAGTCATTTACCGTTTGCAACTACCTTCATCACAAGTACAATGAGCAAAGCGTACTGGCTATTCGCTCAACTCATTACTAGGTTATTATTGAAAAGAGAACACTTGAGACTTTTTAGTGTGTGCAAGATGATGTGTGTACACATCAATTCTTTTCAAGCGATAACAATGTGTGTGTGGTATAGTGTTATCAATTTGCTTCATATATATCCTGCTGGTACATTGATTAAATGAATAATAACTTGTAGTTTCTTGCTTTGTTGGTTAGTTGTAACCCATATCTTCCTTTTAATGCTTGTGCCATCGTTATCTTACTAAAAATTTCTAATTTACTATATTAATGTATATATGTATATATTAATTGTTTTGAGAGGGTGTTATTGTCTTTTGGCGTCACAATAACACTGTTATTTTTTTAGAGAAATTTATTTTAAAGAAAAATTTATTTATAAGGATTTTATTCGTAAGAAATAAGATCAGGCAAAAGCACCTCCTATACCATACTTAAAATTTAGTGATTTAGGTAATAAATGTCAACGGATATGCCAATTTGCCAACAAAATGGCAATTATAAAATGGCACTTAATAATTTAAAAAGTGGCACTTATAGTGGCGTAATGCGTTGTCATTCGTAATTTTATATGGTATTCTTTATTTGGTAAGGGAAATAAGAGGAGGAAAAATGGCAAAGAAATTATCGAATTTTGGAAAAGCGATGAAGATGTTGGACATCTCAATTCTTGAAATCGCGCAATTATTATATATTGATAAAACAACAGTGAGTAAGTGGCGTAGTGGTTCAAGAAAACTATTGAAGCGTTCGCCTTATTTTGACTCGATTGTAACCATTATGATGGAGCGAGAAATGGCGAGTGATGACCATCCTTTTGCTTCGTTGTGGGCGAAGACAAATGCGAGTGAAGCATTTAGTGAAGAAGTGTTAAAAGAATACATCGCATCGTTTTTATTAGTGAATGACAGCGTTGAGAACGATGTGTTGTTGGCGAGTTTAGAAGAAGATGGAACCATTCCACAATACAAGTGTTTTGTCGGTGTAGAGGGCAGAAAAAAGGCAGTTGATCATATCTTACAAGTTGCGGAAAAAATGAATGCTCCTACGCATATTAAAATCTTAGAGTTGGAACAAATGGATTGGTTATGTCGTGATATGGTTTATATGCGTAATGTGATGAAGCGCTTGGAACGATTGGCATTGAATGGAACACAAATTGATATTGTGTTTTCAACTGCAAATAGTACGAGTGCGTTTCGTACATTCTTATTGCGTTTGGAATCCGTTCGGTATTTGAAATCCGTGCGCATTCATTTTTTGAATGCAGATCGAATCAATGACTTGATCCCTTGTGTGTATGGAATTCCAGATTATTGTGTAGCAGTGGGAATGGATAGTGCGGAAGCTTCGGTTCCAATTCATACCAATTTATATAGTGATTATTTAAATGCGCATAAGTATTCTTTGTTTTTTGATAAGGTGATTAAAGTGTTTGGTATGACAGCATTAGTGAGTGATCACAATAGTCATATTGATGATATCTTAAAAGCGATTGCGAAAACCTATGACTTCAAACAAGATATTGTATTCTTTAGTGATTATTTAAGTGTTACAGCAATGGAAGAAGAGTTATTAGTAGAAATACTTAATCATAATAATGTGGACACAATCCAAAAGGAACGTTGCTTAGCGTATTATCGTACCCTTAAAAACAGTGTGTTACGTTTGCCTTCTTCTTACTATATGACTTACTATACAAACCTACAAGCACTAGAAGAAGCACTTGGCTTTGAAAGTAGTTACGAGTTTGAATTGTCTGCTATTTGTGGGAAACCGATTCATAAAACAAAAGCACAACTACAAAAACATATTCAACAGTTTGTGAAGTTTCTACAGGACAATGAAAACTTGCGTGTTGTCATCCGTTATGGTGGGCATTCGCGCTTGCGTTCTTACTCTTGGTTAAAGATGAAGTTATGGGAATTCTCGTTAAACATACAAATCAATCCGAATGAATACCAGATGGGATTTGTCGATGACGAACATTTGGTTACATTGATTGAAGAGATATGCGAACATAGTTTGAAACGACATCCTTTAAAGCATAGTATCAAGCAATATAATATTGAGGTATTGCAAGCACTTATTGTAGAATAAGTGCTTTTTTAAAGGAGAATGGGACGAATGTCACTTGTTTAAAGAAGAAAAATGTCCTACAATACAATTAGGAAGATTTTAACATAAACAATAAAACAGGAAGATTGAATAAGGGGTGATGAGATGGAATTACAGGAAAACTCATATACGGGTGAAAAATTAGGGGAAGACGATTATTTTGTTTATTTAAAACCACATGAAAAATTAAAAAATATCGTATCGCATTATACGATAGCAAGTTGTGATGAAAGTGTATTAGATAACCAGGAAGAAATGATACATTTGATTCCTGATGTCAGTGGAAGTTTTGTGGTTCAACTACAAAAACAAGTGAGTGTGACAATTTGGGGTCCTTCCACAAAGTTAAAAACGATACCAAATGATCGAGGTTCTAGGGTAAAAAGAATATTCGTTGAGTTTTTACCTGGAGGGATGTACCAAGTCTTAGGGGTACCGATGCGAGAATTGGTTGATCAAACATTACCGTTATGTATGATTAAAAAAGAAATATGCAAACAACTTCGTGCGCGCTTTGAAAATGTAAGTACATACGATGAAATTGTAGAGGGGCTTAATGAGGTGTTATTGAAGCAAGTGAAGAAACACCCAATGGTACCGAAGATTCATACGTTAATTCATCAAATACACCAAACTTCGTTAAAGGAAAGCGTAAAAGAAATCGCCCAACGATTAAAAATTAGCGATCGCCAATTGAATCGTTATGCGAATAAGTATTTGGGGATGGGAATCAAACGATATGCGAAAATATGCAATGTGAATCGTTTGATTAAGGATATGCAAAAGAAGCGATTCATTGATTTAACCTTTGAATATGATTACTTTGACCAAGCTCATTTTAACCATGTTTTTAAAGAAGTGTGCCAAACAACACCGAAAGAATACATCACTAACTTGTCCACTTTTTACAATGAATTATACAAATTTTGATTATAATAATGATAGATAGGAAAGGAAATTGGTTTTATTAAACCAATCTATCGAGGTGTTCACATGGCAACATGTAGCATATTGTTATTAGAGTTTATTACCACACAACTTACACACTAATAACAGATTAGGTGCCACTGGCACCTTTTTTTATTGGAAGAAAGTGACAGTTATCGCATTGAGTATATGAGTGTGCAACCTTTTAAAAAAGGAATATACTAGAATTAGAAAAGAAGGAATGATTATGGAAAAGATACAAGCAAAATTAGTAAGAAAATACATCGGTATTTCTTCATTGGCATTAAGTTCAATATTATATATTATTTCAGGGATCGCTTTTATCGTTTGGAAAAGTGAAGTTCCTCCCGTTGTGCGTTTTATCGTAGTAGGATACGCATTGGTATTAGGGGTATCTGGTTTGTTGGCTTGTTTTTCTAAGTTTAGCATACCACGCTTATTGCATGCTCTGATGCCCATTGCATTTGCAATCGTGTTCTTGTTGTTTTTACGCCAAATGTCCACCCTATATGCTCTGTTATTAGGATTGTATATATTGTTGGTGGCAGTGATTAAAGGAATTGATTATGCACTGATGAAGGCGAATCATACACCAGGAAGATTGATAAAGTTATTGAATGCAATCATTATCTTGTGCATTAGTTTGCCATTGTTGGTGAATCCTTCTCAACATACGACAACCGCATTATTTATTACAGGTGTCTTCTGTATCTTTTATGGATTCACCATTATGGGTGATTTCTTTGTGGAAGTAGCACCGATTAAACAAACCAATCGTTTTAAGAAAAGAATGCGTGTGAATTTACCTGTATTCTTAACGATGTTGATGCCAAAGAAAGCCATCAATTACATTAACCAATTACTAACAGTAGACGATGATGGAATCATTGAAGAAGACAGCTTTAAAGTAGATGAAGTAGCAGATATCGAAATCTTTATTCATGTTACTGAAAAAGGGTTTGGAACCATTGGGCATGCTGACTTGTACTTTGAAGGGAACGTATATTGTTATGGAAATTATGACGATGATTCTTTTAAGTTATTTGGTTCCATCGGTGATGGTGTGTTATTCACTTGTAAAGATCGTGATCGCTACATTGCCTTTTGTGCAGAAGCGACAGGAGATTCGATTTTCGCGTTTGGGCTTCGTTTAACAGATAGCCAAAAAGATGCAATTCGGGAACGTTTGCAACAGTTGTTTACTCATGTTTACCCTTGGGAGTGCAAGATGCAACGTTATGAAGAAGGCAAATTAAAGAGCGATACAAAACCAGATGATTACGCAAGTCGCTTATACGAAGCGACACATGCGAAAATGTATAAGTTTAAAGATACGAGCTTTAAAACGTATTTCGTATTAACGACAAACTGTGTAAAACTAACAGACTATGTGATTCGTTCTACTGGTTTGGCTGCAGCGAATCCAAATGGTATTATGTCACCAGGAGCTTATTACGAATATTTTGATCGTCAGTATCATTTGAAACATTCCATTGTGATTTCAAAACAAACGTATCACCATGATGCGACGATTGCGCATGAAAAATAAAAAGAAGAATACTTAACGAGATAAGATCACAACGAAGTAAACAACACACGGAGTGATCTTTTTTGCGCGGGTTATAAGATGGCACGCTCGCAAAAAAAGATGACTTATCGTAAGATACGTCATCTAATTAAAACTTGATTAACTTGGTAACTCTTCTTCGCTGTCTATTTCTTTGATAAACATAAGTGCGAAAGCGACAAAGAGGAAGGCGACACTACCTAATATGGCTATCGTATTAAATTGCATACTGGCGATACCCCCAATTGCAGCACCGAATGCAAATAAGAAAATAATGAAATAGTAATATTGGCATTTCTTTTTTAACGATAAATCTTTATGAATATGATAACGGCATAGTGTCTCACTTGCTGTTCTCAAGTTACCAGTACATAATGTTGTTGTAATGGTTAATCCTTTGAATTTGCGGAAACAGTTGATTTGCATCGCACTGGTAAAGGACATCATAACATTTGCTAACATGTTTAATGATTGTGGTAAAAAAGCCACGACAAGTAACATGATTATTTCAATCGCAACGATGATTTGTCGCCAATGTAATGTTGTGCTGTCTTTGAAGTGATGATGAAAGCGTTCTGTGACATAGATTCCACATACAAAAGCGAGAAGTGGAATGGCGTAGCTTAAAGCTAGTGTAAAATCTAATTGTGCAATGCTTTGGCCAAGAAAGACCATATTCCCTGTTTGTGCATTGGCAAAGACATGACCACGGCAATTATAGGAATAGGCATCTTGAAATCCTCCTGCTAGTGTTAAAAAACCTGCCAGTAATAAACTTTCCGACATTTGGTTTGCTCTTAGTCGTTTCATAAGTTACCCCCTGTATGTCTACTATTATACACTGAGTGAGTCATAAATTCGCTATTTATCATTCACTTATTTAAAGAAAATGTAAAAAATGGAAGAAAAATGAATTTTTTAAAAATGTTAAAATAGTGTGAATTTAGCAGAAGTATTGAAAGTATAAAAAAGGTATGTTATCATACATACATTTAAGAGGAGAGTAGTATTCATGGAAATTGACCAGGACAGTTTTACTATCATTATGCAATTAGTTTTATTAGTTGTGTTAACACTAATTAATGCCTTTTTTGCTTGTGCGGAAATGGCGATTGTTTCAATTAATAAAAATAAGATTCGAATGTTGGCGGAAGAAGGAAACAAAAAAGCCAAACGCATCGAGAAGGTACTGGAAGAACCAACGAAATTTTTATCCACAATACAGGTAGCGATTACGCTGGCTGGTTTTTTTGCAAGTGCCAGTGCGGCAACAGGGATTTCAAAAGTAGTGGGTGTGCAATTAGAAAGCATGGGCATTCCTTATGCACAAAGTATCGCTATGGTGTTCATTACGATTGTGTTATCGTATTTTACGTTAGTGTTTGGTGAATTGGTACCAAAGCGTATCGCATTGCAAAAGGCAGAGAGTATTTCTCTATTTTCAATCGGTATTATTAATTTTGTATCAAAAGTAGCATCGCCGTTTATTAAGGTGTTGTCGCTATCGACAAACTTTATTTTACGCGTGGTGGGAATGAAAAGCGAAGGCTTGGAGGAACAAGTTTCGGAAGAGGAAATCCGTTCGCTAATTGAAGTAGGACAAGAAAAAGGAGTGTTTAATCAATCGCAAAAAGATATGATTACTTCTATGTTTGAATTCGATGATATCATTGCTCGAGAAGTGATGAGTCCACGTAAAAACGTGTTTGCGATTTGTTTGGAAGACGACTTAAGTACATACCTTGAAACGATGTTAAATACGAAGTACGCACGTATTCCAGTGTATAGTGAGAGTGTGGATAATGTAGTTGGAGTATTGTATATGCGGGATTTCTATTTGTTGGCATACCAAAAAGGGTTTGCGAATGTAGATATCAAAGAGTTGTTACACGAACCTTACTTTGTGCCAGAAACGAAAAAAATCGATTGTTTGTTTCAAGAGATGCAAGCGAAGAAGAAATACATTGCTATCGTAATTGATGAATATGGAAGTTTCTCTGGTATCGTTACGATTGAGGATTTGGTAGAAGAAGTAATGGGTGAGATTGAAGACGAATCGGATGATGATGAAGTGATGATCGTGAAGTTGAATGCACGTGAATACCAAATTGATGCGCGTATGCCATTAAATGATGTGAATGATGAATTGGGGTTACGCTTGCAATCCACGAGCAGTGATACATTGTCGGGGTATTTGATTGAGCATTTGGGTTATATACCGCAATCGAAAGAATCGCGTGAAATCGTGATTGATCACTTGCATTTTCGTATTTTAGAAGTGGAAGACAAACGTATTGTGAAAGTACAAGTAAAGATTATGGAAGAGCAGACAGAGGTGGAAGAAGATTAAATTTCAATAAGGAAAGGTAAGAATTATGCTGCAATTAAAAAAGATCAAGAAGAGCTATCGCACTGGGGACTTTGTGCAAGATGCATTAAAGGGAGTGAACCTAACATTTCGTAAAAGTGAATTTGTTGCGATTTTAGGACCAAGTGGTAGTGGGAAAACAACATTATTAAATATCATTGGGGGATTGGATCGCTACGATAGTGGAGATTTAATTATTAATGACAAAAGTACGAAAGATTTTAAACAGACAGAGTGGGATGCGTATCGTAATAACTGTGTCGGGTTTATTTTCCAATCGTATAATTTGATTTCGCATATTACGGTTTTGAATAATGTGGAAATGAGTATGACCTTAAGTGGGTATTCGCATAGCGAAAGAAAAGCAAAGGCATTAGAAGCGTTGGATAAAGTGGGACTAAAAGACCATGCACACAAAAAACCGAATCAGTTATCAGGTGGACAAATGCAACGTGTTGCGATTGCTCGTGCGCTTGTAAATGATCCAAACATCATTTTAGCGGATGAACCAACAGGGGCACTGGATTCCCAAACAAGTGTGCAAATCATGGAGTTAATTCGTGAAGTAGCGAGTGATAAACTTGTTATTATGGTTACGCATAACCCTGAGTTAGCGAATACGTATGCCAATCGTATCGTTACTTTTAAAGATGGGGAAATGGTACAGGATACCAATCCAGTAACAGAAAGCGAACCCAATGTAGGGAAACTAACAATTAAGAAAACAGCAATGAGTTATTTCAGCGCGATTGCTTTGTCGTTTAATAATATAAAGACCAAGAAAGGAAGAACGATTTTAACATCGTTCGCTTCGAGTATTGGGATTATAGGGATTGCTTTGATATTAGCGCTGTCGAATGGATTTCAAATTGAAATTAATGATTTTGAAAAAGAGTCATTGTCACAAATGCCAATTATGATTAGTGAGCAAAGTATTGAGATGAGTGCGGATATGATGCAACAATTCTCAGATAGTGACACAACAGATGGGTTAAAAAAGTATACGAAGAAAAAAGAAGTGGGTGTCGTAAAGGATATGCATGAGGTAATGATGCATACTAACGTGTTAACCAATGAGTATTTTGATTACTTAAAGAAATTGGATAAGAAGTACGTTGGTGGTATTTCGTATATGCGAAGTACTGCGATGAATATCTTAGTGAAAGATAGCGATGGACAAGTGAGTAAAGTAAATAACCAGCAATCGATGATGAATGGATGGCAAGTGTTTCCTACTTCACTCGACAATGGAGAAGAAGGAATTGTAGCGCAAAACTACGATGTGATCGCAGGTGAAATTGATACGAAGAAACCTGGGTTAATTTTGATTGTGGATCCTCAAAATCGATTATCAGACACACAGTTAAAATCATTGGGGTTTGCTGCCGACAAAAACATTCCTTTTGCGGATATTATGGATAAGCAATTCAAAGTGATTCCAAATGATGTGTACTACGAAGACAAGGGTATGTTTTTTATCGCCAACCAAGATAATGCTGCGATGTACGATAACAGTGCAGATCTAAGTATTGGCGTACAAGCGATTTTACGTGGAAAACCAGACAAAGAGTTAGTGGCATCGAATAGTGGTATTTTATATACAGAAGCATTGGTGGATGACATTATTGCGATGAACCAAAATTCAGCTGTAATTAAAAAGCAAAAAGAAGTGGATTACAATGTGTTAAGTGGACAACCTTTCGACAACAAAGAAGGTTCAACCAACACCAAAGATATGATGATGTCATATTTGGGAGCGGATACGATTCCTGCTGGCGTTTCGATTTATCCAAAAAACTTTGCAGCCAAAGAAAAGATTTTAGATTATTTGGATGCTTACAATAAGGGCAAAGACAAAGTGGATACGATTCAATACAACGATATGGCAAGTATGCTAAGTGCGCTTTCAGGTGACATCATGGGCGCCATTACGATTGTGTTAATTGCTTTCTCAGCTATCTCATTAATCGTATCGAGTATCATGATCGGTATCATTACGTATATCTCCGTATTAGAGCGTACGAAGGAAATTGGTATCTTGCGTGCCTTAGGGGCAAGAAAACGTGATATCACCCGTGTATTTAACGCAGAGACATTAATTATTGGAATATGCAGTGGTGTATTGGGAATCACAATTGCACAGCTGTTGACGATTCCAGCTAATATCATCATTGAAGATTTATCTGGATTAGCAAATGTTGCTAAGTTAGATCCTATTCATGCTATAATATTAGTAGCAATAAGCGTTGCGTTAACGTTAATTGGTGGCTTTATACCAGCTAAAATGGCAAGTAAGAAAGACCCGGTAATCGCGCTACGCAGTGAATAGAAAGTAGGGCAAAATATGAATAGACCATTTTCAAAGATATGGAAAGAAACCTTAATTATCGCATTGTGTTTTGTTTTATTAGGATGCTTCATGTTGATGCAACCAGATAAGACACTTGCATTTTTCTCTTATATTATCGGTGCATTTATTTTAGTATTAGCGGTGTTTGCATTTTATCGCCATTATCGCTTACAAAGAATGCTGACATTTGAATTGTTTTATGGCATTATTTGTAGTGTTGGAGCACTCTTAATCTTTTTGAACCAAAGTATTGTAGAAACACTGATTCCTCTTGTATTAGGGATTGTGATGATTGCCAACAGTATTTTTAAATTACGTTATATCTTTATGCTTCAACAAAATAAAGTAGAGCGTTGGTATGTATCTTTAATTTTATCACTCGTGAAAATTGCGTTAGGAATTCTTATTATTACTAACCCTTTCGCAACTATGATTACCTTAACCCAATTGATTGGGATTGTGGTCATCTTATTCGCGATATGTGATATGGTAGATTTGATTTTTATTAAGGTGTATTTAAAAGAATCGATCGATGAAGAAAGTGGTAAAAAGAACAAAAAAAGAGATGCAATTGAAGATGTGGAATACTCACAAATAGATGAAAAATAAAAACGATAGGTAAGAAATCGTCGTGCTAGTAGTAGCGACGACACACTTACCTATCGTCTTTTTTTATGAGGTAGGAAACAAAAGAATGAATAAAAAAGTGATTTTGTGATAAATAAGATAACCAGTTTTGGTTAAAAAATCATAAAATGCTAGTAAATATGGTTATTTTTGTATATTTTTTTCCGATATAAAAGGATTTTTATGGTATGATTACATTAGGTATACAGTTGGATGAGGAGGATCTTATGGCGTTCTTCAAAAAAACATATGAAGATAACAAAAGTTATCGATGGGTAATCAGTGCTTTACTTGTGATATGTTTGCTTGTAGGAATCGCTTGTGTTCAGTTTTACTTGCAAGTGCAAGGGACAGTAAGGGAAGAGAGCGAACATTATTTACGTGAAATTGCGAATCGTACCTCTACTAATGTGAAACAGATCATCAATAATAATTTTTCAGCTCTTGAAACATTTAAGACGATAATCGAAGGGGATGAAGAGAAAGATTTTGAAACGTTAAGTGATTTTTTAAAACTTCAAGTTTCTAATTGGGAGTTTACTAACATATTGCTTATCGATGATGGTGGTGTGGCATACGATTTAGAGGGAAAAGAAGTATCCATTACAGGAGACTCATTTTTGCGTACCCTTTCTTTGGAAGGTAAAATTATCGCACCAACACAAATGATTAATAATGAAGAAAAGACGGTGTTCTGTGTTCCACTTGACCATGTGACAATTGATAATAAAGCAATCGCTGCTATCGCAACGATGTACAATCCAGAACAGTTTGATAAAATCTTATCGATGAGTGCCTTTGATGAGAAAGCTTTTTCCTATATCGTGAATCGTCAAGGTAATGTAGTAGTGCGTTCGACTTCAAATGTATCTGCCAACTTTGGCTACAATGCGATTCAAACCTTACTTGATAATAATCCAGATCGAAAAAAAGAAATCAATTCAATGCAACATGCAATGGAGGCGAATCGATCAGGACAATTGGATATTCATATTGAAGAGGAAGACCAATATTTGGTGTATACACCAGTAGGAATGGACGACTGGTACTTGTTTAGTTTTATTCCGGTTTCTGTTGTGAATGCTAAATCGGCAATTTTACTACAAAGTACAATTTTGATAACAGGATTAATTTTTGGTGTCTTTGTTTTATTCTTATTTATTATTTCGAAATCTTACCAACGCCACCGTAAACGTTTGGAACAAATTGCGTATGTGGATTCTTTAACAGAGGGACATACGATTCAACGCTTTTATGGATTAGCAGAAGAGTTGTTGAAAGAGAGTACGATGACGTACGCTTTGGTGTACACCAATGTACAGCGTTTTAAAGTATTAAATGATCAGTTTGGAAGAGAGACATGTGATAAAATCATTCGTAATATTCATCATGCGATTGCTTCTAAACTAGATGAGAAAGAATGCATTGCGCACTATGGAGCAGATAATTTTGTCGTGTTAGTGCATTACCGTAATCCAGAAGAAATCATGCGTAAATTTGTTGAATGGCAAATTGAGAATATTAGAATCAGTTCTCCAGAGTTAGAAATCATTCCGTTATATACGGTTGAGTATGGAATTTATATTGTGGATAATGTCACAATTAGTGTGGATGATATGATTGATCGAAGTCGATTGTCTTTGCGTAATGGAAGTACACCATACAAAGAAGAAGATCGTATTCGTTATGCTTTCTATAATGAAGATGTACGTCATCAATTAATACTAGAAAAACATTTGGAAGACATGATGGAAAAATCGTTGAATGACAATGAGTTCAAAGTATACTTGCAACCAAAATACATTACTGCGACTAAGACGATAGGTGGAGCCGAAGCATTGGTTCGTTGGGACAGCAAGGAAGATGGAATGATTTATCCAAATGACTTTATTCCATTGTTTGAGAAAAATGGATTCATTATTAAATTAGATTTATGGATGTTTGAACAAGTGTGCCAGTTATTGCAATCATGGAAAGACGAAGGCAAAACGTTAATTCCTATTTCCGTAAACTGCTCACGTGTGCACCTACAAAACGTAGACTTCTTACGTTCGTATCGAGAAGTGTTTGAAAAGTTTGATTTTCCAGCACAATATTTAGAATTAGAATTTACAGAAAATATGGTATTTGAAGAAACCCAACGATTAGCGAAAGTCATCGACGAAATTCATCACATAGGATTTAGTTGTAGTATGGATGACTTTGGTAGTGGATATTCTTCGCTTAACTTACTACAGGATATTCATGTGGACACATTGAAATTAGATCGCATCTTCTTTAAGAATACCTTCTCAAAGAGTGAACGAACACGTGCGATTATTAGTTGTATCTTAGAAATGGCCCAATCGCTTACGATGAAAACCGTAGCGGAGGGAATCGAAGAGTGGGAACAAGTTGACGTACTTGAAAGTATGGGTTGTGACTTTATCCAAGGATATGTGTATGCCAAACCAATGCCGATTGCACAGTTTGAAGCATTGTTGTTTGCGCAGAAAAAGGGAAGTGGCGAAGATGGAAGTGAAACAAAATAAAAGAAACCTCATTGGACTGCTTTGTTTGTGCTTGTTTTTTGGTTGCATCATGATTGCTAGTGGATGTGAAAAAGAAGAGGCAAAAGTCGATAATGAGGTAGAAAGTTTAAAACCGAGCGATGATAAGAAAACGAAGATTACGGTATTGGTGAAGTATGCATTCTCAATTAATAATTTTGAGAAAATCGTAGAAGAACGTTTTGATGACATCGATTTAGTACAAGTTGGAAACTTCAGTGCGAATACGGTATTAGCAAATGAATACAAGGCCCGTTTGGAACACGATGATCTTACTGATATCGTGATGACATGGCCACTCGATGTCGGCGAAAAGTATTGGGAAGATCGTTTGATTAACTTATCAGGAATGGACTTTACAAGCAACTACAAAACATCGATGTTGGATTCCATTGCGAGTGAGGATGGTAGTTTGTATTATATTCCTGGTCCAGCACAAGTACGTGGTATCGTTTATAATAAGACGTTGTTTGCGCAAAACAATTGGGAAGTCCCAACGAACTATGATGAGTTCTTACAATTGTGTAAAACAATTGAAGCGAGTGGAATGCGTGCGTACCAGTTAAGTTTAAAAAACGAAGAGGTACTCGATACGGCGTTTATGAGTTTTACTTATGGACAAGCCTACAGCAAGCCAACGGATGCGAACTGGATTGAAAATTATGATAATGGAAAAGGATCGTTTATGGATCACTTTGGTAGTGCGTTAACGACGTTTGAAGAGTTGGTAGATGCGGGAGTATACAAGGAGGAGGATTTGTCTTTAACGTATGCGGATGTACAACGTAATTTGTATACTAGAAAAACAGCAATGATTGAAGATGGGGTACAGATGACACAAATGCAAGGTGTGTATGCGGAAGACAATCATGATGAATTTGCATTGATGCCATTTTTTAATAAAGATCCACAAACTAGTTGGGCACGTATTTATATGACATGTTACATTGGTTTGAATAAACATTTATTGGATGAAGGAAATAGCGAGAAGTACGAAAAGGTATTAGAACTGCTTTCTTTTATTAGTACACCAGAAGGCCAAGCCGCTTTGGCGAGCGATAATGAAGGAATGTATTCGAGTTTAAAAAATGTAGGAGCACCAAAAGGCGAAGCGATGGTAGAGCTTGTAGAGGCTTTTGATGAAGGAAGATATGGAATCTTTACCTCATTAGAAAGAAGCAGTGAGGCGTTGCATGATGGCTTAGCAGCGATGATTCGTAAGCAGATGAGCAAAGAAGAAGTGGCTGCACTAGTGGACAAAGCAAATGTTGCGCCGATAAAGAAAGAACAAACCGAAGTGTATGGGGTTGCGAAAGAAGATTTTACCTTAAGTGAAACAGGGGCGTTTATTGCGGATATCTTGAAAGAAGAAGCCGATAGTGACTTTGCCTTATTTTTCGATAATGGAAAAGATGGAAAATACAATGGAAAAGGAGTGGGTTCAAAAATCTACAAAGGAGAATTTAGCGAAGTAGATTTGGATCGCATCTTCCCAGACTTGATGCATGCGGAAAGTGGCGAGTTATGGATTGCGAAAATGAAAGGCTCCAACATTTTAAAGGCATTAGAAAATACCATGAAGGTGAATGGTAGTCAGGATTGGTTCTATTATGCATCTGGTTTAACGATCAAGTTTAACCCAGAAGCAGAAATCGGCAAGCGTATTGTGTCAGTTACGACTAGTGATGGCAAAAAGATTCAAAAGGATAAAGTATATGATGTTGCGATTATGGATCATTGTGTGGATGCGAAGTACATAGAAAGCTATGGGAATACTGGCATCTCGATAAAAACATTAATTCGTGATGAAGTGATAAAAAGAAAATCGATCACACCTAGCAAAGATGATCGATTTATTGTAGTGAAATAAAGGAGTGAATGTTCACTCCTTTTGTGTTATGATTACGAAAGCATAAAAAAAGGTATCCAATGGATACCTTAATTTATTAATATATGGTGGAGCTTAGCGGGATCGAACCGCTGACCTCCTGCGTGCAAGGCAGGCGCTCTCCCAGCTGAGCTAAAACCCCATGTATATTAAATTCGATGGTGGGCCTGAATGGACTTGAACCAACGACCTCACCCTTATCAGGGGTGCGCTCTAACCACCTGAGCTACAGGCCCATTTCTCACCGAATGCTTATCTATAATAACATGTAGTAATTGAAGTGTCAACAATAAAACGGCAATTTTTTAAAACTTTTTAAAACTTTTTTTATTTCCCTAAAAAAGTGTAGAATACAACGAAAAGTTTGACAATCTACGCAGTATTTCATATAATTTTCCTTAGTTTATAAACGGGGAGTAATGTATGGAGAATCTAAAAAAAAGAGGTAGCTTTAGTGGTAAGTTAGGATATGTCATGGCAGTGGCTGGTTCCGCTGTAGGGTTAGGAAACATTTGGCGTTTTCCATACCTAGCAGCAAAGTATGGTGGTGGGATCTTCTTATTAACATATTTGGTTTTGGCACTGACATTTGGATTTGCACTACTAGTGAGTGAAACAGCACTTGGTAGAAAAACAGGGAAGAGTCCAATTAAAGCATTTGCACAATTAGTAGGAAAGAAATTACGTATTGGTGGATGGTTAAATGCCATCATACCGATGTTGATCTTACCTTATTATTGTGTTGTAGGTGGATGGGTATGTAAATATCTATTTGAATTTGCGAGTGGAAGTATGAGTTCGTTAACCAACGATAATTACTTTTCTGGATTCATATCAAATTCAGCTAGTCCATTAGTATGGTTAGTCATTTTCGCTTTGTTGGTTTTCATCGTTGTTATGTTTGGTGTAGAAAAAGGTGTAGAACGTGTTAGTAAAATACTAATGCCAGCACTTGTGATTATGGCCATCTTTATTTCTGTGTATTCCTTAACAATACCAGGCGCATTAGATGGATTAAAATATTATTTAATTCCCGACTTCTCTAATTTTTCAATTATGACAGTGGTTGCTGCGATGGGACAGATGTTTTACTCTTTATCGATTGGGATGGGTATCTTATATACTTATGGTTCTTATATGAAAAAAGACATCGATATGGAAAGCAGTATCAAGCAAATTGAAATTATGGATACAGGGGTTGCTTTCTTAGCTGGGTTAATGATCATTCCTGCCGTTTTTGCTTTCTCAAATGGAAATCCAGAAACATTGAATGCAGGAGCTTCATTGATGTTCATTACGATGCCTAAAGTATTTGGTAGTATGGCATTTGGAAATGTAATTGCGATCGTATTCTTCCTATTAGTATTATTTGCAGCGTTAACTTCTGCTATCTCACTAATGGAATGTGGAGTATCTATTTTCCGCGATCAAGTACAATGGAGTCGTAAGAAAAGCTGTATCGTAATATTAGGAATTGTATTTGTATTAGGAATCCCTTGTTCCTTAGGGTTTGGAATCTTGGATTTCATTCAAATTCTAGGTATGAATTTATTTGATTTCTTTGACTTTATGACCAATTCAATTATGATGCCAATCTCATCTATGTTCACATGTTACTTAATTGTGAAGTTAGTTGGATTGCAAGTCGTGATTGATGAAGTCGAATTGACTTCGAAGTTCAAACGTAAAAAAGTGTATGTTTTCTGTATGAAGTATGTTGTTATCTTTGGATTATTAATCATCTTACTAAGTTCGATATTAAATGCACTTGGAATTATAAGTTTCTAACAAAAAAACTGGCTTAGCCAGTTTTTTTTAGTCGTCATATCCAAATGAAAGATTCAAATCACCCAAATTGACTTTTGCTTCAATTACCACGTTTTGGTTATTGCTACGTTGGTAAGAAGCATTTAAGTTACCCATGTCCTTGTCATCTACTTCTAAGTTACCTAAATCAACTTTAAGGTCAAAGTTATAGTTGATTTCTGGTTTGCGAAGTTGAAGGTCAACATCTCCAGCCGAATTTTTCACAACGAAACGTTCGCTTGCATCCCCTTCAAAATCCAAGTCACCTAAGTTTAACTTCAATGAAATGTACGATGCTAATGTATTTTCAATATCCACATCTCCTGCATCCACATCGACGTTTAATTGTTTTAACGCGATGTCATTTATTTCAAGTGTTCCTAAGTTTAGATTTGCATCAATTACTTCAACACTATCTGGAATCGTTACGATAATTTCGTAATCCGAATGAAATGGGAATTGGAAATCACCATGTTTTAGTGAGAAATTGTAGGTTTCATTTGTTTCGCTAGTACGAATTAAACCAGAAGGAATGTTTTCACAACGAATCGAGAATTCATTCCCTCTTATCATTGTCACATCCCCCATATCTACATCAACAATGACTTTTTTGACTTGTGATTTCGCTTGGAATGTTTCTACATTACCATAGCTAGCACTTCCTTCTTTATCCCAACGAATGATACTGAATGGACCGAAGCGAGCTTGTGAAATACTTACTGTCGCTCCTGAGAAGTAGCTGGCAAAAGTAATAACTAGCCCTACAATAATCATGATAATAGAAACAAGTAAGATTTTAGTAGTTTTGTTTTTCATTTCTATTACCTCCTTTTAAACGGTTAAATAAACCAGATAATACGCGAATCATCCATGGTATGAATTTTGAAAAGAATAATACAGCCAAACAAGTGATGAAAATAGCTGTACCCATTAATGTAAGGGAAGCTCCTATCGCCATAAATCCACTTGCGGCATTTACACTAAACATCGTAAATGATGAGAAGAATAGTGGAACGGCACAAATGAAACTTGCGAAAGTGATCGCAAGAGTAGCAATCCCTAAAGAAAACAATAAAGCGATTAGTGTAATTACCAAACAAAACGCCAATAGAGCGATCGGGAATGCCAAAGGCAAGGCGAATATCCCAGCCACGATATACCAAATTGATTTGATTCCAGAAGCTGGTTTGCTTCTTGTTTGTTGGTATTGTTGGCGACTTGTACGAATGGTCGCTTCCGCTTTAATTTGCGCAGCATATTTAAGTGGTGCCCCTAGTTCTTCAATCACTTTTGCCTCGTTTTCTTCGCCTGCTTCCGCAAAGTATTCTTCCACATAACGCATCGCATCATCAAATTCTTCTTTTTGAAGATCTTGTAGATGTGTTGCTAATTGAGTTAAGTAAGTTTTCTTATCCATTTTTCATTCCCCCTTCCATGATCGTATTGATTTTTGTTTCGAAATTTTTCCATTCCCTGTAATATTCCTCGTACTGTATTTTTCCTTTTTCAGTTAATTGATAATATCTACGGTTACGACCTTCGAATTGTTGATCATAGGTTGATAAGTAGTCTTCTTTTGTTAGTCTTCGTAAAACGGGATAGAGTGTGGACTCTGACACGTTTAAAGTTAGTTTAATTTCTTGCGTTAGTTTATAGCCATACGTATCATTCTCATGTAAGATGGACAATACACATGCGTCAAGAAGTGCACTTCCTAGTTGAAATTCCATAGTAGTTCTCCTTTCATATAATACTATACGTCGTATAATATTGTTTGTCAATATATATTATAAACATTTTTAATGGTGATATAATAACAGTATGAAATTAGAACGTTTATTAGCCATGCTATTTATTTTAATGGAAAACAAAAATGTGCGTGCAATTGATTTGGCACAGCGTTTTGAAGTATCCATTCGTACGATCTATCGTGATATTGATACATTAAGTGCAGCAGGCATTCCTATATATACTAACCAAGGAAGAAATGGTGGCATATGTATTATGGATGAGTATGTCTTCAACAAATCACTATTAAGCAAAGAGGAACAAGCACAAATCATTACTTCTTTAAAATCTTTGAAAACCATTGAAGCAGGCAGCGAAACAACATTAGAAAAGCTGCAGAGCTTTTTTCATCATCGTGAAGAGAGTTGGATCGATTTGGATTTTGCAAGTTGGGGTGGCAACAACTCATATAAGCAACCATTGTTGGCATTAAAAGAGGCAATACTTAATCATTATAAAGTAAGCTTTGTGTACCATTCGATGAAAGAAGCACAAAGCGATCGTCAAGTAGAACCATATCAAGTAATCTACAAAGGACAAGATTGGTATTTGTATGCCTATTGTTTAAAGAAGGAAGCATTTCGTTATTTTAAGCTATCACGTATGAGGCACTTAGAAGTAGAATCCCAAACCTTTATCAAAAGAGATTTACCAGAACAGGAAGAAATCATCCTAAAAGAAGAGATGATCAGCGTCAAGTGTCGAATCAATAAAGGAAAAGGGTATCGTGTATTGGATGACTTTGCACATGAATTAATAGAAGAGGGCAGCGATTATTTTCTTGTGGTAATCACGATGAGTAAACAATGGGTGTATTCGTATTTGCTTTCTTACCAAGATGACTTAGAAGTACTAGAACCACTTGAAGTTAGAGAAAAAATGAAAGCAATCATTCAACAATTACAAAATAAATATAAAACATGACACAATGATGTCATGTTTTTTGTGTTACGATACAGTTAGGAGGAAGCCTATGGAAACAATTGACTTTAAAAAATTATACAAAACATATTACCAACCAAAGGGTATCACACTAATTGATGTGGAAGCATTACGCTACCTATGCGTAGAAGGAAAAGGGGATCCTAATGAAGTGGATGGAGAATACCAACAAGCCATTCAATTGTTGTATGCATTAAATTACACCATCAAAATGAGTAAGAAAACAACAACTGACATTAGTGGTTATTTCGATTACGTTGTTGCACCATTAGAAGGGTTATGGTGGCAAGAAGGAATCGAAGGATATGACATAACACAAAAAGAGAAGTTTTGTTGGAAGGCGTTAATGCTACTACCGAACTTTGTGGACGAAGAAGTGTTCGCATGGGCTTGTCAGCAAGTAGAAAAGAAAAAAGGACTTGTTACGAGCAAGGCGAAAATAATCACGCTAGAGGAAGGCTTATGTGTGACAAGTCTACACATTGGTAGCTTTGACTCAGAAGAAGAAACAGTAAATAAGATGAAACAGTTTATCTTAAAAGAAGGGTATGTGTTTGATTACCAAAATCGTTTTCATCATGAAATCTATTTAAGTGATTTTAGAAAGGTAGCAGAGGAAAAAAGAAAAACGATCCTTCGTCTGCCAATTAAAAAAGCATGAATCAATACGAATACATAAATGCTGCAAATATTGATAAGGAGCATATTTGTTGTGCGATAAGTGGAAAAGAAGCGAACACAAAAAAAGCGTGGATGAAAAAGCAATTTGCACTAGGGCATACCTTTCTACGATTAAATCAACGCGCAAAAGTATTCATCGAATACGCACCTTGTGAAGTTGCATTAACCCCCATTGAAGCAAAAGGGTATATGTATGTGTACTGTTTTTGGGTGAGTGGGAAATACAAAGGACAAGGACATGCAAAGGCTTTGTTGGATAGCATGGAAGCAGATGCGAAAGCACGTGGTAAAAAAGGTGTCGTATTTGTATGTGGAAAAAAGAAGAAACCATTTTTAAGTGATGGGGATTACTTATTAAAACATGGCTATGCCATTGTGGATGAAGGTTATGAGGATTATGTTTTATTGTGTAAACACTTTGGCAAACAAGAAGAAGTGAAGTTCATGCCAAGTGTATTTCAACATGATGAAAAAGGTTTTGTATTATATTATAGTGATCAATGTGTATTCACAAGTAAATATGTAGCACTCATTGAAGAAGCGATGCAACAAGAAGGATATGGGTTAACGTTATGCAAGATTGAAGAGGCGCAACAAGCAAAAAAACTTGGTGTTATTTCAACCAACTATTCCTTGTTTTACAATGGACAATTTATCAGCAATGAAATCATGACGCCTGTAAAATTCCTCACTTTGATAAAACAGTATGAAACAAAGTAAACCATATGTAGGGATGGATGTCGACATCTTTACTCAAACGTATTATTTAAAAGAAGAACTGATGTTGTTTTGTAAGCAAGAAGGATTGCAAAGCAGTGGAAGCAAGCAAGTATTGGCGAAAGTAATTGAACACTATTTGCTATACCAAGAAAAGCTAGTTATAAAAAGTAAGAAGCGTGTTTTTGTAGAACCCACACTTACGGCACGGATTGTAGAGAATATGGCGTACAGTGAACCATTGCGAGCTTTTTTTGAATCGTATTATCCTGACTTTCACTTTAGTGTTCCTTTTCAACGCTGGTTAAAAGCCAATGTGAATAAAACATTACAAGATGCAGTACGCGTATATCCAACACTAGAAAAAAACAAAGAAATCGATGCCCAGTTTGAATACAATACGTATTTTCGTGATTTCTTTGCGGATAATAAGGGAGCTTCAAAAGAGCTAGCGATTGCTTGTTGGAACTATAAGAAGAGACAACTAGGATCGCATCGCTATGAAAAAGAGGATCTATTGCATATAAAATGAGTGATGGCTAAAATGAAATGAAGCAGAAGATACCATTTATTACTGTTTGTTATTTCGTAATTAAGATACATGCAACGGGGCAATTTTCAATTGCGTCCTTGATCGCAGGGAGATCTTCTTTACTACCTTCACGAAATACTTGTGCGATGCCATCTTCATTCATTTTAATAATTTGAGGACACACTTGTGAACATAAGCTACAAGAAATACACAATTCTTGTTGGATGCTGACTTTCATAAGAAAACTCCTTTCACCTTACCTAGGTAAAATCATCATACCAATAAAAAAGAATAAACTATACCCTAAGTCAAGGACATAAAAAAAAGAAGGAGAGTAATCATGAA
>CAYJIZ010000008.1:0-103246 GCA_964370395.1 uncultured Erysipelotrichaceae bacterium
AGATAGCAAGTTGCCAGGTATTTGAGACCTACTTATGTAGGTCTTTTTTTTGTTTTTTTTAGTTGTTTAGGATTGACTAAAATCAAAATTATACATAATACATGTAATCTTAAACTGTTATTCTTTTTTTTGTAAGTTAATTCATGTATAATAGGGAAAGGTGATAAAAATGAAAGTGTTATTAGGATTATCAGGTGGAGTAGATTCTGCTGTTGCTGCATATATATTAAAAGAAGCGGGTTATGATGTAACCTGTGCTTTTATGCGTAATTGGGATGCATATGCAAACAATGACATAATGGGAAACCCAACGATTGAAGACGATGTATGTCCCCAAGAACAAGATTATATGGATGCTAAGGCAGTGGCTGACAAGCTAGAACTACCTTTGTTACGAGTTGATTTTGTAAAGGAATACTGGGATTACGTATTTACTAGTTTTTTGGATGAATACAAGCAAGGGCGCACGCCTAACCCGGATATTTTATGTAATAAGTATATTAAATTTGATTCCTTTTTAAACTTTGCGATGGCCAATGGATTTGATATGGTAGCTACTGGTCATTATGCTCAAGTAGATCATAGTGGTACGGAAAGTAAGTTGTTAAGAGGAGCAGATAGCAACAAAGACCAAACCTACTTTTTATGTCAAATTTCCCAAGATGCGCTTTCAAAAACACTTTTTCCGATTGGAAACATTGAAAAAAGTGAAGTTCGTCGCATTGCGAACGAATTGGATTTAATTATTGCGAATAAAAAAGATTCAACTGGTATCTGTTTTATCGGCGAACGTAACTTTAGACAGTTCTTACAAAACTATTTACCAGCTAAGAATGGTAGTATTGTAAATATTGATACGTTAGAAGTAGTTGGAGAACATGTAGGGGTATTATACTATACAATTGGACAAAGAAAAGGACTAGGCATCGGTGGTGTTGGAGGTCCTTGGTTTGTCGTTGCGAAAGATGTAGAGAATAATGTTCTGTATGTTTGTGATGGTGACGAAAACAATTGGCTATATTCAAATAGCTGTATTGTTAGTGGTGTGAATTGGTTTTCTTCAACAAAAGTTGAAGGCGAAATGGATTGTAGCGCAAAATTTAGATATCGTCAAAAAGACAATGATGTTTCTATTCAGTTTATTGATGAAACAACTATTTTATGTCGTTATAAGCAACCTGTTTCTTCTGTTACATGTGGACAAGAAGCAGTCTTTTATGACGGTGAAATTTGCCTTGGGGGCGGAGTAATCGAAACAGTGATGAAAGATGATGTAAGCTTGGATGATAAAGTAAAGGATTACATTAATGCAAGACGTTAAGTTCACCAAAACACCTTTGTCTTTGTTTCGATTGATTGCAATTCAAGTTTTGTATTGGTCTTTTTTCTTATTTCTGATACCACAATTTTTAATTCAATTAGTGATACAATTTAGAATCATACCGTATGCCTCATTAGGTAGTGATATTCAATGGTTCACCTATTTAATCTGTGCAGTCATTGCTTATCTTTTAGCGTACCCATTATTTAAAAAGGAACGCAAACTCAGTCTTAAAAAAATGGTTGTGACGATTGTTAGTTGTATTTTTATAATGTACTTTTTCAATATACTATTTAATATTTTTATGCAACTTCTAGATGGTCCATCTACAAGCAATAATCAACAGGCATTAACTAGTCAAGTTGCGAATAATGTATATATGTATACAATCATGACTTGTGTATTCGCCCCTTTTTTAGAAGAAATTGTGTTTCGCGGTGGTATTTTTCGTACATTGCGCACAAAATGGGGATTTATTCTAGCAGCGATCATAAGTTCTTTCTTATTTGGTTTTGTTCATATCGCAAGTTCACTTCGTATTGGTGACTTTCAAGATGTGATTTATATTTTTTTATATAGCGGATTGGGTTTTTGTTTTTGTTTTGCATACGAATACAACAAGAGTATCGCGGCTTGTATCATTTTACATGGACTTTATAATATGGTTGGAATGTTACCATTTTTGATAGGATAAGGGGAAACTTATGGAAGAATATAGCACAATCGAAGGTGTCTTTAAAGTTATCATCTTTCAAAGTGATAATTTTTATACTGTTGCCAAGTTTACTTTAAATCAAAAGGATGAGAAGGTGCTTACTGTTACTGGATATCTAAGTGAAATCTTAGAAAATACGTTGTATCGACTTCATGGAAACTACAAGGAACATCCTCGGTATGGAATGCAGTTTGAAATTGTATCTTATGAGCGAATGATGCCAAGTGATAGTGATTCACTCATTCGTTATTTTTCTAGTTCAATTTTTCTTGGAGTAGGGAAGAAAGCTGCAACCAATATTGTGACTCAACTAGGAAGTGATTGTATCGCTTTGCTTCAACAAGATGAATCGATCATTTATCAAGTGAATGGTTTATCAAAAAAACAAAGAGAAAGTGTACTTGCTGGATTAAAAGAAGATGTTACTTTCGATGATTCTGTTGCTTTTTTAACCCAACATGGAATGACATTGAAAAACGTCATTAAAGTACAGGCTATCTACGAAGATAAGGCGGTTGACATAATCAAAGAAAACCCCTATCAGATGATAATTGATATTGATGGAATTGGATTCAAGACGGCGGATGTCATTGCGAAAAATCTAGGGTTTGAAGACAATCATCCATATCGTATGAAAGCGGCATTGGTTTCGATTATGAATGATATCACTATGTCGAGTGGTAATTCTTACACTAGTTATAACGAGATCTATCGTATCGCATGTAAGAATTTTGGCTATATTGAAGAAAGCGTTTTTGATGATTGGTTAACTGAATTAAAAATGGAACGTTTATTGTATGTAGAACAAGAGGATTATTATCCCATTGCGCAATATGATGCAGAAAAAGGGATTGCTCAATTCTTAGCGGGTTTTCCTTATGTTGAGACACCAAAAGTGGAGCAAGAAGAATTGTCTTTAAAGTTACAAAACTTACAGTCTCGCTTTAACATTGAATACGAACAAAAACAAATTGAAGCAATCACTTCTTTTTTCGATTGTTCTTTTTCAGTGATTACAGGAGGACCAGGAACAGGGAAAACAACGATTGTAAGAGCGATAATCGCAATGTATAAGGAATTGTTTCCGATGCATCAAATTGCGCTGTGTGCCCCTACAGGAAGAGCAGCAAAGCGTTTAGGAGAGTTAAGTCAGGTTGAGACAAGTACCATTCATTCTTTATTGAAATGGGATTTGGATACCAATACTTTTGGTATCAATGAAAATGAGCCATTGGATGTGAATTTATTAATTGTGGATGAGTTTTCAATGGTTGATGCGTGGTTGTTTTATAATCTTTTGAAAGCCAGTGATGGAATTTCACGTATTTTATTAATTGGAGATGAAGATCAGTTACCTTCCGTGGGACCAGGTTTTGTTTTAAAAGATATTATACATAGCCAGTGTTTTCAAGTGTCCTTTTTAGAAAAGATATTTCGACAAAAAGAGGGAAGTGACGTCGTTCGTTTAGCGAATGAAATTAAACATGGAACTTGTGAATCATTGAAAGATGCAAGTGATGCGAAGCTTTTTCCTTGTCTTAACTACCAGGTAAAAGAACAAATCGTAAAGATTGTCGCGAATGCATTTGAGAAGGGTTACGATATTAATGAAGTGCAAGTACTGGCACCTATGTACAATGGTGTAGCAGGTATTGACGCATTAAATAAAGCGCTACAGGATTTGTGTAATCCAAAAGCGGAAGACAAGCGTGAACTTAAAGTAGGATATCGTGTTTTTAGAGAAAACGATAAGATATTACAGTTAAAGAACCAACCGGATGAAGGTGTATACAATGGTGATATTGGAACGATTGCGGAAATCGTCTACGAACATGAAGACTACAATAAGCAACGTCGAATTATTGTTGATTTTGATGGTATAATTGTCGAGTATACAAGTGATAATTTCTATATGATTACGCACGCTTATTGTATTTCTATTCACAAATCACAAGGTAGTGAATACCCAATTGTTATCATGCCAATTTTGAGTGATTACAATTATATGTTGCAAAGACGATTGATCTATACCGGTATTACGCGTGCGAAGAAATCACTTGTATTATTAGGGAATGAAGGTGTTTTACGCCAAGGTATCAACAAAGAGGAAAGACATCCTCGTCAAACGAAGTTAAAAGAACGAATCATTCATTACTGCCAATCACGAGAACAATGATTTCGCACTAAAATAATTGAATCAATCTAATATTTATGGTATTATGATTAACGTATTAAACGATGAAGATGATGAGTAAATTAAGTTAGTAGTAAGAGAGAATGTGGTTGGTGAAAACATTTTGCGATACTTAATTGAAGCTACATTGGAGTTTAGCGCTTTACTCTGGCGTACAAAACAGAGAAATTGAGGTGCACAGGCAATAGGCTTGTGAATCAGGATGGTACCGCGTTATTTATGATAACGTTCCTGTGTTTCAGGAACGTTTTTTTATGTTTGAAAGGAGTATATTATGAAACAGAGAACAGGTAATGAAATCAGACAATTATTTTTGGATTTTTTTGAAAGCAAGGGGCATATGATTGAGCCAGGAGCATCGTTAATTCCTCACAACGACCCAACACTACTTTGGATTAATGCAGGAGTTGCTGCACTGAAGAAATACTTTGACGGTAGTGAAAAACCTCGTTGTAACCGTATTGTGAATGCACAAAAGTCAATTCGTACAAACGACATTGAAAACGTTGGTAAAACAGCACGCCACCATACTTTTTTTGAAATGTTAGGTAACTTTTCAATTGGTGATTACTTCAAGGAAGAAGCGATTCAATTTGCTTGGGAGTTTTTAACGGATGAAAAGTGGATTGGATTTCCAAAAGAGAAATTATACATTTCTATTTATAGTGATGATGAAGTAGCATATCGTACTTGGACGGAAGTTTGCCATGTCGATCCTTCGCATATTTTGCGTACAGAAGGTAACTTCTGGGAAATTGGAGAAGGTCCAGGTGGTCCAGATAGTGAAATTTTCTTTGATCGTGGTGAACAATATGATCCTGAGGGATTAGGAGAAAAGTTGTTTTTTGAAGAATTAGAAAACGATCGTTATATTGAAGTTTGGAACGTTGTGTTCTCTCAATATGATTGCAAACCGGAATTACCAAGAAATGAATACAAAGAATTACCACAAAAAAATATCGATACTGGAATGGGTTTAGAACGTTTGGTATCTTTGGTACAAGGTGGAGAAACAAACTTTGATACGGATTTATTTTTACCAGTAATTAAAGAGTGTGAAAAATTAGCAAAATACCCTTATGAAGGGGAATATAAAATGGCGTATCGTGTCATTGCCGACCATATTCGTACAGTTACTTTTGCATTGAGTGATGGTGCTTTGTTTGCGAACAATGGGCGTGGGTATGTGTTGCGTAGAGTATTGCGTAGAGCGGTACGTTATGGAATCAAATTAGGTATTAATGAACCGTTTATGTATCGTTTAGTACATATCGTTTCGGAAAATATGAAAGCTTTTTATCCTTACTTAATGGACAAGGTTGCTTACAATGAAAACCTAATTAAAATTGAAGAAGAAACATTCCACAAAACATTACGTAATGGGGAACAATTATTGAATGAAGAAATGCAAAAAGCAACAAACGGTATTTTGAATGGAAGTGTAGTATTTAAGTTATATGATACATATGGATTCCCATTTGAATTAACAGCAGAAATTGCACAAGAAAATAATTTAGAAGTGGATGAAGATGGTTTTAAAGCAGAAATGCAAAAACAAAAAGAACGTGCACGTGCGGCTCGTGAAAGCGTTGAATCCATGGCTTCTCAATCAGAAGACTTAATGAACTTTGCTACTTTAAGTACATTTGTTGGTTATGATACATTTGAAACAAAAGCGAAAGTCATTGGTTTGTTTAAAGATGGAAAACAAGTGGATTGTTTAAGTGATGAAGGAAGTGTTATCTTTGATACGACTTGTTTTTATGCAGAGAGTGGTGGACAAGTAAGCGATAGTGGAATGCTTTTGAAAGATGGAGAAGTAATGACGATCGTTGATGTGAAAAAAGCTCCACATGGGCAACATTTACACAAAGTGGTATTGGACAATGCAACGTTAGAAGTAAATGACGAAGTTATTTTAAAAATTGATCAAAAACGCAGAAATCGAATTACAGCTAACCATTCTGCAACGCATTTACTACAAAGTGCTTTAAAACAAGTTGTTGGAGATCACGTTAACCAAGCAGGTTCATTCAACAGTGAAGAATACTTACGTTTTGACTTTACTCATTTTGAAAAAGTGAGCGAAGATCAATTGAATGAAATCGAAAGAATCGTTAACTCTTACATTGAAGACAAATTAGTTGTCAGCAAAGAAATTATGAGTTTAGAAGATGCGAAAAATTCTGGAGCAACAGCATTATTCGATGAAAAATATGGAGATGAAGTTCGTGTCGTTTCAATGGGTTCAGCAAGCAAAGAATTTTGTGGTGGTTGCCATGTAGAAAACACAAATGAAATCGGTGTGATGAAAATAGTAGCAGAAGAAAGCATCGGTTCAGGAATTCGTCGTATTACAGCGAAAACTGGGTTTGCAGCTTATTCAGAATTCAAAGAAGAAGAGACAACGCTAAAAGAGGTCTCTTCCACTATGAAAATGAAATCATTACAAGGTGTGAGTGAAAAGGTAAGTTCACTAGTGAATGAATTGAGTGATTTGAAAAAAGAATTAGCAAAAATGCAAGAGAGTGCATTGTTAGCACAAGCTGATTCACTACTAAGCGAAGCAAAAGACGTGAATGGTAAAAAAGTGTTAATCAAACAAATGAATGAATTAGATGGTGGCGCATTAAAAGAAATGGCTATTTCATTGCGTGATAAATTAAGTGATAGCGTTGTTTTCTTAGCAAGTGCGAAAGAGGATAAGATTGTTTTTGTTGCTGCTGCTGATAAAAATGTTGTGAAAGATGGCATTCATTGTGGTAATTTAGTGAAAGAAGCAGCCCAAATTTGTGAAGGTAATGGGGGTGGAAAACCCGATTTAGCACAAGCTGGTGGTAAAAATGTCGCTAAATTAGAGGAAGCACTTGTAAAAATTGCGTCAAATCTTGGTTTATCTCTTTAAAATGGTTTTAAAATGAGATAAAATAGTATTATTAATAAAGAGGAGGTAATACTATGAAAGATGTTACTGAAACAATGGCCTTTCGTTCGGAAGAGTTCAAACAAGACAATATTAAACAAACGTTGTATTTAGTGGATTCTGCACTGAAAGAAAGAGGCTACAACTCTGTGAATCAATTAGCTGGTTATTTAATTTCAAATGACCCAGCTTATATTTCAAGTCATAAAAATGCAAGAACAATTATTCAAAGTGTAGATCGCTATGAAATCATTGAAGAGTTAGTTCGTCACTATTTAGCAGGAAACGACAAATAGATGGAACGTATATTAGGACTTGATTTAGGTAGTGTCACTTGTGGTGTAAGTGTATCCGATTTAATGGGTTTGATTGCGTCACCAGTGGAAACTGTGCGTTTTGAAAGTGAAAACTATGAGGAATGTTTAACGAAACTACAACCGCATTTTGATGCGTACAAAATAAAAAAAGTAGTTTTGGGGTTACCTAAACATATGAACGGCGATATTGGAATTCGTGGAAACATTTCAATAGAGTTTAAGGAAAAATTAGAAGCTTTGGGACTAGATGTCATTTTATGGGATGAAAGACTTACGACAGTAAGTGCAGAACGCTTTTTAATACAAGCGGATATGTCACGAAAAAAACGTAAAAAAGTAATTGACCAAATGGCTGCGGTAACGATACTTCAAGACTATTTGAATAGTGTTAAATAATAGGGCGCAAGCCCTATCTTTGTGTAGGAGGAAAGCACATGTTAGAATCAAAAACAATGTATGTCGTAGATGAAAGTGGAAAAGAAGTAGAAATGGAAATTCTTTTTACTTTTGAAAACGATGCAAAACAAAAGAAATACGTTTTATTTACAGATCCAAATAAGGAAAATGGTGAAACGTTTGCAAGCTGTTATGATGACGAAGGGAATTTGAGTCCTATTGAAACAGAAGAAGAATGGGCGATGGTAGAGGAAGTTTTGGGTGCCTTTATTGAGGAAGAAGAGAATGGAAACGATTAAGCAGTTTTTCTCTAAATTTAGTAAGGTACAATTAATTATTGCCGGCGTTGTGATTGCGATTGTTCTTGTATTTGTAATTGGTTTTAGTGTTTTAAAAGTTAACACTTCTGCTGTTTCAAATAAAAGTGAGCAAGTTGTCTTTCAAGTAAAAGAAGGGGCAACACTTGATTCCATTGTGGATGAATTGGCAAAAGAGAACATTATTAAAAATGCAACATTTGCGAAACTAAGCGCAAAGATATCTGGGGTCAACGGATTTATTGTCGGCCAATTCAAATTGGATAAAAATTGGGATAGCGATACGATTTTATCCTACCTGACAAAGCAAAAAAACGTGATGCGTGATGAAGTTATGATTACATTCAAAGAAGGAATTTGGGCAAAAGACATTGCTGCCTTAATTGAAGAAAACTTAGCGATTCCTGCTAGTGATATGCTTGCGTTATGGAATGATGATGCATTTTTGAAACAGTGTATCGAAAAATATGCGTTTTTGGATGATTCCATCTTGAATTCACAATATCGTGTCAAATTAGAAGGGTATTTATTCCCTGAAACATATAGTTTCAACAAAACAGCCACTAAGGAAGAAATTACGTATACATTCTTAGATCATTTTAATAAGGAATACGAACAAGTAAAGAAACAAATTAAGAAAAGTGGTATGAGTGTACATGATGTAGTTACTCTTGCATCAGTTGTACAATACGAATCAAAATCCAAAGAAGATATGGAAATGATTGCTGGTGTGTTTGACAATCGATTAAAAGTCAATATGCCTTTGCAATCAAGTGTAACGGTTTGTTATGCAATGTATGAATACGAATCTTGGGAAGAGTGTGAAACAAACGTTAACATTGATTCTCCATACAATACATATTTGAACAACGGCTTACCAATTGGGCCGATTTTGAATCCTGGAAAAGATGCGATAGAAGCTGTCTTACATCCAAAGAAACATGACTATGTTTACTTTATTGCTGACATTTATAATACGCGTAAAGAAGGAAAAGGAAAAGTGTTCTATTCGAAGACGTTAGAAGAACACTTAAAACTTCAAGAAGAGTTAGGTTTAAAGTGGTAAGGAAAGGGTAGTATAAAACAATAAATCATGCTATAATACATTAGCATATTATAAAGGAGTGGTTAACATGAACGAAAAGGTATTCGTTACTCAGGAAGGTTTAGATGAGTTACAAAAAGAACTTCACCGCTTAGTACATGAAGAACGTAATGTTGTAATTAACGAACTTCAAGAAGCTCGTGCACAAGGGGATTTAAGTGAAAATGCAGATTATGATGCAGCTAGAGATCACCAAGCAAGAGTAGAAGCTAGAATTCGTGAAGTAGAAGAATTAATTGCTAATGTGGAAATCATTAGTGATGATAAAAAAGGTAAAAAAAGTAAGATTGTTGGGTTAGGAAGCACTGTTGTTATTCTTGATTTAGAGACAAATGAAGAAGAAACATATACGATTGTTGGTTCTGTAGAAGCAGATCCATTCAATGGTAAGTTATCAAATGCAACTCCTCTTGCAATGGCACTATTAGACAGTAAGGTTGGAGCTACGGTAAAAGTAGTAGGAATTGAAGAGCCTTACGAAGTTAAAATTTTAGAACTTAAATAATTTAAGAAACAGTGATATTCATAAGTATCGCTGTTTTTTTGTGGTTGAGGTATTACTATTTGCATATGATTTATTGTATGCTATGATATTGGCAGGTGATAAATATGAAAATGATATCTTGGAATGTAAATGGAATTAGAGCTGCTGTAAACAAAGGGTTTTATGATTTTTTTGAAGCAAGTAACGCTGATATTTTTTGTATACAAGAATCCAAAATGCAAGAAGGACAATTGGAGTTAGTAACGCCTGATTATTATCAGTATTTTAATAGTGCTGAGAAAAAAGGGTATTCTGGAACAGTGGTTTTTACGAAACAAAAACCGTTATCTGTAATGTATGATATCGGTGTGGAAGAACACTCTCACGAAGGACGAGTGATTACTTTAGAATTTGAAACGTTTTACTTTGTGTGTGTCTATACACCAAATGCACAAGAAAGTTTAAAACGCTTGGATTATCGTTTGCGCTTTGAAAGTGATTTTAGTGCGCATTTAAATGCATTGAAAGCAAAGAAAAGCGTTATTATGTGTGGTGATTTAAATGTTGCTCACAATGAAATCGATTTGAAAAATCCGAAACAAAATCGTCAAAATCCAGGTTTTTCTGATGAAGAAAGAGCTGCGTTTAGTGACTTATTAAGTACTGGATTTATTGATTCATACCGTTATTTGTATCCTGATAAAGTAGAGTATTCATGGTGGAGTTATCGCTTTAGTGCGCGTACAAAAAACATTGGATGGCGAATAGATTATTTTGTTGTTTCGCAAGATTTAAAAGACAAAATTGTAGATTCGCAAATTTTAGGCGATGTTTTAGGTAGCGACCATTGTCCAATTTGTTTAGAAATAGAGGTTTAATTATGAAAATATTAAAAGACAATCATCATGTGAAAGCTTGTATCTTTGATTTGGATGGTACATTGCTTGATTCGATGTCTTTGTGGCAAGAAGTGGATCGTAAATATTTAGCTCGTTATGGCATCGTGTTCGATCCAATCTATTCCGAAGAAATCAAAAAAATGAGCTTTGATGAAAGTGCGAAGTATTTTATTGAGAAATTCAAAATACCTCGCAGTGAAAAGCAGATTAAAGAAGACTGGAACCAAATGGTTGAAGCGGAATACCGTGATAATATTATGGCGAAACCAGGAGGGCTAGAAATCATTCAATCATTAGCAAAAAATAATATTGCATTGTGTGTTGCTACATCGTGTAATAAGGAACATGCGAAAATGGCATTGCAACGTTTGGGGATGTTACCTTACTTTGACTTCATTTTAACATGTGCAGAAGTTGGTAAAAACAAAGAGTATCCGGATGTGTTTCATGCTTGTGCAAATCGCTTAGAAGTCGCACCACATGAGTGTTTGGTGTTTGAAGATTTATACATGGCACTGAAAGTATGTCATAAAGAAGGGTTTTTAACAGTTGGTATTTACGATGAACTGAGTGCTCATGAGAAACAAAATGCACAAAAGGTATGTAACTACTACATTAATGATTTTTTTGAAATAATGTAAGAATTAAGTTCTTACATTTTTTATTGTGCTTTCAAAACTTGCAAGAAGAAAGGCATCAACAAACAATAAAAAGTATGGTAAAATAAGAAGGAAAAGGTGGCGCGTATGATAGCATTTATTAAAGGTACAGTTGTTTCTTATACAAACGATAGTGTAGTAGTAGATAACCATGGGATTGGGTATCGAATTTTTATGCCGAATCCAACAAATTTAATTTTAAAAGAGGATACTTTGATTTATACGTATCAGCATTTTCGTGAGGATGCACAAATATTGTTCGGTTTTGAAAAACAAGAAGACCATGATTTGTTCGTGCGTTTGATCTCAGTAAAAGGAATCGGTCCTAAAATCGCAATGAATGCACTTGCTGCATCGACAACGAACGCAATTATTGCGGCAATTGAAACAGGGGATGCAAATGCATTGAAACAATTACCTGGTATAGGAGCAAAAGCAGCTTCACAAATTGTTTTAGATTTAAAGGGGAAATTAGTTGAAAGTGACAAAGAGGAAAAAGTAAGTGATGCTAACTTACAAGATGCAATCGATGCCTTGAAAGCACTTGGTTACAAGAATAATGAAATTCATTCTATTATGAAGGAATTAAAAGAAGATAAGTTAATGAGTGTCGATGAATATGTTAGAAAGGCACTACGATTAATGTTGAAGAAGAAAGGGGTATAGTATGGATAGAGTCTTATCGAGTGAAGTGTTAAGTACAGATGAAGATGCAAGCCTTAGACCTTCCTCTCTTGATGAGTACATCGGACAAAAAGATTTAAAAGATAATCTTAAAATCTTTTTAGAAGCAGCAAAACAACGTAATGAAGCGTTGGATCATGTTCTTCTATATGGTCCTCCAGGACTAGGGAAAACAACCTTAGCTTACATTTTGGCTAATGAGATGGGGACAAAGATTAAAACCGCAAGTGGACCTTCTATTGAAAAAGGAGGAGATCTAGCTGCGATTTTATCACAACTTGAGCCTGGTGATGTCTTGTTTATTGATGAAATTCATCGTCTTTCAAAAGCGGTGGAGGAAATTTTGTATCCAGCGATGGAAGATTATTGTATTGATATTGTGGTGGGTAAGGAAAGTTCCATTCGTAGTATTCGTTTGGATTTGCCTCCATTTACATTAGTGGGAGCAACCACACGAGCAGGGGATTTAAGTGCTCCATTACGTGATCGATTTGGAATCGTATCACAACTTAATTATTACGATTTGCAAGATTTACAAAAGATTATTTCTCGTACAGCTAGAGTAATGGAAAATGAAATAGAAGAAGAAGCAGTGATTGAAATTGCAAGAAGAAGTCGAGGAACACCTCGTGTTGCCAATCGATTGTTTCGTAGAGTTCGTGACTTTGCTCAGGTAATGAACGATGGAGTCATTTCAATTGATATCGCAAAATTAGCATTGAATCGTTTGAAAATTGATGAGCTTGGATTGGATGATGTGGATTACAAATATTTAAGAGGAATCATTGAGCGCTTTAAAGGTGGACCAGTTGGATTAGAAGCACTGTCTGCTTCCATCGGGGAAGAATCCATGACGTTAGAGGATGTCTATGAGCCATACTTACTACAAATAGGTTTCATTAACCGCACCCCTCGCGGTCGCCAAGTTAGTGAAAAAGCATATGCACATTTAGGATATGCTCACCAAAATAATTTATTTGAGGAATAGAGAGATACTTTGTATCTTTCTTTTTCCGTTTTACAAACGAAAATGTTGCACATAAATTTCTTGTCACCATGAAAAAAGACCATAACCAAAGCGTTTTTCAGTGATGTCAAAAGGTTTTGATAGCGAAAATATGCCACTTTTGATTAAATGGTGATACAAGGAGAGGAAAAGATGGAACTAAAAAATCAAATTAAAAAACATCGAGTAAAAGCAAATTTATCACAAGATGAATTAGCTGACAAAGTTTACGTTTCACGACAAACAATTTCCAATTGGGAAAATGACAAGAGTTACCCTGATGTGAAAAGCTTGTTGCTGATGAGCGAAGTCTTTCAAATCTCACTTGATCAATTAATCAAAGGGGACCTGGAAAAAATGAAACAAGAAATTAACAAGCAAGATCAATTGGTATTTAAGCAAACGAGTACACGTTTTACGATTTTATTTATTGCTATCGTAGTATTACCTGTACCACTATTCTTTTTGTTGGATTGGTACGGAGTCGCAATTTATGTTTTCTTATTTGCGATTAGTATGTATTATGCTTTAAAGGTAGAAAAGCTAAAGAAACAATTCAATATTCAAACATATCGAGAAATTGTCGCATTTAGTGAAGGTAAGAATTTAAATGAAATCGAAAAAGCAAGAGAAGGTGGAAAACGTCCTTATCAAAAAGTATCGTTAGTCATTGCGAGTGCTGTACTTACTTTGATTGTGTCAACAATCATGATTTTACTGATCGGATAAATAATAAAAAAGTTTATTGTAGCGAATAAACTTTTTTTATGCCATTACAAAAGGAAAGGAAGTTAAAATAAAAGTATAGTAAATTATCGTTAATCTTTGGTATAATAATGTAGGCGAGGTGATGACATGGCATTCGAAATTAAAATTGAATCCTTTGAAGGTCCATTGGACTTAATGCTTCATTTAATAAAAGAAAATAAATTGGATTTGTTTGATTTGGATATGAATTTGCTTTGTGAGCAATATTTGTCATATCTTAATGCGATGGAATCAATGCATTTAGAAGTAGCAAGCGAGTTTTTAAGTGAGCTTGCTGGTTTAATAGAATACAAAAGTAAGAAAATGCTACCAAAAGAGAAGGTAGAAATTAGTGAAGAATACGAAGAAGACCAACGTGATAAGCTTGTTCGTCGTTTGTTAGAATACCAACGTTTTAAAGAAGTAAGTGAATCGTTCTCGAAAAAGTACGAAGAGCGTCAAAAACTAATGAGTAAACCGATTAGTGAACAAACAAATGATTGGGTAAAAACAGTGAAAGAAGAAGATTTTGTCGGTAATCCATACGATTTGATTAAAGCGATGAATCGTGTGATTCGAAGAATGTCACTTGAAATGGTTCAGGAAACAACGATTCAAGTGGAAGAGATGTCGGCGGAAGAGCGAAGTGAAGTGATCAAACAACGCTTTGCGAGTATCGATAGTAAAATTAGTTTTGATGTGTTATGTGATGATTGTGTAAACCTACATATGGTAATCGTATCATTCTTAGCGATTCTTGACTTGATTCGTCACGGATTTTTAAATTTTACTGTTTCAGATGATGAAACAATTTGGTTAATGAGAGGGGCGTAGCATACATGCGTAAGATATTAGAAGGTTTGTTATTTTTAAGTGGTGATGAGGGATTAAGTGCAAGTCAGTTATGTGAAGTGCTTGAAATTTCAAATGAATCATTAGAAAAAAACATTAATCAAATGATGAATGAATATTTAGAAGAAGAACATGGTTTGGAATTGGTTCATTTTGGTGGACGTTATAAATTTGTCACAAAAGAAATTGTTTATCCTTATGCAGAGAAATTATTCTCATCTGCAAAGATTGCGACACTTTCCTCAGCTGCTCTTGAAACACTAGCGATTATCGCTTATAAACAACCTATAACTCGTGCAGAGATCGAAGAGATTCGTGGTGTCGGTTGTGATATGATGATTCGTAAGTTAATGGCGCGCTCTTTGATAAAAGAGTGTGGAAGAAGTGATGCAGCGGGTCGTCCGTTTTTATATGAAGTAACTGAAGAATTTATGGATTCCTTCAAGTTACAAAGTTTGGCTGAGTTGCCAGAATTAAAAGAAGTAAAACAAGAAACAATGCAAAATTTATTTGAAAACGAATAAGAGATACTAGTTATCTCTTTTATTATGAGAGGAAAAGAATGAATATTTCTTTCCTTTCATGCCAATTTCATATAAAATAAGTAAGAAAGGTTTTGATAGTATGGAAAGAATACAAAAAGTAATCGCTGCTGCTGGAATCGCTAGTCGCCGTAAAGCGGAAGAAATGATTTTAGAAGGTCGCGTAAAAGTAAATGATGAAGTGTTAACAGAGTTAGGATATAAAGTGAAAAAAGCGGACTATATTGAGGTGGATGGAAAACCGATCACCAAAGAAAATAAAGTCTATTTTGTGATGAACAAACCAAAGAAAAGTATGTGTACATGTGATGATGAATTTGATCGTGTCACAGTTGTTTCAATGATCGATTGCAAGGAGAGAATTTATAGTGTAGGGCGTTTGGATTATGACACGAGTGGTGTTTTAATTTTGACTAACGATGGTGAATTTGCGAATATGATGATTCACCCTAAGTACCATTTGCCAAAAACGTATAACTTAACTATTAACGGAATTTTGGATAAGACACAATTATTGCAACTTGCAAAAGGTGTAGTATTGGACGATGGGGTAAAAACACTTCCTGCGAAGTATAAAGTAACAGAAAAAGACGACGAGAAAAACCAAATGTCTTTGGATTTAACAATCTTTGAAGGACGTAATCGCCAAATTAAGCGTATGATGGAAGCTTTTGGTTTTCGAGTAACAAGATTACACCGTAAGCAATTTGGCTTCTTAAAGGTGGATGATTTAAGCCAGGGAAGCTATCGTAAGTTAAAGCCATATGAAATAAAGTTATTAAAACAAATGGCAGCAACAGGCAAACTAGAAGAAGCACATCGTTAATAACGATTGTAATACACTTTACAATGTTTTATAATAATAGTGAGGTTACTATTATGTTGAAAAATAAAGAGATATTCAGTTTAGAGAAAGAAATAAAATGGTTAGAAGAGAAGGCGAAGTACAATACTTTAAAAGCGTTAGGTATTTACGATGGACAGCCTGATATTTTAGCTTACATTTATATGAATAAAAACACAAATCAATACGATATTGCTCGGTATTTGGGTCTTTCAAGAGCATCAGTAGGAATTTCTTTAAAACGTATGGAGAAAAGTGGTTATATCACGGTTTCAAAAAACGAAGAAAACAAACGTTCTACATGTGTTTCCATTACTAAGCAAGGAGTTAAAGTTTTGGTTAAAGCAGATATGGTGTTGGATGAATACATATCGAGAAAATTTAAAGATTTTAATGAGCAAGAAATTAACCAATATATTTATTTGATGAAAAAGTTAAAACGAAACTTAACGGATGTATACAAGAACACTCTAGAAGAGGATTAACACTTCTAGAGTGTTTTCTAAAGGAGGACATCATGCAAAAGACAAATGCAATGCGCATGTTAGATAGAAGTAAAATCGCATATGAAGTATTTGAATTCGATCCTGAAGAACCACTTAATGCTACGCAGATGGCAGCGATTACTGGTTTGAGTGCGGAAGCGATGTTCAAAACGTTAGTGTTACAAGGGGATCAACATGATTTTTTAGTATGCTGCATCGCAATGGATGAAGAATTGGATATGAAAAAAGTAGCAAAAGCATCCAATCATAAACGTGTAGAGATGCTTCCATTAAAGCAATTGTTCGCAACAACAGGGTATGTGCGCAAGGGTTGTTCACCAATCGGTATGAAAAAGGTGTTTAACACATACATTGATGAAACTGTTTTACTTTTTGATGAAATTTGTGTGAATGGTGGTATGCGGGGAACGTTGCTTAAAATTTCTAGTAAGAAATTAATTGAATTTTGTAGTGCTAACGTAGTAGAATTATGTAAGTAATTGAAAGGAGTTTATTATGCAACAATACTTTGTGACAGAAACCTTAAATTTGCATCAACCATTTGCCTTTGATAAAGAACAAGCAAATCATATTCAAAAAGTAATGCGAATGAATGAAAACGAGATAGTGAAAGTTGTGGATCAAGATAAACAACCTTTTTTTGTAACGATTCAATACAATGGGAAAGAAGTGCTTGGAAACCCTGTTGAAGCGTTAGACAAACAAGAAGACAAAGTAAAAGTTACAATTGTACAAGGCATGATTAAAAAAGAGAAGTGGGAGTTTTTGATTCAAAAGTGTTGTGAACTAGGTGTGCATCAAATTGTGCCGATGATTTCGAGCCGTACAATTGTAAAGGTGGATGTCAATGATACAAAAAAACTAGAGCGATATAATAAAATCGCATTAGAAGCTTGTGAGCAGTGCAAGCGCGATAGTTTAGTTGAAGTGAAAACACCAATACGGTTTAAAGAAATCGAAGCATATAAGAGTGAATTAAACATTGTGGCATACGAATCCATCACAAGTCATTCACTACAATTAAAAGAGGTGTTACAAACCCATCCTGAAGTGACTTCCATCACATATGTAATAGGAAGTGAAGGTGGGTTTAGTGAAGAGGAAGTAGCGCAGTTAGTAAACCAAGGGTTTCAATGTGTAACATTAGGAAAGCGCATTTTGCGTGCTGAAACAGCTGCGATGGCAGTGGTAAACATTACACAGTATGAGTTAGATTAGGGGTGTCATATGGAAAAGATTAGTAAGTTATTGCATAAGAAACTTGATCGCAATACCAAAAAAGACAAACATTTGCTTGCGATGAAAACGACGTTTGAAACACTTTGGAAAGAGTTCAAACTACCTTACAAAGACGCAGATGAATTTGATTATTATCGCAATGAAGTTGTGTATCGAGGAATCGAAAATAAAAAAATAATCGAGGATGCTTATTTTCAGGGATTAGCTAAAATGAATGACTATTATTTTACGCTTGAATTTAAAGAAAAACAAAGAATGATGAATTATGAAATTCATGAATCATTAAAAGAACTTCCTCATTTTCACTATGTTGATGACTGTATTTATATTCCTTTCTTTGATCAGAAATTAAATCGAATTTACCAAAACGAGATTGTCTTGTTTGATTTAAAACAGTATCGTCGTATTGTTCATACATTTGATGACTTGCTTGTCTTCAATCAATATGGTTATGAAGTATACCGTTCTTCGTTTTCTTCTTTGACGCTAATCGCAGAATACGAAAACAAGGCAGCGTTATACGATGCGTATACAAAACGCTTGTTTTTTATTGAAAATGATAACTTAATCGATTTTATTACGATTGTAACAAATGATGAATTGGATGTATTGCGTGAATTGAGTATTGCTTATTTTTATAGTGATAAGAATAAATTTGTTGAGGTATTATCGATATCAAAAAACATTGATGATAAACTCACGAAAAAATTAAATAAAATTTTGAATAGAAAGTAGGTAACGAAATGATTACTTTTGCATTATCCACGCTGGGGTGTAAAGTGAATGCGTACGAATCCAATGGGTATATAGAAGGATTACGTGAGTTTGGTTGGCAATTAGTCGACTTTAAAGAGAAAGCTGATATTTATATTATTAATACTTGTTCTGTTACGAATACAGCAGCAAGCAAAAGCAAACAAAAGATTCACCAAGCACAAAAGCGGAATCCAGATGCTTTAATATGCGTTGTTGGTTGTTTTGTGCAAACGACAAAAGAAGAGTTAGATGTGGATGTATTAATTGGAAGCAGTGGAAAAGACCAATTAGCACAACATGTTTTTGATGCTTACCAAAGCAAAGAAAAGAAATCGTATGTCGCAGATGTGAGCCAATTGACTACCTTTGAAAATGTTGCAATTCATACGTTTGAAGGGCAAACAAGAGCGTATTTAAAAATTCAGGATGGGTGCAATCAATTTTGTTCGTACTGTATTATTCCTTATGCAAGAGGAAGAGAACGTTCTTTGCCAATCGCCAAAGTGGTAGAAACAGCAAAAGCTTTAGTAAACAGCAATCACAAGGAAATTGTTCTTTCTGGTATTCATACGGGACGATATGGTCATGATTTGTCAACGGATTTGTTGTCGTTGCTTAAGCAATTAGTAAAAATTGAAGGATTGCAACGAATTCGCATCTCTTCAATTGAAATGAATGAGTTAGACGATGCTTTTTTGACATTCATGAGCCAAGAGGATAAGATTGCGAAACATTTGCATATTCCTATCCAATCGGGTAGTGATTCTATTTTAAAAGCGATGAATCGACCTTATACGATTTGTGATTTTAAAACGAAAATAAAGAAAATCCGTGCGTTAATGCCAGATGTTTCGATCAGTAGTGATATCATTATGGGGTTTCCTGGTGAAAGTGAAGAAGAAGTAAACGAAACATTACGCAATTTAGAAGCTATTGATTTTTCATTCTTGCATGTTTTTCCATTTTCGAAAAGAGATGGGACAAAAGCGAGTGAAATGAAAGCGCACATTAGTAATGAATTGAAGAAGAAAAGATGCCAAAAGGTTTCGCTTTTATCAAAAAACCACTATAATGTATATAAATCTAAATTTTTGAAACAAAGCGTTCAAGTTCTTCTTGAATATGAAAAAGAAGGGTATTTGTTTGGTCATACGAGTGAATATTTGCCTGTGATGGTAAAATCAAATGACTTTCAAGTAAACACAATGTGTACCGTTACAATAACATCGATACAAGATGGCATATTGTATGGTGAATAGGAGGAGTAGTATGAGGTTATCGCAAATCTTTGAAAAAGCACCGAATATTGAAATCAAATCTTTGCATACGGATTCGCGTAAAGTGAAACCCCAAGGAATGTTTTTTTGTTTGGATGGTCTTTTGACTAACGGACATAAATACATAGCGAAGGCAATTGAGAATGGCGCAACTTGTGTTGTTCATAGTGAGCCAGTTAAGAAATACGATGATAGTGTTACGTATATTAAAGTAGATGATGTGAATGAAGTGTTAAACTTAGTAGTTGATAAGTTTTACGATTATCCAAGTGAAAAGATGACAGTATTTGGTGTCACTGGAACAAATGGAAAAAGTTCTGTCACAAATATTATTAATGATATCTACAATCGTTTTTCAAGTTGTGGTTATATTGGTACCATTGCAATTACTTACAAGGATGTGAAGTTAGAGCCTGATTTAACAACTCCTGATGCCATTTTTTTGAATCGTACACTGTGTGACATGGTACAAGAAGAGGTAAAAGCGGTGGCGTTGGAAGTAAGTAGCCATGGTTTGGAGCAGGGAAGAGTAGATTCCATTGACTTCGATATCGCAATTTTTACGAATTTTAGTTACGATCATTTGGACTTTCATGGCACGATGGAAAACTATTTTAATGCGAAAGCGAAATTATTTAAAAATATGAAACCAGAAGGGATTTCTATTTTGAATGTTGACGATGCTACTTTTAGTGAATTGTATCCATTATGTAAAACAAAAGTGATCACATATGGGATTGAGAAAGAAGCGACGTATCGCGCAAAAGATATTGAGCTAGGAATTCGCAATACGACATTTACATTGTTGTACAAAGAAAAAGAATATGCGATTAAAACCAATTTGGTTGCGATGTATAACGTATACAACTTATTAGCTGCAATAGCAGCGATTGTTGAGAGTGGTGTTCCTATTGAGGAAGTATTGCAATATGTGGGGGACATCAAACAAATTGAAGGGCGTATGGAAATCATCGATGAAGGACAACCATTTCAAATTATTGTCGATTTCGCACATACTCCAGATGGGTTAGAGAAAGTATACGAATACGCGAAGAAAATAACCCCACCTGAAAGTGAGATTATCACTGTGTTTGGAAGTGCTGGAAAACGAGATAAAGCAAAACGTAAAGTATTTGGTGAAATAGCGGATAAATATTGTAATTTGATTGTACTTACGGAAGATGATCCAAGAGGGGAAGATCCAAAATTAATTGCGGATGAAATCAAATCAGGAATAAAAGATACACCTAGTGTCTTTATCGCAAATCGTTATGATGCAATTCGTATGGCAATTGAGAGTGCAAATAAATACGATACGGTAATGATATTAGGTAAGGGTGATGAAGAATTCATGTACCATGAAGAAGGTCCTGTTCCATGGTATGGAGACCATAATGCAGCCAAAGAAATCGTTCATAAGTATTACTTAAATGACGAAGAAGAATAAAAAAATGATTCGTTTTTGATGAAAATGGTCAAATATATTGAAAAAAAGCTTATTTATTGCTTTATTTGATGAAATTTCTTGCAATTTCAAATTGTTTTTTATATAATAAACATGCGTAATTTCAGAAGGGAGGGTTTGTAATGCCAAAAGTAGTTTTAAAAGAAAACGAAGTTCTTGATGATGCACTACGTCGTTTTAAACGTCAAGTGTCTAGAAATGGAACCCTTGCTGAAGCACGTAAAAGAGAATTTTATGTTAAGCCAGGTGTGAAAAGAAAATTAAAATCTGAAGCAGCTCGCAAAGCACGCAAAGGAAGATAACAAAAAGAAGCAGATGCTTCTTTTTTTCTTTTTATAGGATTTTATCTTTTTCAATCACTTGTTTCTCGAAAATGTTATTTTCTAAACAATAGATCACTTGGTTAATCAAATACGTTGGTGTGCTTGCACCAGCTGTGATTGCAATTCGATTCAATTGAACCAATTGCGCAATATCCAAATCGTTTACATCGTCGATTAAGTAAACTTGTGCAATGCCTTGTTGTTTGGCGATTTGCGCTAATCGATTCGCATTGTTACTCGCTTTGTCTCCCACGACGATTAATGCATCTACATCTTGTAAGTGCAATAGTGCTTCTTGACGACTACGTGTTGCATTACAAATTTCATCGCTGATGATGACGTTTGGGTATTTCTCTTCGATTTTTTCAAAGAGATGTTTCACATCGTGAAAGGACATCGTTGTTTGATTTGTCACAAATACGTTATCATATGCCTGAAGTTGTGCGATATCTTCTTCGCTCTCAATCAAATGTACATGCGCGTTATGATCGCATACCGCACTTGCTTCTGGATGGTTCTTTTTGCCAATATATAAGACTTCAAAACCTTCTTGTAATTTTGTGTTCACAATGTCTTGTGTTCGTAAAACATCAAAGCAACTCGCATCAATACAGTGTAACCCTTTCGCTTCGGCTTTCTTTTTAACCAGAGGGTGAATCCCATGAGCAGTAAAGATAACGATTCCTTCTTCGATTTCATCGAGAAGTTGTTCGCGGCTTTTACTCTTGTCATCAATAGTAATGATGTTGTATTCTTTCAACGCTTCAATAACATACTTATTGTGTACTAACATACCTAAAATATAAATGTTTTGGTTCGGGTTTTCTAATGCTGTTTGCTTCGCGATTGTAATCGCACGAACCACACCTTTGCAATATCCTCTTGGAACGACTTTAATAATTTCCATTGTTATTCTCACTTTCTGTACTGATTACATTATAATATAAAAGATAATATCTTTGAAATAAAAAACAATCTAAGATATAATACTTTAGAAAGAGAGGTAAATTATGAACAAATATAGTGATTATCAATTCAAAGAACACACAAAAGCGTTCATTGATTTAAATAAATTTGTTGTTCCTACCGAAATTCAACGACAAGTAATTCCACACGCGTTAAAAGGAAAAGATATCATCGGTATTTCTGCGACTGGGACAGGGAAGACGCATTCTTTCTTGATTCCTATTTTAGAAAGAATTGATGTGAATGAAAATAAAGTACAAGCAGTGATTAGTGCACCGACTAGAGAGTTGGCACTACAACTTTATACACGTGCATTAGATATGTGCAAAGCGTACAAAGGCTTAAAGATTAAGCTAATTACAGGTGGTGTTGACAAGCAACGAATGAGTGAGCAATTAAAAGTGCAACCGCATATTGTCATTGGTACACCAGGACGTATGCGCGATTTGTTTTTAAATGAACAAACACTGCGTTTGGATACAGCAAGTATTTTTGTTGTGGATGAAGCAGACATGACATTGGAGTTTGGATTTTTAGAGGACATTGATGCTATGTGTTCGCGCATGAGCAACAAATTACAGATGATGAGTTTTAGTGCAACTATCCCAGATGGATTAAAACCATTTCTAAAAAAATACATGAATCAACCAATTACGGTAACCATTGAAGAAGACAAGGCATTTAAGCCGAAAATTGAACATGTGTTAGTACCTGCACGTCATTTGTCTTATGAAGAACGTTTGTTGGATGTATTAAAAGGATTTACGCCTTATGTATGTCTTATTTTCGCAAACACGAGAGCAGAATGTGCACAAGCAGCTAAGCTTTTACGTGAAAATGGCTATGGAGTATTAGAGCTACATGGAGACTTAACAAGTCGTGCAAGAAAAAGTGCGATGAAATCTCTTACGAACTTAAAGGAAAGCTATGTAGTGGCAAGTGATGTAGCTGCTCGTGGGATTGACATTGAAGGTGTGAGTCATGTTGTTTCTTTAGGGTTCCCAAATGAGTTGGATTTTTATATTCATCGTTCAGGAAGAACGGGAAGAGCTGGAAAAGAAGGAACTTGTTATGCGATTTATAGAAAAGAAGACGAAGCAGACATTCGTCAACTTCAAGTACGTGGTATCGGGTTCAAACACCGTGATATTAAAAATGGGGAATGGAAAGAATTAACACCTGTTTTTGAACGTAAGCGTAAAAAAGAAGATCCATTAGAGAAAGAAATTTCAAAAATGGTAAATGCGAAAAAGAAGAAAGTAAAACCAGGATATAAAAAGAAAAGAAAAGAAGAAGTAGACAATTTGAAACGTAAGGCAAAACGCCAATTGATTCAAAATGAAATAAAAGCACAAGTAAAAGAACGTGCCAAAGCACGACAAAAAGAAAAGAGAGAAAGTAATTAATATGAAAATAGGTTCTCACGTATCGATGAGTGCTCCTGATTTTGTTTTAGGTAGCGTGAAGGAAGCACTTTCTTATGGAGCGAACGCTTTTATGTTGTACAGTGGTGCTCCCCAAAATACAAGAAGACAACCATTAGAAAAAATGAAGATTGAGGAAGCGAAGCAATTAATGGCAGACAATGCAATTGCACCTGATCATATGATTGTACATGCTCCCTATATTATAAATTTAGCCAATACATTAAAACCTGAGACATACGAAATCGCTGTTTCTTTCTTGAAGGAAGAAATCAAACGTACACAAGCACTAGGGGCAAAATACATTGTATTGCATCCAGGAAGCCATGTGAAAGCGGGAGAAGATGTTGGTTTGGCTAGTATTGTAAAAGGATTAGATGAAGCAATGCAAGACATTCAGGATGTTTGTATCGCATTGGAAACGATGGCAGGCAAGGGAAGTGAACTTGGTTACACCTTTGAACAAATCAAATACATTATGGATCATGTGCAAAAAAGTGACCATATCAAAGTGTGTTTGGATACTTGTCATATTAATGATGCAGGGTATGATATCGCTGATTTTGATGCTGTATTGGATCATTTTGATCGTGTCATTGGATTAGAACATTTGGTTTGTGTTCATTTAAATGATTCGAAAAACGAAAAGGGTGCAAGAAAAGATCGACATGCGAATATCGGGTTTGGAGAAATTGGGTTTGCGACATTAGCAAACATCGCCAACCATCCTAAATTAAAAGACGTCGTTAAAATTTTAGAGACGCCTTATGTGGAAGGAAATCCACCTTATCGTTATGAAATAGAAATGCTTAAAAAACAAGAGTTTGATGAATCAATTATGGATAAAATAAAACAAGGCTAACATTACGCCTTGTTTTTTTCGAATTCTAATATTTCTTGTTTCAATCGTTCTACCATTTTTTCTTGTGGGATTTTTTCAATGATTTCCCCTTTTTTAATTAATAGACCTTCGTTTATTCCACCAGCAATTGCGATATCTGCGTGTTTTGCTTCCCCTGGGCCATTGACAACGCACCCCATAATCGCAACGTTCACATCACAATTAATCTGAGATAAAAAAGCTTCGATTTCATCTACAACGGGTTGCATATCCCAAGCAGTTCTACCACATGTAGGGCAAGCGACTAAATTAGGAACGTCACTTGTTAAATTGCAGCACTTTAATAGTTGTTTGACGATTGTCATTTCATTGCAAGGATCACCATTAACAGAAATACGGATTGTATCACCGATTCCTTCGTTTAATAAAGTTCCTAGTGCCATACTGCTCTTAATCGCACTTCCTATGTAAGTTCCTGCTTCTGTTACACCGATGTGCAAAGGGTAATCAAATGTCTTTGCAGCCAGACGATAGGCGTCGATGCACAATAGGGGATCGCTTGACTTGAAGGATAAACAAATATCATAGAAATCCAATTCCTCTAAAATGGCAACGTGTCGTTTTGCGCTTTCCATCATACCTTCTGCAGTTGGTTTTCCATATTTCTCGTGAATGTCTTTTTCTAAAGATCCACCATTGATTCCAATGCGAATTGGTATTTTGTGCAGCTTACAAGCATTTACAACAGCAATGACATTTTCTTTTTTTCCGATGTTACCCGGATTCAAACGAATTTTGTCAATGCCGTTTTCAATGGCAGCTAACGCAAGACGATAATCAAAGTGAATATCTGCAACCAAAGGAATGGAAACACGTTTCTTAATCTCTTTGATTGCCTTCGCATCTTCTTGGTCCATAACAGACATTCTCACAATTTGACAACCTTTCTTTTCAAGCTGTAAAATTTGCTCAACAATCTTATCAACCTCACTTGTTTTGATGTTGCACATAGATTGAATAATGACTTTGTTTTGATGGCCGATTTGTACATTGCCAACTTGTATTGCTCTTGTTTGTTCTCTTTTTTTCATAGTATCACCAATGTCATTATACAACGAAATATGAGAGCTTACAATTGATATGGTGGCACTTACGACTTGTTTTCAACAAGAGGAAAGAAATGTCGTAAAACAGTGGGATAAAAGATGGGGTTTATGTGAAGTTTTATGAAAATGTATTTTACACAAAACCTTCACATGAAAACGGTAAAAACATGCTATAATAGAAACATTGGAGTGATGATATGTTTATAAATCCGTTTAAAAAATGGGATATTGATAGAAAAAAACGTTCAAGTAATCTGTTTTCGCAAAAACAGGACAGTGAACGTATTATTAATACAAGATTAAAAATTACTGTAGGTATCGTTGTCGCTATTTTTGTAATTATTGTAGCGCGTCTTGTTAACTTGCAGTTAATTAACCAACAAAGTTATGATGAGAAGCTAAAAAACTATACTGCTTTAAAGCAGTCTTTTTCTAGTCCTCGTGGTGCGATTTTAGATCGTAATGGGCAAGTGTTGGTAGAGAGTGTCAGTAGTTTAAGTGTTTCTTACTATCCACTTGAAACCGTTTCAAACAAAGAGGAATGGGAGTTAGCAGAAAAGATTGTGAATGCATTGGATTTAAAAGCGACAACTATCACAGAACGACAATTAAAAGAATTGCATATTGATTATAAAAAAGTAATGGAAAAAGACGATTCTTTGGATGCGTTGACTAAAAAGCAAAAAGAAAAGTACGAAGCAGGGGATTATAAAAACTTGGATGAAGTGTATGAATGGAAAGTGAAAGGCACGGATATTTCGAAGTTAAGTGATCACACAAAAGCAGTGTACCAAGCGAAAATGCGTATGGATAGTTATCCAGATAACCAATATAAAGTCATTGCTGAGGATATTAACGAGCAACAAGTTTCGTATTTATCAGAGAATAGTGCGAGTTTTCCAGGATTTAAAGTAACGTTTGACTGGAAACGTCAATACAGTGAAACAGGAAAAGATTTGAAATCAGTACTTGGAAACGTATCTACGCAAACCCAAGGAGTTCCTAGTGAAGAGAAAGATTATTATCTTGCGCTTGGGTATGAATTAAATGATCGTGTTGGTATCTCTGGGCTTGAAAAGCAATATGAAAATTATTTATCAGGTAACAAAGCGGTATATGACATTAAGTTTGATGAAGATGGCGTTGCCTATTTAGAAGTGGATAAGGCAGGGAAGAATGGATACGATTTAACGCTTACCATTGACCAAGGATACCAAAAGAAAATGGATGATTTGGTTATGGAAACATTAAAGAAATGGCAACCTACTTCAGGTGGGTTTATGAGTGATTTGTTTTTGGTAGCAATTAACCCTAAAACAGGAGAAATTCTTTCGATGTCAGGAGCGAGTCAAGATCCAGAAACCAAAGAATTTTATTCTAATCCAACGGGTACGTATTTGAATACAGCAATTGTAGGTAGTATTGTGAAACCTGCTACGTTGTATATGGGGTTAAATGAAGGTGTGGTTTATGCAGGGCAACAAATTATGGATGCTCCGATGCAATTCAAAGGGTCCAAAGCATTTGCTTCTTATACAAACAAAGGGTTGATTAACGATTTAGAAGCGATTCGACAATCGTCCAACGTTTATATGGCACATATTGCGATTGGACTAGGGGGAAGCCAATACGTCCCTAATGCACCACTTTCATTAAAACCGGACACATTTGAAATCATGCGTACGTATTACAATATGTTTGGTCTTGGTGTGAAAACAGGGATTGATTTACCGAATGAACAAGTCGGGTTTATCGGAGATGATTCGGAACTGGGAACAGCTGTGTATTATGCGATTGGACAATACGATAGTTACACCCCGATGCAAGTAGCACAGTATGTCGCAACGATTGCAAACGGTGGAAAACGTGTACAACCGCATTTGCTTTCAAAAGTGAGTGAGGTTAATGATTTAAATACGATTATTTATAACTTTAAAACGAATGTATTATCAACGCTATACGGAGACAAAGAATTATTGAAACGAAGTCAAATGGGTATGGAGTTATGTGCTTCATCTGGTTCTTGTCAATTGTCAAATGCGAATATTGGGCAAAGGATGGCAGGGAAGACAGGGACAGCCGAAGTTCAGTTGCAAAAAGATGGTGTAGTACATGAACTTTCTAACTCATCCTTTATCGGTTATGGACCAGCAGAGGATCCTGAAATAGCGTTCGCTTGTGTAGCACCATATGCAAACAGTACTTCATCAAATGTATGTTCATTAGTTGTTGAACAAGCTTCAAAAGAATATTTCGCAAATTATCGTAATAAGTAAAAAAAGCGATAGATTTTTAAAAAAATATATGATACAATAATCTAGCACTTAAGGAGGATTAACATGAGAGATCGTATTACATTCAAATGTTCAGAATGTGGTGAAGAAAACTACATTGGTACTCGTAACAAAAAGAAACACGCAGAACGTATGACAATTAATAAATACTGTTCACGTTGTAATAAACAAACTGAGCATAAGGAGAAAAAATAAAAAGAGCCACGTTGGCTTTTTTTGTTATAAAGCATCATGTATACAGTAGAAACATTCCCTTTAGGGATTTTCCAAGCAAATTGTTACTTGCTATGGAAGGATAAACATGTCATTATGGTTGATCCAGGCGCGAAGAGCCAAGATTTATTGCAATACTTATTAGATAAGGAAGCGATTGTTGATGGAATCTTATTAACGCATGGACACTTTGATCACATTGGTGGTGTTGATTTCTTTGTTTCACATTTTTCATGCCCAGTTTATATCGATGAAGCAGATGTTGTCATGCTGAAAGATACGTACCTAAATGGTTCAATCAAAGGCAGAGAAGGCATTGTGAATAGTGAAGTTCAACTTTATAAAGTAGGAAAGAATAGCGTTGGAGAGTTTACTTTCGATGCCATTTTCGCACCAGGACATTCACATGGTTGTGTCATGCTTCGTTTTGATAATATTTTATTTAGCGGGGATGTGTTATTTCAAGGTACCATTGGAAGAACTGATTTACCTGTTAGTGATCCAAAAGCGATGAATGAGAGTTTGAAAATGATTAAGAAATTAAATCCAGCATTACTTGTGTATCCAGGACATGGAGCAAGTACTACGCTAAAAGAAGAATTAACATATAATCCATTTTTAATTTAGTGATTTTGCATAAGCGAAATCACTTTTTTTATTTTTTTATTGTGAGTTTTCAAAATTATCGCATATACATTAGTAGGAGGGATTGTATGAATGTTCTATTTGAAGAATTATTAGATCTTATTTTAAAGGAAAACGCGAGTGATGTTCACTTAACCCTAAAGAATGAAAAACTAACAATCAGCTTGCGTTGTTCACGAGGTATTGTGGATGTAAAACGACCGTTTTCCAATACCTTATTTCATTATTTAAAGTTCACTAGTCATCTAGACTTAGGTAATATCAACTTACCACAAAGTGGAAACTTTACGTATGCATACAAACAGAAGACGTATTATTTTCGTTTGTCTTTCATTCAAACACTAGATGTACAGTCTGCTGTCTTACGTGTTTTAAACAATCATCAAACCATCACAATTGAACAGCTTAGCAAAGACAAAAAGCAAAATGATTTATTTGCTAAGTGGTGTCGTTTTCGAGGTGGATTAACAATTTTTAGTGGACCTACGGGTAGTGGAAAAACGACAACCTTACATGCTATCCTTGAAAACATTGCCAAAAATCGACAGTTAAAAATTATCACTTTAGAAGACCCGATTGAAATCCAAAGTGAATCGTATCTACAATTACAAGTAAACGAGAGGATGAATTTGGGCTATGAAGAAGGAATCAAACAATTACTAAGGCACGATCCAGATGTGATTATGATTGGGGAAGTGCGTGATGCGCAAACAGCAAAAACACTTATTCGTTGTGCGTTAAGTGGACATATGGTCTTTACTACCTTACATGCAAAGTCAGCAAAAGAAGCGATTCTACGCTTGTTGGACTTTGGTGTAAAACAAAGTGATTTACTTCAGGTACTAACTAATGTGACTAACCAAAGAATCTTTCCATCCATCAATAAGAAGGGAAGGGTGTGTGTTTATGAGATTATGGAAAGACATCATATACAAGCGTATTTTAGACGTGATAAAAAGGATGAGTGTTACGAAGATATCTTTGCGAAAATCAAAGAAGCAGTCAAAAACAAACACATCAGCAAACAGTTTGCCCAACAAGACGTTAGTTTTTAACCAAAATGAATGGTTACAAATTGCTAGTTTATTGAAGAAAGGGTATCCGATGCAAGAAATTTTAAAACTTTTGCATCGTTATGAGCATTTTATGCATTTGTTTGATTCGCAACAAGCATATGAGGATTCACTGTTGGCTTGTGCAAAAGGACGGTTTCAAAAACATTTGTTGTTTTTTATTCAAATACAATCGTTGCAAGATGCAATCTACAGTGCAGATGAGATGTGCCAATTTGAAAAAGGAATCATTAGTGAATTTTATAAGAAAACGATGTATCCTTTTATTGTTTTCTTGCTTTCGTTTGCGACAATCCATACATTTTCTAATTATGTATTACCACAACTGTTGCAACAATTTAGTCAAAACCAAGACAATACAATTGTGATTTTGCTTTATGTAGTAAAAGTGATAAGTACATTATTGCTAGCTTTGCTTATTTTGTTTTCGTTTGTCGTCTTTGCCATGATTAAAGTAAAAACTTGCAATCATTATTTCTTCGAACATTATGCTTATCGCATTCCTTTTGTGAAAGAGTACATATCCTATTACCTTAGTGGCTATTTATCGCAACTGCACAGAAGAGGGTTGAGTAGTAAACAGTCGTTTCAGTTCTTATTGCAGATGAAACCGACCTACCTTCAAAAATGTGTTGTATTAATCAATGCACAACTGGCGAAGGGGAGCGATTTATTAGAGGTGCTAAACGCTTGTCAGTATTTGAGTCAACGTTTCTTGTCTTACTTTTTAATCGGATCCCACAATGGAGAGCTTGAGAGTGCGCTAGAAGCGTATATGAGCTTTCAAAAAGCCGTTTGGCTCTCGTTAATTAAAAAGCTTAGTATCATCGTACAGTGCGTTTCGTATGCGTTTGTTGGAATCCTTGTGATCTGTGTGTACCAAATTATGTTGTTACCGTTACAAATGATTAATGAAATATAAAGGAGAGACTATGAAAAAAGGGTTTACGTTACTAGAGATGATTATCGTTTTAACAATTGTTGCATTATTGTTTCTGCTTACGCTTCCAAACATTCAACAAAAGAAAGAAGTGATTGATTCACAAGGATGCAAAAATTTATTAGAAGTAGTAAACTCACAAATTTTACTGTATGAAGTGGATCATGTAGAAAGTGTAGGAAGTATTGATGAACTAATCTCATTAGGTTATTTAAAAGAATCACAACGTACTTGTCCAAATGGAAAAAGTGTTGTGATTCAAAATGGAGAAGCGTATGCAAATTAAAGCGTATACACTCATTGAAATGTGTTTGGTACTTGGAATTATGAGCGGGTTTTTGTTGCTTGCACCAGCCACATTTCATTCGTCTTCCATTCTAGATTTCGAAATGAATCGAATGCTTGAAATCATTCATCGAGCAAAATACAATGCGATAGAAAAACGTGAAAGTATCGCCATTAACATTGAACACAATGCGCTTATTGTGGAGGAGGATCGCTACGTGTTAAGTAAAAACATCACATGCGAGCCTTATTCGTTTTACTTTAATGCGAAAGGTAATATTTCTATGGCAAACACGGTTACGTGTTCCTATGGACAAAAGCAGATGTCACTGGTAATGAATATAGGTAATGGAAATGTGTACCTTAAATAAGCGAGGGTTTGTTTTGATTGAAAGTCTTTTGCTACTTCAAGTAATCACCATTACTAGTGTTGTTTTATTACAAGCCATGAGTTTGTTGTCACAAGAAGTGAAGTATACTCAAGACAATACCTATGAAATTCAACAAATGGAAGAAGCGTATGAATAGAAATGGTTTTACCTTAATTGAAGTTGTACTGGCAATGATGGTTGTGAGCATTAGTGTATTGTTGTATACAAGCATTGTGCAAGTTATGATAAGAAGTAAACCTGCACTTTATATTAGTGAAGATACGACAAGCATTCATCAAATGCGTCTGATTTATGCGTTAAGTAAGGATATAAGCTTGGATGGGGATATGTTGCAATTCACTTATTTAACAAATGAAATGTATTATGATTTACAGGATGACAAACTCGTGTTACACGAAGGATACCAAGTGTTTTTCATGGATTTGGAAGATGCTTATTTCACAAAGAAGGGAGACTGTATTTATTTTCGATACGAACGCAAAAACAAGGTGCAGGAACGAATTATCGGTTGTTAGTAAAAATGGGTTTATCTCAATGTATGCTGTTGTCGTATTACAACTTACTTTGGTGTTTTCATTCATGGTGATGGAACAAGTGAAAACAGCTTATGTAACACATGGTCAAAATGATTTGGATTTTGTAGAAATCGCAGTCATAACGAAAGTGAAAAATGATCTGCTTGCGTATGAGGAAGAAGACGAATCGTATACCTACAAGGGGTATGAGGTTACTTTACGCTATGAAGATATCACTTGTTTTATCACCATAAAAAAGGGAAATGAGCTGTTGCTTTCGAGTCGATTGGAGTTCGATGATATCGAAGAAGAGTTCATTTCCTATACGTATATGGAAAAATAGGGTACAGTTAAGCACTAAATTAGCAAAAAATAAGCGTTTGATGTAACTATCTATGATAATTCGTTGACAAAATTACGAATTCCTTTAAAATATAAGAAGAGATAAAGGAGACTTATATACATGTTACAATCAAATGAATTAAAACCAGGTGTTACTATTTTATATGAAAACAACATTTATGTAGTTCAGGATTTTAGTCAAAATAAAACAGCTAGAAGTGCAATGGTTGTTAAAGTTAAAGTTAGAAACCTAAGAACAGGTGCCAATGTTGAATTGTCATTTGGTGCTGGAGATAAAGTAGAAAAAGCACATATTGAAAAGAAAGAAATGCAATATTTATATGATGCAGGTGAAGAAATGATGTTCATGGACAACGAATCATATGAACAAATTGGAATTCCAAAAGAAAATATGGAATGGGAAATGAAGTTTTTGAAAGAAAACGATAATGTTATGATCTCAACATATGAAGGAGAAATTTTAGGGGTTATTTTACCAGATAAAGTTGCTCTTCAAATTGTTGAAGCTGAACCAGCTGTAAAAGGTGATACTGCTACAAATGCACAAAAGAATGCTACGCTAGAAACAGGGTTAGTTGTTCGTGTACCACTATTTATTGATCAAGATGAAGTTATCTTAGTAAATACATCAGATGGAAAATACGCAGGAAGAGCTTAAAAACTCTTCTTGTTTTATTTTTACTATATAAATTTTCGTGATATTTTGTTATAATATTTAGGAGTTGGAGGTATTTCCATGGAACAATTTTCAAGAGTAAAAAAATATGAACAATTAAGAAATGACATTGAACAAAACGATACTTCAAGCAATGCGAGCGAGCAAGCGATTTTAGAAATTACAAAACCGCAAGAAGCAAAAGAAAGCTATACTCCTTCGCATGAAAAAGAAGTGAGTTTTATAGAAGAAAACAAAACACCAGAATTGGATTCTACGTTTAAAAATGAATACTTGGATAGTTTTATTCAAGAAGTTCGTGAATACAATATTAAAAAAGGTGTGCGTGAATACGAAGATACAAAGTTAGATATTTTACAACAGTTGAATAGCAAAAACAGAGAACGTAGAGCTAGTTATGTTGAAAAGATTGAAGAAGAGCCACGCGATGTATCCAGTGAAACAATGGAAATTTCAAAACAAGTGTTCGACTTGTTGAATGAAGAAGAAACAGGTGTAGTAAGCGAACCTACAGCAGTAGAAGAAATGGCTGAAACATTTGTAAGTGAACCTGTAATTCAAGAAGAAGTAGCCATGGAAGAAGTGGTTGCGAAACCACAAGAACCAACAGTGGAAGTACAATCAAATCGTGTTTCTAGCGAATTAGAAGCTCGTATTGCTTCTCTAGAATCACAATTAGTGGAAACAACACAACAAATGAAAATGTCACAAAATGATCGTGAAGATGATTTTGATACGTATTCGAAAAAAGAACTAATTGAGCAAACGCAAAAATTAAAAGTACAAATGGATGAATACAAAGATGAATTAGAAGGTTTAAATACTGGAATTGACAGTAACAACAAACTGTTGAATATCATTATTACCATTTTAATTGTTGCCTTGTTAGCTGTTATTGGAGTGGTAGTTTACTGGTTAGTTTCCGGAGGAATCATTTAATGAAGATTAATATTGCAATCGATGGTCCAGGAGCGGCAGGAAAAAGCACAATAGCAAAACTATTGGCTACTAAAATGGGATATGTACATTTGGATACTGGTGCGATGTACCGCTGTGTCGCTTACCAAGCGCATGCAAAAGACATTGATTTTGATGATGATGCCAAATTAGCAGATATGTTAGATCATATTACAATTTCTTTTGGAGAAAACAATACTGTTTTTATTGATGGCGAAGATGTGACAACACAAATTCGTAGCAATGATAATGGTATGCGTGCAAGTAAAATTTCACAAAAGAAAATTGTGCGTGAAAAACTGGTTCAGTTACAAAGAAACATTGCCAAAGACAAAGGATTTATTTTGGATGGTAGAGACATTGGAACAGTGGTATTAAAAGATGCTGAGTTAAAGATTTATTTAATTGCGAGTGTAGAAAGTAGAGCACAACGTCGTTATAAAGAATTAGTAGAAAAAGGAATGGAAGCAGATTTTGCTGCCATTTCAGAAGATTTGCAACAACGCGATTACCAAGATATGAATAGGGAAGAGTCCCCATTACGTAAAGCGGATGATGCAATTGAAGTAGATACTTCAAATATGACAATTGAGGAAGTATGCGCATGCATTGGTTCTTTAATTGATAACGTTTTAGAAAGCAGGTAGTTTATGATACATGGGATATGTGCCATTGTAGGAAGACCTAATGTGGGAAAATCTACAATATTTAACCGTATTATCGGTGAGAAGAAGTCTATTGTGGAGGACACACCAGGAGTAACACGAGATCGTATATATGGAAAAGCGGAGTGGTTAACGAAGGATTTTCGTATTATTGATACTGGTGGAATTCAATTGGCAGACCAACCGTTTAAAGAAGAAATTCAAATGCAGGTAGAAGTTGCTCTAGATGAAGCAGATTCTATCGTTTTTGTTGTGAGTGGAAAAGATGGAATTACAAAAGATGACGAATACATTGCATCTTTACTTAGAAAAGCGAATAAACCTGTCATTATGGCAGTAAATAAAATTGATGACCAACAGTTCATTAATAATATTTATGAGTTTTACCAACTAGGTTTGGGAGATCCAATTGCAGTATCAGGTGTACATGGAATTGGATTTGGAGATATTTTAGATAAAATCGTTGATTCTTTTGATGATACAAAACGTAATGTATACGATGAAATGACTAAATTTGCAATCATTGGACGTCCTAATGTTGGAAAGTCTAGTTTGGCTAATGCGATTTTAAATCAAGATCGTGTCATTGTTTCAAACATTGAAGGTACGACAAGAGATGCAATCGATACACCTTTCAAACGTGAAGGAAAAGAATATGTAGTAATCGATACGGCAGGGATTCGTAAGCGTGGTAAAATCTATGAAAATATTGAAAAATACTCCGTGATGCGTGCGATGAGTGCAATTGAGAGAAGTGATGTTGTGCTTGTTGTAATTGATGGTGAATCTGGAATACGTGAACAAGATAAGCACGTTGCTGGATTCGCACATGAAGCAGGGAAGGGTATTATCATTGTTTATAACAAATGGGATACAATTGAAAAAGATGAACGTACAATGAATAGAATTGAAAAAGAAATACGTGTTCAATTTCCTTATTTGTCTTATGCACCAATCGCATTTGTTAGTGCGTTAACAAAACAACGTATTCATACGCTTTTACCGTTAATTGATGAAGTTCATGATTACTCAACAATGCGTGTACAAACGAATGTTATTAATGAAGTGGTTTTAGATGCACAATTAATGACGCCGCCTCCAACGCATAATGGACAACGTTTAAAAATATATTATGCATCGCAAGTTGCTGTTTCACCACCAACATTTGTATTGTTTGTGAATGATCCAGAACTGTTGCATTTTAGTTATAATCGTTTCTTAGAAAACAAATTAAGAGAAGCGTTTAATTTTACTGGAACAACGCTTCGCATCTTGGCAAGAGAACGCCAACGATAGGAGGATATTATGAAAGCTGTAATTTTAGGAAGTGGAAGTTGGGGAACAGGTATTGCCCAAGTTCTTGCGGATAACGGACATGATGTTACGATTTGGGGAATTGTTGAAGATGAAGTAAATGACATCAACAACAATCACAAAAACAGTGCATTTTTTGAAGATGTGGATTTGAACCCATCTATAAAAGCGAGTACTTCAATTGATGTGGTTGAAGGAAGTGATGTCGTTGTTTTAAGTGTTCCAACGATTGCAATTGAATCTGTATGTAAACAAATGTTGCCTTATTTAAAAAAGAAAACAATTGTGGTCAATACATCAAAAGGATTTCATCCAGAGACAAACGAAAGAATGTCTTGTGTGATTCGAAACACAATTAGTTCAGATAAACTAAGTAGTGTTGTATCGTTGATTGGTCCTTCTCATGCGGAAGAAGTAGTGCGTCGTTTGCTAACGACTATTTGTGCTGTTTCTTTGAACCAAGAAGATGCTATGTATGTACAACAAACTTTCTCTAATGACTATTTACGTGTGTACACAGGAAATGATGAAGTAGGTAGTGAAAATGGAGTTGCGATTAAAAATGCAATTGCAGTAGCGAGTGGGGTACTAGCTGGACTTGGTTATGGAGATAATACAAGAGCTGCTTTAATTACTCGTGGATTGGCTGAAATGATTCGTTTTGGTACAGCAATGGGTGGTGAATTTGAAACGTTTATGGGATTAACTGGTATTGGTGACTTAATTGTTACTTGTACAAGTGTACACTCACGTAACTTCCAAGCAGGATATGAAATAGGATGTGCGAACACTGCGCAGGTTTTCTGGGACAACAATAAGAAAACAGTAGAAGGTGTACGTACTGCTAAAGTCATTCATGAGTTAGCAAGAATAAATAACATTGATATGCCATTAATTGAAGAAATTTATAACGTTTTATACGAAGGAAAAGAACCGATGCAAAGTGCAAGGGATTTAATGGTTCGTGATTTGAAGGCTGAATTTTAAGATATGAACGAGTTTTCAAGATTAGCCCTTTTATTAGAAGAAGAACAAATACAAAGATTGCAAAATGCGCATGTTGCCGTATTTGGAGTCGGTGGCGTAGGAGGGAATTGCATTGAAGCGTTAGCTAGAGGTGCGATAGGGGAGTTATCTATTTACGATAATGATACTGTCTCAATTACTAATATCAATCGACAAGTGGTTGCCTTGCATTCTACGATTGGTTTAACAAAAGTAGAAGTGATGAAAGAGCGTTTAATGGATATTAACCCTGCTTTAAAAGTTCATCCGTATTGCATGTTTGTAGATCAGACAACAATAGATTCAATTGATTTTTCTAATATTGATTATATTGTTGATGCAATAGATACAATTAGTGCTAAATTACTCTTAATTGAGAAAGCGAAGCAATTTGACATTCCTATTATTAGTTGTATGGGAACAGGGAATAAGTTTGATCCTACACAATTAAAAATTATGGATATTTCAAAAACGAATTATTGTCCATTAGCAAAAGTAATGCGAAAAGAATTAAAAGAACGTAAGATAACAAAGGTAAAAGTTTGTGCTTCTTTTGAGAAACCAGTGAAACCGAAAGCGAGTGAGGAAATCACAAATAAGCGAATGGTACCTGGTTCCACATCTTTTGTTCCAAGTGTTGCAGGAATCATCATTGCAAGAGAAGTCATATTAGAAGTAGCAAAAGGGGTATAAAATACCTCTTTTTTTCGTTTTTGGTTATATTCAAATTTGATTATCCAAATTATGTAAAAAAGGTGGTAATATAACTTCCTAAATTATCGTGGAATATTGCGAAAAAAGTGCTAAATAACGCATAAATAAGGCTTTTCTTTAACAAAACTTGTTGCTTTTTTAATGTAAAAATGATACGATAAAAACATGAAGTAGGAGGTCAATTTATATGACAACAATTAACAAAAAAGTTTTAGCAGAAGCAGTTGTTTCAAAATTAGGAATTACTAAAAAAGACGCTACAGTAGCCGTAGACACAGTATTCGAAGAAATTACTTCTGCATTAGCTGATGGTGGAAAAGCAGACATTTCTGGATTTGGGAAATTTGAAGTTGTAGAACGTGCTGCTCGTACAGGAATTAACCCAGCAACAAAAGAAAAAATCCAAATTGCAGCATCTAAGAGTGCAAAATTCAAAGCTGCAAAAGCATTAAAAGATTCAGTGAAATAGTAAAAAAGCCTAAAGGCTTTTTTTTTATAATTTACATAATTTTGTGAAAAAAAGGGATTTGATAACATTTCTAAACAAAAGTGATATAATCTAACTATTCAAGTGACAAATGATTGAAAGGTGATGTTGTATGTATTTGTTGTTGTATATCATTCCTATCTTACTTATTATCATGGCACAAACGATGGTGAATTCAGCGTATTCAAGATATCTTACAATTACATGTAAGAAAGGGTACACAGGTGAAATGGTAGCTCGTATGTTATTGGATCGAAACCAGTTAAGTGAAGTTGATATTCGATTAAGTGAGAAGGGGAAGATGTCTGATTATTATGATCCACGATTAAAGAGTGTTCGTTTAAGCAATGAAGTGTATTATGGTAGTTCTATTTCATCTATCGCTATTGCGGCTCATGAAGTAGGGCATGCAATTCAGGATGCGCAACATTATGGGTTTTTAAGCTTACGAAATATTTTGTTACCATATGTGAATATATCGAGTCAATTTGGTTGGCTTGCTATCATTATTGGTTTCTTTACGAATTCTTCGTCGTTTCTTAATATAGGGCTTGTTTTACTGGTTGTAATGTCGTTGTTTCAAGTCATTACACTTCCTATTGAAATAAACGCCTCTACACGTGCTATAAAGCTGTTAGAAGCAAATAATATCATTGTTGAAGAAGAACAAGAGGGAGTAAGTAATATGCTTCGTGCAGCCGCATTCACTTATATCGCATCACTTGCTTCATCGGTGATGTTCATTATGCGAATTGTTATGATGACAAATCGTCGTTCAGAGTAAACAAAAAGATAAACATACAAGATTATAGTATAGTTTATCTTTTTTTTGTTATTTAGGAATAGGTAGAAGAGCGATAATGCGAATAACTATGTTCGATTATAATATATACTTTACTTCGCATAATGTATATTATGTAAGAAAAAGGCATATGTTTATTTGTGCTATTTACTTTAAATAGTTAAAATACGAGATTCCTGGATAATGATTCATTATCTCGAAGTTATCTAGTATCGTTTTTGCCACTGTAGTAAATTGTTTTGCTATTGGCAATAAACCAGAACCACTCATTGCTTTACTATAAAATAATAATGGTATGTACTCACGTGTGTGATCGCTTCCTATATAAGATGGATCATTTCCATGGTCTGCACATAATATTAATAAATCATCCTTTTTCATGACATCAATTAATTGTTGTAGTTGTTCGTCAAATTGTTCTAATTGTTTCGCATATCCATCGATATCGCGTCGATGACCCCAAAGTGCATCAAAATCAACTAAGTTAGTAAAACAAAGCCCTGTGAAATCATTTGAAGCCATACTAATGGTTTGCTGCATTCCTTCAATTGAACTGGTAGAACGCAAAGATTGAGTAATCCCACATTGATTAAAGATATCTGAAATTTTACCAATTCCAATCACGTCAAAGTTAGCTCTCTTTAACATATCCAATGCGGTTGTTCCAAATGGGTCCAAAGCATAATCGTGACGATTAGCAGTTCGAACGAAGTGATTAGCTTCACCAACAAAAGGTCGAGCAATGACGCGACCGACACGCCATTTTGGATCGAGTGTGATTTCTCTAGCAATGGCACAACAACGATATAACTCTTCTAATCCAAAATACTCTTCATGAGCAGCTAATTGAAAAACGGAGTCAGCAGAAGTATACAGTATAAGTTTCCCTGTTTTGATATGTTCTTCTCCTAATTCTTCAATTATTTCGGTTCCACTAGCTGCTTTATTACCAATAATCTGATGTCCTGTAGCAAGCTCGAATGCTTTGATTAAATCAGGTGGAAAGCCATTATCAGTGAATGTTAAAAAAGGTTCATCACTAATTAAACCCATCAGTTCGTAATGACCAGTAATGGTATCTTTACCAACACTTTCTTCGTTTGCTTTGCAATAATACGCTTTCGGTTCTGGAGCAAATGCTACTTTTTGTAAAGGATGCAGATTCGCTATCCCTAAACTTTGTAAAGCGGGAATGTTAAGCGATTTACATTGTTGGTCAATATGACCTAATGTATCTACATTTATGTCATTGTATTCTTTTGCATCTGGCAAAGCTCCAACACCTAATGAATCAATTACAACAACAAATATTCTTTTGTATTTCATTGTGATCACCCTTTCTTATTACTTCTAGGATGTGCGCTTAAATAGGCACTTTTTAATCGTTTTGTCTGCACATGAGTATAAATTTGTGTGGTTGCGATATCACTATGTCCTAACAGCTCTTGGACAACGCGTAAATCGGCATTTCCATCTAATAAATGGGAAGCAAAACTATGGCGGAAGCTATGCGCAGAAACTTGCTTGTTAATACCTAAAGCCATTGCGCGTTGGTGTATCATGACATCGACGTATTGTCGATTTAGACGATTTCCTAAATGATTCACAAACACATAACTTAATTTTTTGTGATTCCAATCTTTGCGGATGGTTGCAATGTACAACTCCAATACATTCGCTGCTACATCATTTACAGGGACCAAACGTTCTTTGTCCCCCTTCCCTCTTACCTTAATAATTTTTTCTTTTAGATGAAGTTGAATCATTGTTAAATCACAACATTCACTTACCCGTAATCCACATCCATATAAGAGTTCTAGTATACAACGATGGTAAATGGCGATGTCTTCTTTTGCTTCTTTGAATGCTATGATGGCTTCTACTTCTTCTTTATTTAGTACATTTGGAAGACGTTTTTTCGTTTTACTTGTTTTGATAAATATACTTGGATTTGCAATTTGTGGATTTTTATCACTAACAAAATTATGAAAACTTCGAATGCTCACAATATAGCGATTAAGAGTAGAACTTTGGCACTGTAATGCCATTTCTAACAAGTAGTTTTGAATGATTTCATAATTAATGTCTTCGCATTTATCAAGTTTCATTTTTTGTAAATAAGAGATGTATTTGTTTAAGTCGTTCTCATAACTAGCAATTGTCGTTTTTGCTTTTTGATCCACTAGTTTAATATGATAGATATACTCTTGGTACGCTTCTTGAATGTTCATACAAATCCCCTTTACTTATGTTTTTATTATAGCACAAGCGCATCTATAATGGATTTTAATGCAATAGAAAAAAAGAAAAAGATTACTCTTTTTCCTTCATTAGTTTTGATGCGTAAATAAGCTTTCCTTTGCTTAGATGTTGGTTTAATTCATCCAGAACATCTATTTTTTTCACTTTTTCTTGGGAAAAAATGGAAAGTTGTTGAATGGTTTTATCCTGGCTTTGTAAACTACTTAAACCAACCCCTAAATGACGAATTGGAATGTCTTCAAAGTTTTGATCAAATAACAATAAAGCATGTTCAAATAAAATATTGAAATCATTGGTATAGTTATCCAAATTCAATGAACGAACAACATTTCTAAAGTCATGGTAACGAATTGAAATGGAAACCATCTTTCCTGTGATGTTACTTTTCATCGCTCGTTGTGAGAGTGTTTTGGATAACACCCTAACTATGTTTTTACACTCATCATAATCAAACACATCATGATTAATTGTTGTGGATTGCGAAATGGATTGAACTGTTGTGTTATAGACTAATTGATCGTTTCCTTCCCCACGTGCATTTGCTATTAAGGAAGGAGCACTTTTTCCAATCGTACGAAGTAAAAAAGCTTCATTTTTGGGATCGGCTAAGTCTTTGATTGTTTCGATTCCATTCTGTTTTAAAATCGGAGCTGTCTTTTTACCGATTCCAAACATTTCATCGATTGATAATGGCCATAACTTGTTTGCGATTTCATGTTTACGAATCACTGTAATTCCTAAAGGTTTTCGCATATCACTTGCCATTTTCGCTAAAAACTTATTTGGTCCAACGCCAATACTACAAGGAAGCTTCAATTTCGTTTTTACTTCAGATTGAATTTGCCAAGCCAAATCAAGTGGACGTTTGTAATTCTTGATTAATTCTGTGACATCCATATAGCACTCATCGATACTCGCAATTTCAATGCAGGAAGTGAAGGTTCTTAAAAATTCAAAAAACTTTTTTGAAAGTTGTGAATAATAGCTCATATCTCCCTCTACAACAACCAAATCTGGACATAGGTCCATGGCTTGAAACAGAGGCATTGCGCTACTCACACCGTACTTACGAGCCTCATAGGAGGCAGTACAGATAACTCCGCGTTTGGATAAACCACCAACTACGACAGGTTGTCCTTCTAAAGCGCTGTTTCGAACAATTTCTGCACTCGCATAAAAGGAATTTAAATCAATATGAAATATTACTCTTGCCATAGCGTTCCTTTCTACTTTTATAAGCTTTGTTTTTCCTCCATCGCTTTGTGATACAACTCCTTCGCAGCTAATAAAGCATGTTCGCTAGTTGCCCCTTGTGCAATGATGGCTAATTCTCTAATTGTACTTTCCTCATCTAATTGACGAATGGTTGAACTTGTCTTACTATCACTTTGTTTTTTTTCAACATAATAATGATGGTTCGCCCAAGCAGCAACTGGTGCCAAATGCGTAACTGAAAAGACTTGTGACTTTTTCGCGATGTAATACATTTTTTTACCGATCGCATACGCTACCGCTCCACTTACTCCATTGTCAATTTCGTCGAAGATAATCGTTTCGATTTTTGCCAATCGATTAAAGATTGATTTCAATCCTAACATTAAACGAGAAAGCTCTCCTCCAGAAGCAACTTTGGCTAATGGTTTTAGCGTTTCTCCAGCATTCATACTGATTAAAAACTCAACCATATCGATTCCATCGCTGTTTTCTTTTTCTGAAAAAGATACTTTGAACTGTGCATTTTGCAAGTGTAAATCAAACAATTCCTTCTGAATATCCGCTTCTAACAACAATGCTTTTTCTTGTCTTTTCTCACGTTGTTTCATTGCTAACGCAACAAAATTTTCACGTGCTTTTGCAATGTTCTCTTCTAATACACCAATGTATTCCTGGCGATGTTCAATCGCCTGTACTCGTTCTTCCATAACTTGCTTTTTTTCTATAAACGACTCATAGCTACCACCATGTTTGCGTAACACTTTATTAATTTGAAACAAACGTGTTTGAATATCATTAAATAAAGCTTCATCATAATGCAAAGAATCACGATAGGTTTTTAAATTTTGTAACTGTTCGTCAATATTGTAGTAAGCATTTGTGATTTCTTCGTTTGCTTTTTGTAAGACTTCGTTATCAAATTCATCTAAATCTTTATGAACATTATATAGTTGTTCATAACGGCTTGACTCAACAAAAGCAATGGCTTCATTAATTTTACTGCTAATCTTATCAAACGATGCCATTTCTTTTTGTTTTGTTTCTAGTTGTTCTATTTCATCGTGTTTTAAATCAAGTTCATTCATCTCTTGTAATTGAAATTGCAAGTAATCCAAATCATCTTGATTGGCTTCTTCATTCAATAATCGATCAAGCGCTTTTTCTTCTTTTCGTAAAGCTTGGTAAGCTTGTTTCACTTGTTGAAGAAGTGTTGATTCCTTTGCGTATTCATCCAAAAGCATTAAATGAAAACGATTGTTCAGCAAATATTGATTGTCGTGTTGTGAGTGAATATCAACAAGTAAACTCATGACTTCTTTCACAAAAGATAAAGTTGTCGTTCTTTGGTTAAAGCGAGTGGTACTTTTTCCTTCTAAGGTGAACTCGCGTGATAAAACAAACGTATTGTCTTCTAGCTCATAACCTGCTTCTTCAATTAACGCGATAGCAGGATGATTAGCACTGACTTCAATATGAGCTTCTATAAATGCCTTATCCGCTCCTTTTTGAATGTATTGTGCTGAAGTTCTTTCCCCACACAAAATGGAAATCGCATCAATTAAAAGCGATTTACCAGCTCCTGTTTCCCCACTGAAACAAGAAAAATGAGAATGAAAATCCAAATGAAGTTCATCAATTAATATAAAATTCTTTACATAGATTTCCTTTATCATAACGTTTCACCTATCCCTTTATTATAGTATCCATCGAAAATGATTTTGTTGTTGTTTCACTTTTTATATGTATTAAATATTCTTGGTTTCCACTGCGTCCAACCGTATCTGACTTCATTAAGTGATAAACACCTACCCCTTTTTGATGAAAGTAATGAAGCATATCTTCTAAGATACGTTTGTGCACTTTTTTATCTTTCACAATCCCGTTTTTCCCAATCCATTGTTTGCCAGCTTCAAATTGTGGCTTGATTAAAAAGACACATTCAAAAGGAGGTTCTAAAATAGAAAGCAAAGAATCAACGATTAGTTTGATTGAAATAAAAGAAACATCCATACATACAAAATCGATTCGTTTGTCAAACATATCTTTACTTAAATAACGACAATTCACGCCTTCCATATTCGCAACACGATCGTCATTTTTTAAACGTTCAATTAATTGGTCATGACCAATATCAACCGCATACACAAATGCAGCACCTTGTTGAAGACAAACATCACTAAACCCACCAGTAGAAGCACCAATGTCCAAAACGACTCGTTGATGCAAATCGATATCCCATTGTTGTAATGCTCCAAATAGTTTGTTTCCACCTCGAGAAGCAAAAGAGTGTTCTTTTTCTATCACGGTTATGATGTCATTTTCACTTACTAAATAGCTTGCTTTGCTAATGATTTTATCGTTTATCTTAATGCGGTTTTCTTTGATTGCATCCTTAGCTAAGCTGCGACTAGTGAAATGTTTGTTTTCATACAAATACACATCCAAGCGTTGCATTATAGGTACGTATTGATTTTATCGAATAATGTCGATAAATCAATTCCTTCTTTTTTACGTAGTTGAGGCAAAGATCCTTGCGGTACAAAGTGATCCTGAATCCCAATCCTTTGAATGCAAGCATGGAATCCATTGTCATTTTGGTATTCAATAATGGCACTCGACAACCCACCATGTAACATATCCGTTTCATATATAATAATCGGTAAATCAGCACTTAGTAAATCGTCTAACATTACTGTATCTAGCGGTTTAAAGAAACGTGCATTTACCACACTAATGGCAAGCTCGTTTACTTTCGCTTTATTGATGATACGATCCACATCTTCTCCATACGTAATAACAATTACTTTGCTTTTTTCTTTTATCGAATACTTAGTCCAAGTCCCAACCGGAATCGCTTCAAATGCTTTTTCTTGGTATTCAATCGTACCTCTTGGAATACGAATTAAATAAGGATGTTGGTCTTGTTGAAAAGCAGAATACAGTAAATCTTGCGCTTCGTTAGCATCCTTTGGTTGTGACATGATTAAGTTAGGTATCGAATACAATGCAGAAATATCAAAAACACCATGATGCGTTTCCCCATCGTCTCCTACTAAACCACATCGATCGACACCGATGACAACAGGTAAATCCATTCGCGCAACATCGTGATTAATTTGGTCATAAGCACGTTGTAAAAAGGATGAATAAACACTAATGAAAGGACGCATATTGTTTAATGCCAAAGATGCAGCAAAAGTCATTGCATGTTCTTCCGCAATCCCACAATCAAAGAATCGATTTGGGTATAATTTTGCAAACTTATCTAACTTGCTTCCTTTACTCATTGCTGGTGTTAATGCCAAAATGGATGGGTTTTCTTTCGCTAATCGAATAAGAGATTCGCTTAAAATAGAACTCCAATCCAAATGTTGGTATGGAACGGTAGACAAAGCTTTTCCGCTTTCCACATTGAACTTCGCTACACCATGCCATTTTCCATCGCGATCTTCTTCAGCGTATTTATACCCTTTTCCTTTTTTTGTAATAATATGAACAACGATAGGTCCCTGATGATCTTTCAACGTTTCAAAAACGCGAATCAAATCTGGTAAATCATGCCCATTGATCGGCCCGATGTAATCCAGTCCTAATTCAGTAAAAATCGAACCATCTACAACGGTATTTTTAATGTTGTCTTTCATATCTTTCATGGCACTTAAAACACGGTCCCCTATTTTGGTAGAAGACAGTTTTGATTGTAAGTCTTTTTTAAAGGAAGTATATCCTTTGCTTGCTCTTAAATGTGTACAAGCGTTAGAAAAACCTCCAACGTTTCCAGAAATAGACATATCATTATCATTAAAAACAATAATCATATTACGTTTTTCAGATCCGATTTGGTTCAATGCTTCAAAACTCATTCCACTTGCCATAGCCCCATCCCCAATTACAGGGATTACGTTGTATTTTTCATTATTTAAATCACGGGCAACCGCAAAACCTAATGCAGCACTTAGTGAAGTAGACGAATGGCCTGCTTCCCAAACATCATGTTCGCTTTCATTGCGTTTTTGAAACCCAGACATTCCTTCGAATTGTCGTAAGTTTTGAAATCCGTCATAGCGACCAGTTAAAAGTTTATGCACATACGATTGGTGTCCAACATCAAAGAAAATCTTATCGTTTGGTGATTGGAACACATAATGAAGTGCTACTGTTGTTTCCACAATACCTAAATTACTGGATAAATGCCCACCTGTTTTTGCTATTGATTGCACCAAAAAAGAACGTATCTCACCACATAATTGTTTTAGTTGTGCTTGGTCCAAACATTTGATGTCTTGTGGACTTTGAATGTTTTCCAGTTTCATGAATATCAGCTCCTAATAATTTCTGTTTAATAAATAATCAAACATTTCTAACAATGGTTCTTTTTCGATAACCATGGTATCCAATAGCGACGTTGCTTTTTCATATAGTTCTTTAATCAACGCATTACAACGTTCTATACCAAGTAAAGTAACATAAGTGACTTTATTGTTTTGTACATCACTCATTGCATTTTTACCTAGTTGTTCACTTGATTTGGTAACATCGAAAACATCGTCTTGAATTTGAAACAACAAACCTAACGTATTTCCGATTTCACGCCATGTCTCTACGTCCTCGTCTTTCTTAGCGATATAAGCAGCCATTACAAATGGCATAGTTAGCAACTTACCAGTTTTATGATAATGTGTTTTTTCTAGTTCATGTAAAGTTAAATCATCTCTATTTTCATTGATCATGTCGAGTTCTTGGCCATAAAGCATACCATTTAATCCCCCGCCATTCGCAAGTTCATTTACAATTTTCATGTTGATTGCCATTTCTTGCGTTGCGTTTGCTGCATACAAAAAGCTATGTGTTAGCAAGGCATCTCCAGCAATAATGGCGATATCTTCTCCAAAAGCAATATGGCAAGTTGGTTTACCACGTCGCAATGTATCGTTGTCGATCGCTGGTAAATCATCGTGAATCAAAGAATAACAGTGCATCATCTCAATTGCAGTTGCTGCTTTTAATCCTTTTTTTACTGGAGTGCGATACGCATTCAAAGTTGCAAAAACAAGCAATGGACGTACGCGCTTTCCACCATTCATCAATGAATACAAAGCTGCTTCTTTTACCTTACCGTCATTGCAATCATCCAGTGAATGCAAAAGGAATTGTTCAAACTCATTCTTCATCTTGCTTCTCCTTTTGGTATGTTGTCAATAAGGCTTGTACCTTATTTTCAAATTGTGTCAGTTGTTGATCACATTGATTAACAAGTGACAACCCTTCTTCGAATAATGTCATCGCTTCTTCTAACGCAATTTCGTTGCGTTCTAATTTCGCAACAATATCTTCTAATCGATCCATTGAAGATCGAAAATCTAGTTTATTTTCTGTCATTTGGCACTCCTTTTTCTACTCGTGTATATATTGTTCCATCGTTTACTAGTAATTGAATCGTTTCGTTTTCCTTCACATCATGGATACTGCGTACAGCACTTTGTTCATGCATCGCAATACTATATCCACGTTTTAGTATTTTCAATGGACTAAACGCGTCCAATAAATTAATGTGCGACTGTAGTTGCAAACGATTTTCTTTTGCAACCTTACTAATCGTCGTATACAACGCTTCTTGTTTGCTTTCTAGTTGTTGACGCTTCATCTGTATTTGTTTTTCATACGTAAACAAACTTTTCACCACCATCATCAAGCGCAGTTTATCCTGTTGAATAAAGTATTCAGCACTGCTAAACATCGCTTTGTTTTTAATGTGATTAATTTTCGTTTTTTCACTATCAATTTTACGCAGTATACTATGCTGCATTCGCAATTGATAGGATTGCAACATTTCTTTTACCTCAATACGGTTGGGTGTAATTAATTCCGCAGCCGCACTAGGCGTAGGTGCTCTTTGATCACTTACATAATCAACTAACGTAGTATCCGTTTCGTGTCCTACCCCACTTACAACACAAGTGTTCATGTCATAAATAGTACGAGCCAACAATTCGTTATTGAAACACCATAAATCTTCAATGCTTCCACCACCACGAACAAGTAAGATTATATCGTGTTGTTGTTTGTCAGCTTCTACAAGGTTTTGAATGATATTCTCGCTTGCTTTGTCACCTTGCACCAAAGATGGATAAACGCATACATCAGCAATCGGCCATCGACGGGCAATAATTGATAAAACGTCTTGAATTGCTGCCCCAGTACGCGCTGATATAATCGCAATATTTTTTGGATAAAGCGGCAAAGGTTTTTTGTGTGATTGTTCAAAAAGACCTTCTTTGCTTAACTTTTCTTTTAATTGTTCAAATTGCAAATACAAATCACCAAGTCCATCACTTTGAATTGCACTAACATACAATTGTAGTGTTCCTTGTGGTTCGTACATTGAAAGTTTGGCTTGTACAATTACTTTCATACCTTCTTTTAAAGCTATTTTTAATCGAGAAGCATAAGAGGAAAACATCACACAACTTAATTTTCCTCCACTGTCTTTTAATGAAAAGTACAAGTGTCCGCTTTTATGATTCGTAAAGTTACTGATTTCTCCCTTTACTAAAATAGACTGGATATTCATGTCGTTATCCAGACTATTTTTTAAATATCTTACCAAGGTTGAAATTGTCCAAACTTGATTTCTCATAGTCGATCTAAGACTCCGTTAATTAGTTTGTAAGCATCGTCATCGCAAAATTTCTTTGCTAATGTAACGGCTTCGTCAATTACAATTGGCTTTTGTGCAGTTTCAAATGTTAATTCTGCAGATGCGATAATAAGAATTGCTTGTTCCACATATCCTAATCGATCAAAAGTCCATTCTTCATTTAATAACTGGTTAATTTTATCTACATAAAACTTTAAATTGGCGCATGCATCAATTGTGATGGCATACAAAAAAGGATCCACTTTGTTTTCTTCTCTCGTATTTTCAAACACGACAGATTTAATGTCCTTCTTTAATAAAAAGCTTTGATATAAACAAGTCATAGCGACTTCTCTCATTTGATGTCTATTCATAATATCCTCCAAAAATACACACAGATATTTTACCACATATCGACATCAATTCCTACGCTTTACCACATCATTTCATAAAAAAAACGATACGTTACGTATCGTTAAAAAGTAAATCCTGTCACATTGATTATAATTGTGTCTGCAATGCAATCACTCATGTGTTTTACATTGTCATAAATGCGTGTTTGTAATTTTGAACAAACATCATTTACTTTCGCATTATAATTTACTTTTACATTCAAATCTAGGACTAATTTACCATCGCTCATTTTGCATGTAATTGCGTTTTTAAAATAAGATGCGTCTTGTAAAACAACGTCTTTCTCATCTTCCACACAAATTTTTGCAATTGTTTCAAATACATTTGTACTGATTGCAATTAATCCACGTTCTTTATTTTCGATTGCTACATATTCTTGTGCCATTTTTAATCACCCAAATTCATTATAACACAAATCGCGTTGTTGTCACTTTTTTTAGTGAATTAAAACAATGCTTGAATTTGTTCCTTTAGTTGTTCATAGTAAGCGTCACTGTAATGTTTGAAGTCTTGATAAGAGATGACACGTTTTTCTAATTCTTCCACAAAGAGTGTAAAAGCATTACGAATCTCTCTTAATTTATCATTGTAGATAATTTGAATATTCCCTACATCACACAACACTTTAGCTAAAAGTAAAGAACAAGCATCTTGTACTTTGGTAGCTTCTTGCATTTCAAGTTTGATGAAACTTGTTTTGAACCAATAATGGTCAATAATGTAATCTTTCATGATATCCATAAACAGTGAAAAATCCTCAATGTTGTTTCCGTCTTCTAAAGCAAACAACATTTGGAAGAAAACATACCATTCGTAATCGATATTTAATTGACTAAATAAATAATCGGCAATTGTTTGTTTGAATAAGTCATTGCTGATAAACTGCTCTTCCATAATAATTTCTTCACTAAAGTCGATTTCAACACTATTTAACTTTTTAAACACAGTAAATAACGAGCCAGATTTTTCTGGATTACCAAAATCATCCTTAATGTTCTTTATAAAAATATAGTGTCCTAAAATGTCAGATGTGTTTTTTACATTAATCGTAAATCCGATTGACATCTTCAATTTTTCTGTAAATAAGTCATTGATTGCTTTGGCTAACATCTTTTCAAAGTTAACTTCAGAAACCAATCCCATTTGATGACGATCTGAATTTTCCATTTCATCATAAATAATACGTAATTGATTATCAATAATGGTTAAATTGGAATTAACAGAAGCGAGTAATTCCTTCATAAAAGTATCATATACATAGTAGTTTGTGTTTTTGTACACCAATTTATGTTCAATGTCTCCCCAAAAACTATTTACCATTGATTTTATTTGTAATTCAAATCGTATTTTTTCGTTGTTACGTTGGTAATACCCATCAATTCGATAAATATTAAAGCCATTTCTTTGCTTTTGTGGTTGAGGGGTGTCTAGTTCCAATTTTAAATAAGGATACTTTTCGCTATGATAGTGATTATCTTCATTTTTCAAAGTAAAATAGTTACTTAAAATAGCAAACACCTTTGCTTCTTCATCCATAAAACGACATTCGATTTTTAATCCGATTAAATCACTTAGATTATCCAATATATCTTGGCTTGTCTCATGTTTTAAATACAGTTTGTTACGAATGATTTTTTCTCGTAAGCTATCTGCCGTTTTCACACGACTAGAAATATCCATAATCATGTCATCTTTGTTGTTTAAGATATCCAAAAAGATATATTTGATTTCTTTTCGAATTTGTTGGTAATCTTCACGCTTCATTTTTAATTGCGTTAGCGTATCATCAATCTTATTAAATAGTTCTAGTTTCATCCTATCACACCCTTTTGTTTTCTCTTACCTGTAATACATCTTGTTTTAATTGTGCTATTAATTGTTTCACACTTTCAAATTTAACTTCACCACGCAAATAGCGAAGGAAATAAAAAGTGATATTGGCTCCATAAATATCTTCTTCAAAATCTAAGATATGCGCTTCAATCGAAGTGTTCTTTTGATAATTCATCGTTGGATTGTTACCAACGTTAATTACTGCATCATAGAGTTTTCCATTTACCATCACTTGCCCTTGGTACACTCCTTTTTTTGGAATGATATAAGGGTCAAAAATTTGTAAATTAGCTGTAGGAAAGCCTAGTTTGGTTGAACCTACATGGTTTCCGTGAACAACGATTCCCTTCATAGCATAAGGTTTGTTTAATGTTTTGTTTGCTTGCGATAAACGACCTGCTAATATGTCTTGTTCAATATTTGAAGAAGATATTTTTTGTTGTTCAAAACAAACGGTTTCCATTACTTCAAGCGCAAAGGAACGATTCTGTAAATCATTAATTGAACCTTCTCCTCGATATGCGAAATGAAAATCATTACCACATACCAGGGCTTTCAAGTTCATCTTTTCTAAGATTGATGAAATAAAAGCTTCTTTACTTAAATGCATCATCGCTTCATCAAAATGTAATAAGAATACCGTTTTGATTCCCATCTCTTCAAAAATTGCCAAACGTTCTTTATGTGGCGTAATGTAACTTGCATCACTTATTTTATTCATCACAATCCAAGGATCGTTGTCGAAACAAATTATGGCAGGTTTACAGTTCGTATCGCACATAGCAATCGTTTTATTAATTAATTGTTGATGTCCCAGATGAACTCCATCGAAGTATCCGATGCAAGCAATGCTTTCTCCAGTTACTTGAAATGGTTCGTTTGCGAATATCGAGATTACTTCCATTAAAATAACCCCCTTTTACTACCAAACACATCTTTGTGTGAACGCTCATAAATAGCAATCACTTCTTTGTCGTGTGTGATCGCAAGCGTATCGTGCGGCGTATCGATATGGACACGTTTTCCATATTTGATATCTTCGATAGGTTCGTACTCCAACATTGGATAATGCGATAACATATCATAAATGCTATGCAATTGAAATTGTTGCTGCTCGATTTGTGCAAGTGTATAAGAATCGTCAATTGTAAATCGACCTACTTTTGTACGAACAAGTGAAGACATACATCCTAAATTGTTGGTTTTCTCTGCAATATCGACACAAAGAGAGCGAATGTAAGTACCACTACTACAATGTACTCTGAACTGTAGTTTTTCTTCATCTAAACAATCGATGGAAAAGATTTCAACATCACGAAGTGGTCTTTCCACTTCTTCGTTGTTTCTTGCGTACTCATATAGCTTCTTCCCATTGATTTTAATGCTTGAGATCATCGGCGGAAGTTGTTTGATTTTACCTGTGAAAGATTGTAAAACAGCATTAAAATCAGTTATTTTACTAACTTCCTTGCTTTCCAATACATTTCCCCAAATATCATCGGTATCACTACGTTGTCCTAATTGTAAAGTAGCGACATATTCCTTGTCGATATCTTCAATAAAAGGCAGTATTTTTGTTGCCTTCCCTACCAAAACAATCATGACACCTGTTGCATTTGGATCTAATGTTCCACTATGTCCTATTTTTTTTGTATTTAATATTTTGCGAAGCTTAAAAACGACATCATGACTTGTCATTCCTGCTTCTTTATTTACGATTAATACACCATCCATTTTATCACCTAGTTTATTATAGCATAAATAAAATAAAATATAAGTTTACAACGATTTTCACATGCATTCACAAGATTATGCTATAATTTTTTTGGTTAGGTGGTGAAGGAATGAGTGTTTATGTCATGAGTGATATTCATGGATTAAGTAATCGTTTTTTTGCAATGTTAGAAAAGATTGCTTTTTCAAAGGAAGATCATTTGTATATCTTGGGTGATGTCGTCGATCGAGGTGAAGATGGTGTCGCCTTGCTTCAATATATCATGCAACAAGATAATATAACGCTATTAATGGGAAACCACGAGTATATGATGTTGTCTTATTATACTACAATCGCTAGTGAACATGTCGATATGGATGTGATCAACAGATGGCATCGTAATGGTTGCGATGTAACAATTGCACAAATGCAAGAGTGTAGTTATGAGCAACAAGAAGCAATCGTACAATATTTACGTAGTTTGCCTTTGTGTATTCCTGATTTAAAAGTAAAGGATCACATCTTTTATCTGGTTCATGGTGCACCCGTAAAATCGGTTCAAAGTGGTCCAGTTTATTTGGATAGTGACTATTTAAAATTGTTTAAAGTAGAGGATTTTGTATGGAATCGCATTCGCAGTGAACTTGTTTCACTAGAAGATAGAACATTGGTTGTTGGGCATACGATTACTGCTTTTTATCATAACAAGCAACCTTATCAAGTTTATTTTGATGCTAGCGATAGAAAACAAGCAAAAATGATTGCTATTGATTGTGGTTGTGCAGCCAATGATACGTTTACTCAGTTGGCTTGTGTACGCCTAGATGACTTTACTGTTTATTACACGTAGGAGGATTTATGAAAGAAATACTAAAACAATTACGCAAAGCAGACGAAGCGTTTCAATTGATTCAAGATGATGATGTTGTTGTGGTTGGTGTCTCTGGTGGAAAAGATAGTATGCTTTTAACCAAAGCTTTGGCTTTGTACCAAAAGTTTGAACATAAGCAATTTAAAGTGATTGCTGTACATATGAAAATGGGATTTCCAGGAATGGATGCAAAAGCCATCAAAACCTTTTGTGAATCGTTAGCAATCCCCTACTATGAAGAAGAGGTTCCTATTTATGAAATCCTGCAAAATTATAAAAAGGATGATGGATCAATTGATTGTAGCCGTTGTTCAAAATTAAAACGTGGTGCAATCGTAGCGATTGCTAAAAAGTTAAATGCAAATAAAATTGCTTTTGGGCATCATGGTGATGATGCGGTTGAAACGTTCATGTTAAATGCTATTTATAGTGGTAAAGCACAAACGTTTCAACCTAAGATAGAATACGAAGATAATGGCATAACGTTTATTCGTCCACTTGTTTATTTGCATGAACAACAAATCATGAAAACGATAAGAAAAGAAGAAATTCCTGTAGTAGCAAGTACTTGTCCAAAAGATGGCAACAGCCAACGTTCCCATATTAAGCAATTATTAAACACTTTGTATCAAGATTTTCCAAGTGCGAAACACAATTTGCTTCTCATGTTGAATGATCGAGATAGTAAGCTATGGAAAAACGAAAAAGAAGATATCAATTGATATCTTCTTTTATAATCCTTCTTTACAAAATTTCTTGAATGCTGAAACTTCTTGGTTTGTTTGTACAACAGCAACACAATGTTTGCTTCCACGGTTCACTCCAGGTTCATAGGTGATTGGTTCTAATTGAAACGCTACTTCATTGTTTCCAACTAAGCAATACCCCATTGATGATTGCGCGCTTCCCCCATTGTCTTTGAAAAAGACATCGCATCGCCAGCATCGTCTAAGCTTGCGGAAACAGGAATGACCACAATCGTACGATTGTTTGTCTTATAACCAACAATATAATTACTATGACGCGTTATTTTTACTAATATTGCATCAGTGTAATTGTTGTTGTGACAATATAGAATCGTATAGTCACTTCCATTTTCTACTTTTTCGTTAAAGATGCGACGCATCTTTTCACGATTTTCACGGTTTTCTTCGTCCGTAGCCCCTGTTAGTGATTTCTTTACAAAATCTTTTAAACCCATTTCAAATCCTCCTTATTCATATATAACAATGACAATATTATAATATAATATACAAATAATGTATATTATATACAAAGAAAAAATCAAAAATTTCGAGTGCATTTACTTTGCTTTTTTAGTAATAAAAAACGAAAAAAATGAAAAAAAGAATTAGTGATTTGTTGTTTATTTGCTTTGCAAGCTAAAAATATACTGTTAATCAATATACAAATCGCTTATAATAATAGTAATGAGGTAACAAAAATGGATGAATTGAATATTGCGTTAGAAACGTTGTGTATTATCATTTCGCTCATTATGTTGTTTAATTTATGCTTTAAAAAAGTAAAGAATGACAAAACAGTACACTGGCTTACGTTAATGCTGCTATTCAACATTGTTGTATTAGTGTGTGACTTAATTACGTTTGTAATTGGTGAAACAGACTTGATTTGGTTTTTAACACTTGTGAATAGTATTGTATATGCCGGTGGCTATGTGATTGAATTTTTATTTTGCTTGTATATTTTAGAACACTTGAAGGCGAAACAAACGATGAACTTTTCTTTGATTAAAGTTTTTTTTATCGCTTGTATCTTCGCTATCATATTAGTGGTTGTTTCGTATTTTAATCATATGTATTTTTACTTTAATGATGTTGGTGATTACGTGCGTGGTCCTTATTATTGGATCAGTCAATTCTACCCTATCATCATTATTCTATACACGTTTTATATCATTTATAAATATCGAAAAGTGTTAGGAAAACACGATACTTTTTATTTTACAATCTATGGTTTGCTTCCTGTCATCGCGATGTTAATTCAAATTTTTTCTTATGGGATTACCTTTCTTTATATCGCAACGACGCTATCGATGTTAATCATTCATTTAAATATTCAAAACGAACGAGAAAGTCGACTTTACCAACAAGAAATTTCATTAACAAAGGCAAACATTTCAATTATGCTATCACAAATTCAACCGCACTTTTTATACAATGCGATTACAAGTATTAAACATTTATGTGATACACAACCTGCACTTGCTTCCCAAGCGCTTGAACGTTTCTCTTATTACTTGCGTAATAATTTGGATTCACTAAAAACAGATCAGCTCATTCCTTTTAAAAAAGAATTGGAGCATATCGAAGAATATATTTATTTAGAAAAAATAAGAATGGATGAAAGATTAAATGTAAGGTATGAAATTGAAGTTGATGATTTCGAAGTTCCTACGCTTACAATAGAACCTTTGGTTGAAAACGCCATTCGTCATGGAATCGCTAAAAAAGTCAGTGGAGGGACACTGTTGATTAAAACACAACGGATTAATCATGAAATCTATATTACGATTCAAGATGATGGTGTAGGATTTGATGTGAGTGCACTACAAAATGAAGACAAAAAACATTTAGGGATTGAAAATGTTAGAAAACGTTTAAAACTTCAAAGTAATGCACGTTTATTAATGGAAAGTATACCGAAACAAGGTTGTACTTGTACCATTATTATAAAGGGATAGAAGGAGAATACATGATGGACATAATGATTATTGATGATGAGAAATTAGTGCTTGAAGATACCACAGCACTAGTGAAAAAAGTGTTACCAAATGATACGATTTATAGCTTTCAATTTGCGAACGATGCACTTGCTTTTTTAAAGGAACAAATGGTAGATATGGCATTATTGGATATTTCGATGCCTGAGATTAATGGTTTGGAATTAGCAAAGCGATGCAAACAAGTTTGTCCACAAATCAACATTTTGTTTGTTACAGGTTATTCAGAATATGCATTAGAAGCATTTAAGGTTCATGCAAGTGGTTACTTGTTAAAACCGTTACGCGAAAATGACTTGTTGAATGAATTGGAGCATTTACGCTTCCCTATCGTGCAACCAAGTACCAATGAAGGTTTGTACATTCGTTGCTTTGGTAATTTTGAAGTATTCTATGATGGGAAACCTATGAAGTTTAAATATTCAAAATCAAAAGAATTGCTTGCCTATTTAATTGATCGTAAAGGTGCGCGTGTCTCCTCTGGTGAAGCCATCGGTATCTTATGGGAAGACAAACCTATTTCCCTTTCACTAAAGAGTCAATGGCGTAACTGTGTGGCTGATTTGGTCGCATTGTTTAATGATTTGGACAAAGGTGATTGCCTGTTGAAATCAAGAGACTATATCGCTGTTGATACGGCTAAAATCACTTGTGATTACTATTGTTTTTTAAATGGTGATGTCCGCTCTATTAATCAATATCATAATGAATACATGGAACAATATAGTTGGAGTGAATTCTCTTTGTAATAAGATAAAAAATAAGCGATACGCTGCATGATGCAATGTATCGCTTTTCTTTTTTTATTGAGTCCAGAAGGAGACTTTTCCCCTGTGTATACAGGTGGGGTATCTGCACAACAATTTTAGGATCCCTATGCAATGCAAAGGTCTTCAACACAAAAGTATGACATCCGATTCCCCTTATCTCAAAATGTAGGAAAAATGTTTTGCTTCTGGACACCTCCATTATAACAAGCATTTTCAGTTTGTCTACTCTTGACATTTAATAATTTTATGTTCCTGATTAATCTTCCATTTTTTGGATTGTAATACTCAATTCATCCAATTGGTTTTTGTCTACAGCAGAAGGTGCTTCACTCATTAAATCAGATGCACTTGCTGTTTTAGGGAACGCAACCACATCACGAATATTGTCTGTGTTTGCTAAGATCATAACTAATCTTTCTAATCCGATTCCCACTCCACCATGTGGTGGTGTACCATATTGGAAAGCATCGATAAAGAAACCGAATTTTTCGTGTGCTTCCTCTAATGACATACCGATTGCTTCAAATACTGTTTTTTGAATTTCTTGATCATGAATACGAATAGAACCACTTAATAACTCATATCCATTTAACACTAAATCGTATGCTCTTGAGTAACAAGCGCTTGGATCACTCATCAATTTATCAACATCTTCTAAGTTAGGAGAAGTAAATGGATGATGTGCTGCTACATAACGATTTTCTTTTTCATCGTATTCAAACATTGGGAAGTTGGTAACCCATAAAAAAGCATACTTTGATTCATCAATTAGGTTAAAATCATGCCCTAACTTATTTCTAAGCGCTCCTAGAGCACTTTGTGCTGTTTTCTTTCTATCTGCCACCATAAAGATAATCGCGTTCTCAGACAGGTTAAATCGCGTTACAATTGCTTGCTTTTCTTCTTCGCTTAATACTTTTGCGACAGAACCACTGATTTCATTGTTGTTTACTTTTAAATACGCAAGTGCTTTGGCACCATAAACTTTAACGTAGTCTTGTAATTTGTCCAAATCCTTACGTGAAAATTTATCTGCTCCCTCTTCCATAACAAGGGCTTGTACAACACCGTCGTTAGCAAGGACATTCTTAAACACAGCGAATTCTGTTTGCGCAAAAATATCACTTATATTAGATAGTTCTAAAGCAAAACGCAAATCAGGTTTGTCACTACCAAAACGATCCATACATTCATCGTAAGGAAGTTTTAAGAAAGAAGGTAATTCGATTCCTTTTACTTCTTTAAAAATAGTACGCATCAAACCTTCTGTTACTTGCCAAATATCCTCTTCTTCAATGAAACTCATTTCAATATCTATTTGCGAGAATTCAGGTTGGCGATCTGCTCTTAAATCTTCATCGCGGAAACAACGAGCAATTTGGAAGTATTTCTCCATTCCCCCAACCATCAACAATTGTTTGTATAATTGAGGAGATTGTGGAAGGGCGTAGAATTCCCCTTTGTTGATACGACTTGGTACCAAGTAATCACGTGCACCTTCTGGTGTTGATTTACATAAAATTGGTGTTTCAATTTCAATAAAACCTAGATCAGATAAGTAATTACGAACTAACATCGTAACTTTGTGACGTAATATTAAATTGTTTTTAATTGTATCACGACGGATATCTAAATAACGATATTTTAAACGTGTGTCTTCCAAAGCGTCAGTTTCATCTGCAATGATAATCGGTGTCGTTTTCGCACTGTTAATCACTTCCACTTCTTCCACTTTAATTTCAATATCCCCTGTTGGTAATTTAGGGTTCTTATCTTTACGTTCGCAAACAGTTCCACTTACTTGTAAAACATATTCATTACGAACGTCTAAAATTTTCTGAGCCATTTCTTCAGAAAAAACCAATTGTGTAATACCTTCGCGATCACGCAAATCAATAAATACCAAAGCACCGAAATTACGACGTTTTGCTACCCATCCAACCAATGTTACTTTTTCATTTACATCGCTTAAACGCAATTGTCCATTTGTATGTGTACGATTCATTGTTCCCCTACTTTCCACAAGCGCAATCATCACCACAAGAACAAGTGTGATCATGTGCTTCTTCATTTTCAAATATTTGATCCATTACGGTTACGATTTCATCAAAACTCGCACTGAACTGTTGTTGGTCAGCGATACGTTTGATCGTAACACTATTGTTTTCTAAATCTTTTTCACCTAAAATAATGGCTACTTTGGCATTCTTTTTATCAACAGATTTAAATTGTGCCTTAAAAGAACGATTCATATAGTCACGTTCACAAGTGTAACCACTCGCACGAAGTGCTGTAGCGATTTCTAATGCCTTTAATGAAGCTTTTTCGCTTAAACATAAGATGTAGGCATCCAAAGCCGTTTCGTCGTTTAAATCAACGCCTTCGCCCTCTAATGCCAAAAGCAAACGTTCCATACCCATCGCAAAGCCGATTCCACTTACTTGTGGTCCACCGAAGTATTCTACTAGACCATCATAACGTCCACCAGCAAACACTGTCGATTGTGAACCCATTTGTGTATTGGTAGACACGACTTCAAAAACCGTGTGTGTATAATAATCCAATCCACGTACCAAACGATCGTCGATTTCATAAGGAATGCCTAATGCATCTAATCCTTCACACACACTTTGAAAGTAATCTTTGCTTTCTTGTGTTAAGTATTCACTCATACTTGGTGCATTTTTCATGCTTTCGCGATCATGATCCACTTTACAATCTAATAATCGTAAAGGGTTTTGTGTGTAACGGCGTTTGCAATCACCACATAAGTTTTCTAAATCACTTGCGAAATGTTGACGTAATGCTTCTTTGTAATTAGCACGACTTTCATCGTCCCCTAATGTATTCAATAATACTTTTAATTCACTCATTCCCAAAGCAGAAACAATCGAATAACCCAAAGCGATAGTCTCTACATCCAACAAAGGGTTTTTGGCTCCGATGACTTCCACACCAAATTGGTGGAAAATACGTTGTCTTCCTTTTTGTGGTCTTTCATAACGAAATTGTGGTCCCATGTAATACATTTTCACAGGCAAATCACCATCTCCATACATTTTGTGTTGCACAAAACTACGTGCCACTCCTGCTGTCATCTCTGGACGTAATGTTAAAGAATCTTTCCCATTTATCGAAAAGGTATACATTTCTTTATTTACGACATCACTTGAATCGTTTTCTCTTTTAAATACTTTTGTATCTTCAAATATTGGAGTACGAATTTCCTTATAATCATAAAGCATACAAAATTGACGAATTACATCTTCAATCTTGTGCCACTTCGAAATGTCTTTTGGTAAAATGTCGTACGTTCCTCTCGCTGTTTGATAACTCATATCCATTCCTCCTTTAGAATAAAAAAACGTCCTTACTTCTAAGGACGTATATTACTACGCGATTACCACCTTAGTTCATACAAATACTGTATGCACCTCAATTATCCTGATATCGTAGGATTGACGGTTGCCATTACGCAACGTTCTCCAAAGCGTCCATATTATACACTGCAAAGAAACTTGCACCATTTGTTTCTTTCTCTAAGATACACTGTATGAATATGCTCTTTTTCATTGAACATTAGTATTTTATCATTATCTATGCGCAAATTCAATTGCTACTCGTAATTCTTTATAATATTACACGTTCAATATCGCTTACGCTAGTTACTTTACGCAAATTCGCAATCAAGGCTTGCAGATGCTCTGCATTTTTCACCTGTACGGTTAATTTGGTTGTTGCGTTAATACCATCGTCGTTCACTTTGGAATCCACATGGCGTAATCCTACTTTGCATTGTGAGGATACGGTTACGATATCACTCAACAAATAGTTACGATCAGTAGAATGAACAACTAAGTTTACTTCATAGTTTAACTCGCGATCAAAATCTTCGTCCCATTCGACATCGATTAATCGCTCTTTGTGATCTTGAATATTAGGACAATCGACGCGGTGAATCTTCACACCTTGTCCCTTGCTTACAAAACCGACAATTTCATCTCCTGGAATAGGAGAACAACATGGAGCCAAAGAAATCATCATACTGTCGATTCCTGCAACATTAATCCCGTATTTTGATGTTGTTTTCTTCTTTGTTGGCAATTCTTTGTTGGAAAACAACTTCATCATTTCTTGGTTGTCGTAGTTTGTACTACCAACTTTTTGATGTGTTAACTTCTCGATTACATGTGGTAATGTTACAGCCTTACAGTATATGGCATAAAACAAGTCATTCGCACTATGCAAATTGAAATTACCAGCACAATTATCCAATCGTTTATGATCCATGAACTCTTTCGCATCAAAGCCACGTTTTTTAAGTTCGTCTTCAAGCATGTCTTTCCCTTTTGTGATACCTTCTTCCTTTTGTTTTAATTCTTGTTTTTGGAAGTAAGAACGAATTTTGTTTTTCGCATGATTACTTTTCACAATTTTTAACCAGTCTTCACTTGGCTTAGAATTCTTGCTTGTCTTTATCGATACAACATCACCTGTTTTCAGAGGTGTATTAAGTGGTACCAATACCCCATTTACACTCGCACCGATTGTTTGGTGTCCTACCTCAGTATGAATACGATAAGCAAAATCCAGAGGAGTGGAACCATTTGGTAAGTTTACAACTCTACCTTTTGGACTCATTACATAAACATTCGCTTCAAAAATATCTTTTGAAATGATATTCATAAACTCCAAATCATTGCTTTCCGCTTCTTCATTCATCAAAGAGAAATCTTTGAACCAATGCAATTGTTCTTCAATTTCTTTTTGTTGCATTTCTTTTTGATAACTATTTTCTTTGTAACGCCAATGCGCAGCGACCCCGCGCTCAGCCACACTATCCATATCTTCCGTACGAATTTGCACTTCAAAAATATTTCCTTCATCCGCTACAATCGTTGTATGCAAGGATTGGTACATATTCATTTTCGGCATTGCGATATAATCTTTAAAGCGTCCAGGTATAGGACGATATTTCGCATGAATGTGACCTAAAATTTCATAACAAGCCACTTCACTATCAGTAACGATACGAATGGCTAACAAGTCTAAAATTTCTTCAAAACGTTTGTTTTTCGTCATCATCTTTTTATAAATACTGTAAAGATGTTTACTACGTCCAAATATTCTGAATTTTATATTGTTCGCATTTAACATAAATGAGATTTCTTTGATCATTTCTTGAATTTGTGAATCACGTTCTGATTTTCGCTTTTCTACAAGTGCAGCAATCTCATAATATTTTTCACGCTTTAAATACTGGAAGCTCAAATCTTCCAGTTCGTTCTTAATTTCACTAATCCCTAAACGATGCGCAATCGGTGCGTATACATCCAATGTTTCCTCAGCAATTTTCTGTTGCTTCTCCGGTTTCATGAATTGTAGTGTTCGCATATTATGTAGACGGTCAACTAATTTAATTAGAATTACACGTACATCCTTTGCCATCGCAATAAATATTTTACGATGATTGGCAGCTAAATATTCTTTTTCATCATTGAATTTTAAATTACCAATCTTAGTAACTGCATCCACCAAAGAATAGACTTCTTCACCAAACACTTTAATAAAGTCTTCAGGTGTACAATCACAATCTTCAATCACATCATGCAACAAACCAGTTGCAATCGTTTTTGGCCCAGTTCGCATCGTAGCTAATATTTTAGCAACATGTAATGCATGGATGATATAAGGATCACCACTTTTACGAAATTGTCCCTCGTGTTTTGCTGCGGCAAACTCATAAGCGTTCGTGATGAACTCAATATTTTCTTTGTTTTTCATGTACTTTTTTACTTCTGCTTGTACATCAGCAAAAGTAATCGTATCTTTCACGTGTGTGCTCATGAATAGCCCCCTTATTAATTACTAGAAATTATACCACATTCTTCACATATTCCACCATTATTATCTCATAATTTACTAGCTAATTTCATTATATAACCTAAAAAGGAACGAAGCAAAGTAAAAAGCAAAACAAAAAGTAGGAAATCTCTTCCCTACTTATCGTTGTTTTTTTTTGTTAATCATATTGAATTAAAGCTTGTACTTCATAATCTTTTAATACAGAACGACCATTTAATCCAACTAATTCAATTAAGAAGCCACATCCTACAATGTTTCCCCCTAATTCTTCTACCATTTTAATCGCACCATCAACCGTTCCACCAGTTGCCAACAAATCATCGATAATCAAAACTTTTTGTCCTGGTTGGATTGCATCTTTGTGCATTTCTAAAATGTTATTTCCATATTCTAACTCGTATTCAATACTTACCGTTTCTCTAGGTAATTTGTTTGGTTTACGTACTGGTACAAAACCAATTTTTAATTCTTTTGCCACTGGACAACCGAAGATAAATCCTCTTGATTCAGGTCCGACAATGATTTCTGCACCAACTTCTTTCGCAAATGCAATAAACTTATCACACGCATATGCGTATGCTTCTCCATTTTGCATTAATGGTGTAATGTCACGGAATAAAATTCCTTCTTTTGGGTAATCTTGAATACTCGCAATATATTGTTTTAAATCCATAATTGTTCCTCCAACATTATTTATTATAAGCGTTATCTGCAATATAGTCTACTATCATATTTACCGATTTCTTTCCCCAATAATTATTGGTTTGCAACTGTCCGATAAATAAGAAATGTTTGCGTTTGCAATCCTTTTCATAGCGGTGCCCTTGGTTAAAATACAAATAACTCATTCCTGCTTTTTCGTACTTAATGTGTTTTCCATTACTCATCTGAGAAATACTTACATCACATTCCTCCATCGCAAACAAAGGCATACTAAATCCACAACCCATCGGCTGTAGAAAAGAAAGGCTTTCTACTTCTTCGTATGTTAAGTAATCCTCTTCGATACGGATGCATGCGATTTCAGGGTCAATCGTATATTCTTTTATTTTTTGGTTTACGTATTCTTTTACTTGTTCAAGTTGGTCAACTCGAAAAGCAATACCTGCAGCCTCTTTATGCCCACCATATGCGATCAAATCCTTTTTAATTCCATCAAAGAAGTGACTTAAATCAACACCGTTACTTCGAATGCTCCCTTTCAATATCTCTTCTTTTTTTGATAAGACCATAACTGGTTTTTGTGTTAATGAAACAAGTTTACTCGCGACAATACCATTTAATCCTTCATGGAATGACTCATCGTAAACGATTTGGAAATCACTTGCATCAATTTTATTGATTGCAACACTTTCCATAGTTGCACCAATCGCTTTTCGTTTTTCATTCAATGCATTGATTTGGTACAGCGTTTGTTGAATGGTATTATCATTTTCCAACATTAAATATTGCACCATCGTATTTGCATTTGCTTCATCAGCCAAACGACCCACACAATTGATTTTTGGTACTACTTGAAAAGCAATCTTTTGTGCATCCCAACGCTTTGTATCATTTTGCAGTAATTGCAAAGGCAAATAGCTTCGCCCGTTTAACAGGTTCACTCCTTCCTTTACAATATCACGATTTGCATTTGTTAAGCTTACCACATCACCAATGGTAGCAACACACGCCAAAATAGTATGTTTATAGTAATCCTTAATCAAACGTTTGGAAAGCAAAAATGCAACCCCTGCCCCACACATATTTTGAAAGTAGGGAGGAAAAATATTTGGGTGTACAAAATAATCACAGATTAATTCGTTTTCCTCGTATTGATGATGATCACTTAAAATAATTTCAATATTATTGTCTTTCGCAAGTTGTAGTGCTTCCAAAGCCTTCACACCATTATCAACCGTTACGATTATTTGGTAGCCTTTTTCAATTGCTTTTTGAACAGTACTAACTTGTAAGCCATACCCTTCTGAAAAACGATTAGGAATATAGAATCCACAGTCAATACCAAAACGTTGCAATGCATCGACCATGATAGTTGTTGCACAAATACCATCGCAATCGTAATCACCGCAAACAATTACTTTCTCATTGTTGTTTTTTGCTTTTTCAAAACGTTTTACTACATCATCCAAAAAAGACAGATCAAAGTCATTTGTCGCTTTTTTTTCAAATAGTAATTGGTTTATCTCTTCGTCACTCATGTTTTTGCTCGCTAATACTTTAGCGCACAAGTCACTTACTTTAAATTTCTTCTTATATGTTTCATATTTACTTACGTCTAATTGTTTTATTTTCATTTTCTCACCTTGTCTAAATTATATAACGCATTCTTACATTATACATGTAACATTCAAAAATAAAAAGCATTTATCACTGTCGATAAACGCTTTCATAAATTTAATCGTTAATACCTGGAATTACGTATTCTTGTACTTCATCTTTTTTGTTTTTAATCTTCTTTTTCACTTTTTCTTTTGGTTTGTATTTACAACGAATGTAATACCATAATTGAGCAGCAATGAAGATTGATGAGTTAGCCCCAGCAATTAACCCTACTAATAACGCAATGTTAAAAGTGAAGATAGAAGGACTTCCTAAGAAAATCAAACAAATTACAGGAATAATTGTTGTCATTGTCGTAATGATAGAACGAACAATTGTATCTTGCATTGATTTGTTTACGATTTCACGGTAGTCTTCATTCGTTAATTGTTTCTTCGTAGCTTGAACAATCGCTGTATTTTCACGCATTCTATCGAAGATAACAATCGAGTCATTAATAGAATACCCGATAATCGCTAATAATACGGCAATGATATCAGTGTTAATTTCCATTCTAAAGATAGCAAAGACTGCTAATATAATTAAAACGTCATGAATTAACGCTACAATACCTGAGATCGCATAATCCCATTTGAATCGAATACTTACATAAACTAGAATACCAATCCATGCAAGAATTGACATGATGATTGCATTTTTAACAAGCTCTTTACCAATGATTGGTGAAACAACAGAATCACTTGCTTCGCTCTTGTATGTTTTTAATGCGTAATCATTAATTTTTGTTCTTTCTTCTTCGTTGATTGCTTTTTTGATTGCTACAGTAGCAATTTTATCTTTATCACCAGATAAAGTAACAGAATCTACTTTAATACCTAAGTCTTTAAAGTCTTTTTCTAATGTGTCCACTTTAAATGGTGAATCACTTGTTAATGTAATACGCGTACCACTTGAGAAGTCAATTCCTAAGTTAACTGCACTGTCCCCTTTGGCAACGTTAATTCCCATGATAGAAATTGCAGCAATTGCGATTACACCTGAAATAGCAATAAAGTATTTTGCGTTTTTCACAAAGTCAAAGTTAGATAAGAAACCAAATTTCTTTTTGGATTCCCCTTTTGCTAAATTTGGAACCAATGAATCTTTTACACCAAACCAAGATTTCTTGTTGTCTAAGTAACCTGATTTTACAATTTGTCCTAATAAGAAACGTACGATTGATACGTTAAATAAGATTGTTACAATTGTTGAAACCAATAACATTGTAGCAAATCCTTTTACTGTTCCTGTACCGAATGTATATAAGATTAACGCTGAAATTAATGTTGTGATCTGTGAATCAAAAATTGTCGAGAACGATTTGTTCGTTCCTTCTTTAAATGCTTGTTTCACACTTCTTCCTTGGTACATACAATCTTTGATACGTTCAAATGTGATAACACTTGAATCGACAGCCATACCAACTCCAAGAACTAACCCAGCAATACCACTTAATGTAAATACTCCACCTAATGCAGAATAGATTAATAATGTAACTAATGTATAAGCTGCAATTGTTACGGCAGAAATAAATCCTGGAAGACGATACAATACAATCATAAAGATAATGATTCCTAAAATACCGATCATACCAGCAAAGATTGTTACATCAAAAGAACCTTCTCCTAAGTTTGCACTAACAACATTAGAATACACTTCATTCATTTGAAAACTTAATGAACCAGAGTTTAATAAGTCAACTAATTGTTGTGCTTCTTCTTCACTGAAGTTTCCAGAAATATAAACACTGTCAGAAGTTAATTCTTCGTTTACTGAAGCTGCAGAAATGTATGCAGGTGTTTCAGCCGAAGCTTCTTTCGCATACGATTGCCCTTCTTTGTAATCTAACCAAGAAACTAATAATTTGTCTTCGCTAGCAGCAAGTGTTTTGGTTACTTCACCAAATTTTGCTGTATTTTGAATTTTTAAATAAACAACAGGTTTCCCTTCAACATATCCTAATGATGCTCCCCCTTCTTTTAAAACAGTAGCATCCATTAATAAATTGTCTTTTGTATCTCTAAAACTTAATACCGCTGTACTACTAATTACATCACGAGCAGATTCAACATCTTTCACTCCTGCTAATTGTACACGTACACGATCCCCTTCAATACTGATTTCAGGTTCACTTACACCCAAAACGTTAACACGTTTGTCTACGGCTTGCGCAACGGCACCCATATCAATTTTTTTGTTTTCTGATGATTCCAATGGTTTTACTTCGTATAAAATCTCAAAACCACCTTTTAAATCCAAACCAAGATTCATGTTTTTGATTGCATCATTTGAGAATGCACCAACGCAACCAATCATCACTAAAATGGTAAGGAAAAATACAACAATCCTTTTCTTATTCATTTAATTCCCTCCTAAAAAAAATCATTTATGTTTTCTAAGCTCATTTCTGAACCTTTAATCATTGCAAGCGTATGTAACGTTGTCACAATATCTTTAGCTTCCAATTTCATAATATCATTGACTGCCTCATGAATAGTAGCAGGTGTTTTCTTGCTCCATTCAAAATAAAATAAGACATTCATTATATGGGAGTAGGTTAATGATGACAATTGTTCTCTTCTTAACTGATTAATTTTCAAATAAATCGTAAGTCGAATAATTTCGCTATGAACGATGTCTTCTTTTCTCATAAAACTCCCCTTTCGTGCATAAGTTATATTATAAAGCATTTTTGTTCAAAATGGTAAAAAATCTTGAAAAAATATCTGATATTTTCCATTTTTTGGCTATTCTAAAACAAATTTTTAGTTTTTCATTTGTCTTTTTTAGTGCAAATCTATGAATGCTCTATTAATTTCACGTTGTGATCTTTTTTTCGTACAAAGAGAGCTTTATGCTTAGCTCTCTTTTGATAATATTTTTTCTTTTAATTGTTGGTAACGTTCACTATAAATAAACCCTAATTGTGCTTCACGATAATCATTTCCATATGCCCCTCGTGATAGTAATAATACAGGTGGCATTTGCATTCTCTTAAAGGCTGCACATTGCATTGTCTTAAGCAACCATTCTAAATCTTCTATGAAAGCTGCTGGGTTATCTAACCCGTAATAGGTAATCCATTTTCCTAATTCACTTTGATAAATACTACCATCATAGTAACTCTCCATGAAGTCTTCTATGCGAGCTGTTGGATAGTTTTGAATACGCGTAATGATTTCATCGTGATAAAACCATTTCATTGGATCCAATTGCGCATCTTTTAATTCTGCACTCGGTGGCATGTCCCATTTGATTTCATCATTTGCAATTGAAGGAATAAGAGAAGTTGAAATTACTTCCTTTTGAAAGTATTCATTGCATTGTCTTGCAATCGCAAAGCATTCTACTTTACTTAAATCACCCAAACAAGAGAACGCACCAATGCAATCTCCATACAATGTACAATACCCCAAAGCAACTTCAATTTTATTCGCATTATTGATGACTACTCCTCCTTCTATAGAAGCGAAGGTAGACAATAAATGACCACGAATTCTCGCTTGGATATTTTCATAAACCAACGAAGAGTATTGCGCATTGTATTGGTAGCGTTGTATGGTTTCTATTGTTGCCTCATTCAATTGTTCAATGCTTCCCTCTCGCATTTCAATCTTTAATGAATCGGCAAGTTGACGAGCGTTGTTTTTGGTTGTTAAGGAGTTATAGTTACTCGCCATGTTGTAACCAATCACACGTTGATGACCAAGAGCTTTTACTAATAAACAAGCGTTAATACAACTGTCAATTCCACCTGATAGTCCAATAATCCATTTCACACTAGAGCGAAACATTTGTTGATCCACTTCTTGAATGGCAAATGTCAAAGCATCTAATACTTTGTATTCGTCTTTTTTTAATTCGTTTTCCTTTTTAAAATCATAAATTGCAAGTTCTTGTTGAAAACGATCATTTAAGGAAAAAACACGTTTTCCTTCTTTGTTATAAGCAGCACTGGCACCATCAAATACCACGATATTCTTTCCTGTGTTTTGCATACCACAAGCATTAACATAAATAATTGGAACCATCGCTTCTTTATTTTGATTCGCGTGTTGTTGAATTCGTTTATCGCGTGCTATTTCCTTGTTTATTGTATAAGGGCTACTTGAAGCATTAATAATGAAATCAACATTTTGTTGAGCATAATACTGCGTGACATCAATTCCATAATCATTGCTCCACAAATCTTCGCATGCTTGTAAGCCAATACGAATAAGCGCATTATCTTTTTCTAATACAAAAGTGGATAATATATGATTTTGCTTTGAATTCGTTCGTTGACTTAACTCCATTCCAGACAAGAAATAACGAGAGTCATCAAAAATACGATAATCCGGATTTAAGTGTTTGACATGAATGCCATCCATTCGTCCATCTTCTCTTTTTACCCACTCCTTGTTGTAAGCAAACAAAACAGCATTAAAACGAACTTTACGTCCATCACGACCAATCGTTACTTGTTCTAATGTATCATAATACAAATTACCAAAGACAATTGCGATTCCCTTTGATAAATCTTTTATTTTATCATTGTAGCGATGAATGTCGTTACAAAGTTCATGATCTAACCATCGATCTTGCAACAAGTAACCACTAACACACATCTCTGGAAAAACAATCATGTCAGCATTTTCTTTTTTTGCTTCGATTACCATTTCTTTAATCGTATTAAAATTATGTTCTAATTGGCCAGCTTTTACATTCATTTGCGCCATTGCTATTTTCATATAATCATCCTTTCACAGCTATAATTATAGCACACTATGATTTGCTTTTATGTGCTAATTTTAAGCAAAACAAAACAGCAGTTTCCTGCTGTTAGATTGTTTTATAAATGAGTGGGCTACAAGGTTGCTTGTTTTCACCTATGACAAAACATTGTGCTATTTCATCCAATAGTGATTCGCTAACCATTTCATTTGCATACACATAACACAAAACTTCATTTTCACAAACGGCATCTTCACATTTTTTGTTTAAGACTAATCCAACCTCGTGCTGAATGCTGTCCTCTTTGCTTTTTCTACCTGCACCTAGTTCACAAGCGATCAGTCCAAGTTGTTTTGTTTTCATTTGTATCACATATCCGTTCGTATCACTCGTACATTCATAGACGTATTTGCTCTTCTTCATTTTTGATAAATCTTTGATTTGTTCGATGTTTCCATCTTGCCATTTGCACATCTCAACAAACTTTTTATAAGCACTTCCATCTTCTAACACAGTTGATGCTTTGAAACGTGCATCTTCTTTTTTATCAAATTGATTTGCCATACACAATAGTGTTGCACAAGATTCGATACACAATTCTTTAAAATCCGTTGGTCCATTGTTTTGTAAGGTTTGCACTGCCTCAATCACTTCTAAACTATTACCGATGGCATTACCAAGCACTTGATCCATACTCGTAATTTCTGCACGTACCTTTTTTTGAAAGGCTTCCCCTATCGCAATCATTTTTTCAGCTAAAACAACAGCTTCTTCTTTGTTACTCATAAAAGCACCATCACCATACTTAACATCTAATAAAATAATGTCTGCTCCTGCTGCAATTTTTTTCGACATGATAGACGAAGCAATGAGAGGGATGGATGGTACACATCCACATACATCGCGAAGCGCATATAGTTTCTTATCAGCGACAACCAAATTATCACTTTGCCCAATGATCGCCAACCCGATAGCATTTACTTGTTGAATAAATTGTTCTTCGTTTAAAAATACATTAAAATGATCAATAGACTCTAGTTTATCAAGAGTACCTCCAGTAAACGACAAGCCTCTTCCACTCATTTTCGCAACCTTTAATCCACAGGCTGCTAACATTGCTCCTAGAGTTAATGAAGTTTTGTCTCCTACTCCACCAGTTGAATGCTTGTCTACTTTGATTCCATCAATACCTGATAAATCAACACAGTTTCCACTTTGTATCATCGCTTTTGTTAAGTAGAATGTTTCTTCATCATCCATACCATTTATACAAATCGCCATCAATAGCGCACTTGCTTGATAGTCATGAATGCTATTGTTTACATAACCTTCTATAAAATAATTAATTTCGCTTTCGCTTAATCGATGGTTATCTCTTTTCTTCTCAATAATCGAAATAATATTCATACACTACCTCCTGTGTTTCCTATACTATTACTATAGCAAATTCATGGATAAAGAAATAGTGTTATCCCTAAGCTTATTTTTGACTTTGAAGCTTTTGTAATTTCTCATTCAGTTGTTTTGTATCATAAGTGTTTATAATATAAATGTTATAGCGAAAAAACACAAGCGCTATTTGTAGCATGGCAACTAGCATGATAACTAACCAACTTGGAAAATCTTGCACCCAGTTAAAACAATATGCAGAAACCAAGACAATAGTGTTGATCAGAAAGTACCATACGAATGTTCGTTGGTTCTTTTGTCGATTTGTTAGTTCATCATATTGTTGAAACAAAAAGTATTCAATCAATGCGATAATCACACATACCACCATGCTTTCAAATAAGAAAAGAATAGGAAGTGTTCTTTCTCCTAACAAAAAACGAAAAGCACTTAATACAAATAATAATCCTAAGCAATACAATCCTGCTTTTGATTTCACATCACTACCAAATTTAAAAAAATCACGCATCTTTTTTTCCTCCTACTTCTAAACGTTGTCTTAAAATGACAGCGTATTTTCTTGATACTATAATATTTTCATTGTTATGCATTAATAAAGCGATTCTACCTGAAGTGTAACTCTTCAAACTTTTTATTTTATATAAGTTCACAACCATTGCTTTACTAATTCTAATAAATCCTAAGTCTGCATAGAAACTCTCTAACTGTGAAAGCGTAAATGCAGTACGATAAACAAAATCACTTCCATATAGGAATACCCTCTCGTCAACAGACTCGCAATAATACACTTGGTCTGGTGAAAGTAACATCATATTTTGTTGTTCATCAAAAGCACAGAGCTTTTGCGAGTGTGACTTTAAGTAAGTTAATATTTGAAGCATTTCGTCATCAATACGAGCACATCGCAATATAATTTCGTTTTCTTCTAAATCCTCGTGTTCTACAATAATTTTCATCGTTTCACTTCCCTTTTCATGCAAGGCCTTTGCACTTTGAGTATAGCTACAAATCGGAAGACTTGCAATAGCTTGCACGCCAAGTGGTAATAAAGCAGGGGTAAGATACAAAAAAAGTAGTTAATGGTTACATTAACTACTGTATTTATTTCTTACGAAGGTAATGAAGTAAGGTAAATCCTTCTTTCTTTTCCTCTGTCACTAAAATGAAATCATTGACATCGTACTCTGGGAAAAAAGTATCGCCTTCAAAATGTTCGTCAACTAGTGAAATCCACATTTCATCTACATAGGGTAAAGCATACGTATATATTTTTGCTCCACCACAAATAAATAGCGTTTCATCACTGTTTTTATATTGTGCCAATAACGCATCAAAGTCATTAATAATACTTACGTTTTCATGTTCATACTCGTAATTAGGATCACTTGTAATGACATAAGTATGGCGTTTTGGAAGTGGTTTTTTCATTACTTCAAAAGTAGTACGTCCCATCGCCATCGCATGATGTAACGTTGTTTGGCGAAATGTCTTTAAATCTTCAGGTAAGTGCCAAGGCATCCATCCATCTTTACCGATAACTAGATTATCTCCATGGGCTACAGCTAAAGAAATCATTATACACTCACTTTCCCAACCAACTTATCGTGGCTTTGGTAATCTTCAATTTTGATATCATCAATTGTGAAGTCGAAAATTGATTTTACTTCAGGATTTAGCACTAATTTACATTTTGGTAACGGTTCTCTGTTTAGTTGTGTTTCTACCACATCAAAGTGGTCTTTGTAGATATGCGCATCTCCCATAGTATGCACAAATTCTTTCGCTTCGTATCCACAAACTTGAGCTAACATAGCTGTCATTAAAGCATAAGAAGCAATATTAAAAGGAACACCTAAGAAAACATCTGCACTTCTTTGGTATAACTGACATGATAAATACTTTTGATCAGCACTTACATAAAATTGTAAGAAAGAGTGACATGGCGGCAATGCCATATTGTCTACTTGTGCAGGATTCCAAGCACATATAATGTGCCTACGACTAAAAGGATTGTTTTTTAAACTATCTACTAATTTAGAAAGCTGATCAATGCCTTCATAGTTAAAGTCACGCCATTGTGCCCCATACACCGGTCCTAAGTTACCGTGTTTTTCAGCAAACGCATCGTCTTCTTTGATTTTTTCAACGAATTCATCAAGTGTCTCATTTTGGTAATCACTGCTCTTTTTATAATCTTCATAAGGCCATTCATTCCATATACGAACGTTGCGATCAACTAAATATTTAATGTTAGTATCACCTTTGATAAACCACAATAATTCTTCCGCAATCGGGCGTAAGAACATTTTCTTTGTTGTTAGTAAAGGAAACCCATCCAATAAGTTATATCTTGCTTGGTAACCAAATACAGAACGTGTACCTGTTCCTGTTCGATCATCACGATCTTCTCCGTTATCTAAAATATAACGACATAAATCTAAATATTGTTTCATTACGATTCTCCTTTCAAAGCTTTTATTTCATCTTCGCGTAATAAGCGGTATTCCCCACTTGCGAGAGTTTCATCTAACTGCAAACTACCCATTCTCACTCTTTTTAAATACACTACTTCATTTTGAATCGCATGCATCATTCGTTTTACTTGGTGGTACTTTCCTTCTCGGATTGTTAAGTACATACAAATATCATCGATGCGAGTTACTTGAGCAGGTTTGCATGTTTCTTCCTCATTAATAGCAATTCCACTTTCTAGTGCTTTGATTGCTTCGTCATCATAACTTTTTTCTAGTTCTACATAGTATTGTTTGTCTACATGTTTTCTAGGAGACAACAAATCATGCGCAAGGGGGCCATCGTTACATAGTAACAGAAGTCCTTCCGTATCCATATCCAAACGCCCTACAGGAAACAAATCAAAAGCAAATTCTTCTTCGATTAATTCCAATACAGTAGGATAGCGATCATCCATCGTTGCACTAACATAACCTGTCGGTTTGTTCAACATCACATAGTAAAAAGCTTGGTAATTGACAATTTCACCATCCACACTCACGCGATCGCTCTTTTCATCAATTTTAAAATCATCATTTCTTATTGTAGTATCATTCACACAAACCCATCCAGAACGGATGACTTTTTTTACTTCTTTTCTTGTCCCATATCCAGCATGGGCTAAAAATTTATCTAATCGCATCATATTATCGTTTCACCTTTGCTAGTATTTTTTGAAAGATACTTGATAAATCAAAGTGGAAGATTGACTGTGGTACATTACAGAAAGCAGTAATAATAAAGTATACCAGACAGCTTATTGTTCCCATTATCGCTAGCATTACAAAACCAATCGAACGTGAAGCGATGTAATCTGTCCAACCGATGATTGAAAAAATCCATGCACTAACAAATAAACCTAGCGCTCCTATCAACATTAATAGAATTTTACGCATGGTGTATTTCCAATTCACTTTGTATAGTTTTTGAATGAAGTAAATGTTTAATGCAGCAAATGCACTATAAGCAACAAAACTTGAAATAACCATACCGGCAATACCCCACCATGAAATGAATAAATAGTTAGTAATTAATTTAATAAACGCAAAAACAAAGGTATTGAAAATGATTTGCTTGCGTAATCCGATTGAAGTTACAATTGAAGAAAAAATAGGACAGATAGTCGCACATAATCCTTCTAATGCATACCATTGTAAAATATAAGTTTCTAAATTCAATGAAGAAACCATATGATCAGATAGCAAAGGAACCGATGTATACGAACCTGAGTCACCAAACAAAACAAACATGATCGGTTTGGCGAAAACAAAGATTGCCAAACAAACTGGTAATGCGATATAAACAACAGATTCCACACATTCTAAAATATATTTGCGTGCCAATCGCACATTTTTCTTTTCGATTGCACTAGAAATATAAGGTATGATTGCTGCACTGAAACCAGGAGCTAAAATCATTGGAATAGCGATAATCTTCGTTGCTTTATAGAAGATTGCAGTGGATACAATATCAGTATATGGTAATTGTTTGTATGCTTTTAAACCTGATGGCAAATTAAACTGGTTAATTATCGTATCACAATATCCAAATATCGCGATTAATAGAAACGGAATCGCAACATAAACCAATTCTCTAAAAATTTCTTTCGGTTGCGCTTTTGTTTTTAATTCTTGTTCTCTTGCTAATTGTTTTACTTCAGCTAATTTATTTTTTCCCTTAAAACGAATATAAAATACTGTTAATAACGCAGAAACACTTGCGGCAATAACCCCAAAGTAAACTGCCCAGATTGCATCTTGATTAAAAACGAAGACAGCCAAAGCTCCTAGCGTTAACAAAAAGATAATACGTGCAATTTGTTCAATTATCTGCGACATAGAATAAAGTTGCATTTCCTTGAATCCTTGGTAGAAACCGCGGATGGAACTTAAAATTGGTACAATGAAGATTGCCAAAGAAATCAATACAACAACCAAACGCATCGTATCAAGATCACAACCTTCTGGTAAGATTGCTTTTGCTATGACATTAGAAGATAACATCACAATAATCATACATATGAAACCAAAAGAAGCCATCGTATAAAAAGAAATTTTCTTTACTAATAAACACGTTCGATAATCTTCACGACTGGCATACTTTGCGATTAATGTTGCTATCGCAAAAGGTAGACCCGCAGTAGCAACCGTTAAAATATAAGAATAAATTCCATAGGCTTGCGAGTAATAACTCGCATTTTCAGTTGTTTGTAAAATGGAATTAAAAGGTATTACGTATACTAAACTTAATAGTTTTGATATAAAAATCCCTGCACTAGAAATAAGTCCACCCATTAGGATGGATTGTTTACGATTACTCATGGATTAGTCCCCCGTTTTCACATCTTGTGTATCTACAACATTAAAAGAGAAAAATGCTTGCGATTGATTTAGACCATTTGCATCTTTCCAAACGACCATTGCATACACACGAAAAGAAGCATTCTTAGAAACTCCACTTAGAGAAATTTCTTTCATGTATCCTTCTCCAAGGTTTTCTTGGTTGGGAACCATCGCGTACGATGTCTCATCAAAAATTCCTTTACTTGAAGAAATATAATCGGTTGTTAAATCATCTGGATTAAGCACTAACATCTGTACTGATTTCATTGCCACTTGTGGTTTTGAAATCGTAATTGTATATTGGTACTTCTTCGCTTTTTTGACTACGTTGATAGAGTAATCAAAAGGAATATTTGAAGAAATCAATTCTCCATTATTTAAAAGAGATTCTTTGAATCCCTCATACACTTTCGTTTGTTCTTTATTAATATCGTCAGATCCACATGCACTAACAAATAGGATCAAAGCGATAAGAATGCTTATCTTTTTCATAAAAACACCTCGAGAGAATTATACCATAAATAAATAAAAATAACGATAATCGTTGTGAAAACAACATTTTTATTCATAAAAAAAGCAATCAAATGATTGCTCTATTTTATGTTAATTACGTAATAGTTTCGTTTTCCTCGTTTGATGATAACTTTATTATCTAAAATACAAGCTTCCTGGTTAACCATCGATTCTTCATCCATCCATTTCTCACCATTGACTTGAATACTACCTGCTTTGATCCATTCGCGTGCTTCACGTTTACTAGAAGCGATAGAAGCATTCACTAATACATCAGTTAACGAAGCAGCCTCTACATCAAATTGATCGATTCCAGCCATAGCATCAGCTAATTCTTCCTTATTTAAAGAAGTAATGTCTCCTTTAAATAAAGCATTTGTTATTTTTAATGCTTTTTCAAACTCGTTTTCACCATGCAAGAAAGTAACAACCTCTTTCGCTAATGTTTTTTGAGCTTCACGACGGAATGGCTCTTCTTTTACTTTTACTTCTAAAACATCGATTACTTCTTTGCTTAAAAACGTCAATTTCTTTAAGTAATCAACAACTTTTTCGTCTTCTGTGTTAACTAGAAATTGGTACATTTCATAAGCAGATGTTTTATTGCTATCTAACCATACTGTTCCTTTTTCACTTTTTCCAAATTTTGAACCATCAGCTTTTGTGATTAATGGCATAGTTAATCCAAAACATTCCACATCCGCACCATGTTTTTTACGAATTAATTCTAAACCAGCAGTAATGTTACCCCATTGGTCTTGTCCTCCAATTTGTAACGTACAGTTCTTTTCTTCGTATAACTTTAAAAAGTCCAATGATTGTAAAATCATGTATGAAAATTCAGTGTAACTGATTCCTGAATCCAAACGACGTTTTACCGTATCTTTGTTAATCATGTAGTTAACATTAAAGTACTTCCCATAGTCTCTTAAAAAGTCAATCACCGTAATGTCTTTGGTCCAATCTAAGTTGTTTACCATTTCAAAACCAAATAAGCTTTCAATTTGTTTGCTTAAACAGTTGTAGTTGTGTTCCAATAACTCTTTGGTAAGCATATTACGCTCTCCTGTTGCTTTTGGATCACCAATAAATCCTGTTGCACCACCGACTAACATAATTGGATGATGTCCGTGTTCTTTCAAACGTCTTGCACACAATAACGATGAGAAGTGACCAATGTGTAAACTATCCCCAGTTGGGTCAGTTCCAATATAAAATGTCATTCCACCTTCGTTTAATTTTGCTTCTAATTGTGGACTAGTAATATCATTAACTAACCCTCTCCACTTTAACTCTTCAAATAAATTCATTTTCTCTCTCCTTTTCAAATAAAAAAACGCCCTTATCGCTAAGGACGTTAATTGTAACGCGGTACCACCTTAGTTCACATACAATATGTGCACTCAAACTTTTAACGCAAGCTACTCGCCATAAATGGAACTCAAAGGTGTATTCACTATACTTATGTAATGATTTGCAGCGACCATCATCTCTCTAACACATAAGTTTATAGTTACTCTGTCTTTTCAAAGTTTCTATTTTGTTGTTTTTCTTGGAGTATAAATATAGCTTAACTCAGTTTCTTTGTTGTAGCTTTCTTCTTCCCCATCGTCTTGTAACATTTTTGTCATAACACGCATTGACACAGCCCCTAAGTCGTAATCAGGAATTTTAAATCCTGAAATTTGAGGTCTTGCCATTGAGTTGTATTTACTATCCAATACACAAACTAATTCTAAGTCATCAGGAATACTTAACCCAATTTCTTTGGTTGTATTGATAACAGCCATTGCTTGTGAATCACGATACGTAATGATTAAATCATGACGTTGTGATTGGAAGTACTCTTTTAAAAATACATAAGAAGAACGGTATTCTTTAGGGATTTCAATATAGTTAGTAAATTGTAATCCGTTATCTTTGAATACTTTTTGTAATCCTTCATTTAATTGGCGAATCATTGCAGGATTTTTTCTATCCTCTACCAATGCGATATTCGTTTTCCCTTTTTTAATGTATTTATCAACAAATTCATAAATTAGTTTTGAATAATCAACGTATACAGAACAGATGTTATCTGCAATAATACGGTTTCCGATAACAACGATTGGAACTTGGTAGTTTGTTAATGTTGTTAATTCTTCTTTCGCTAATTTATCATTAAAGATGATAACTCCATCTACTCTAGATTTAATAATTGTTTCAATGATATCATTTGTACGACTAATTCCCTCTGTTGTAGTATGCAACACAATGTTGTAATTGTAGATTTTCGCAACATCAATTAATCCGTTAATGATTTGACCTGTATAATAAAAACTTGCTTCTGGTACAACTAATGCAATTGTAGTTGTTTTTTGTAGCGCCAATCCTTGCGCAATGGCATTTGGTTTGTATCCTAGTTTCTCAATTGCTTCTTGTACTTTTAAACGTGTATCTTCTCGTACTACTTCAGATCCATTAATAACACGCGATACAGTGGCAAGTGAAACTTCCGCTTCTTTTGCTACATCATATATTGTGATTCTTTTCATATGTTCCCTCTATTATTCCCCTTCGTCTTCCTTTTTAATGGAATGGACAACGATTTCATCATCGTCTTTATCTAACACTTCTTCAATTTTTGACAATGCTTTTTTCGCAATTTGAAGTGTTGTGTTTTTGACTTTTTTAACCCCTTCTTTTAAATTCTCATCATTCTTAATCGTTTCAAAAGTATTGATTACATTTTCTTTTACTTTTGTATACGTTTCATTATCGTTCATTTTCTCTTTTGCTTTTTTCAAGTTTTCTTTACTTGCATCCACAAAATCTTTCATTTTATCATCATCTTTAATGTCATTCGCTTTTTCTTTCACTTTTGACAATACGTTTGTTGTTTCTTCTTTCACATTCGCAATAATATCTTTTAGTTTTTCGCTATCTTTATGCTCTTCGATAAAAGCTTTCGCTTCCGCTAGCCATTTTTCTAACTCTTCACTAATGGAATTAATAATTGACTTAGCTTTTGAATCTTTTGCGGATTCTTTTAAACGAATCAATTCTAATTTTGTATCATTTTCAAATTGTTCGAAATTTTCTACATCCTTCTCGTTCATTATGATTCCTCGCTTTCTTCAAAAACTTCTTCACTACTTTCGCAAGTGTCATTTTTCTTATTCATAAATTTGTCTTTAATTGCACTTAAATTATTGATGATTAAAGCAATCGTACTACTTAATGCAGATTTCGTCATTTCATGCACATTATCTACTGTATCAGAAAGTTCGTTAATCGTATTAAGTGGTTTGTCTAATTTTTTGATTTGCACATCGCAATCTTCTACCATCTTTGTTGTTTGTAATAAAGTTTGGTTTAATGATTTTAAAGCCACAATTAAATGTCTAAAAAATAAAATCAGAAAAACCAGTAATACTAATCCTGCTACTGGTAGTAAATACATACTTACTTTGCTTATTATCATGATAAATTGATCCGTTCCCATAATGCCACCTCGCTCTTATTTTACACTACTTTGTAAGCATTTTCAACGTTAATGAAAATCTTTCACTTTATTTTTTAAGTTATAAATATCTTTTGAACTCATAAACACATAAACAGCTGGTCCTAAACTAGCCAAATGCTTTGCAGCTGCTTCGTCTTCTTTGATAATTTGACTGTTTTTCACCTTGTTTTTTAAGTCTTCAATCGTGATGTCAATCCCCTCTTCTTTTTGTGCATTTTCAGGAAAATCACACAGGAAGGTTGCATCTGCTTGTGCAAATGCTTCATCAAATCCATCAATGAAATAATGAATTCGAGAGAAACGATCTGGTTTAAAAACAGCAATAATTTTTTTATCTGGATACTTTTGTTTTGCTGCCTTGATTGTCATCTTAATTGCCGTAGGATGGTGCGCGTAATCATCGATATAAACATTGTCGTTATTTGTTTCGATATTAAAGCGACGTTTTACTCCATCAAAACTTGCAATTGCTTCTTGAAGCAACGCTGCATCTAAGTTGTTCATGATACCAATAGTAATAACACCTAATGCGTTATATAGCAAGTGTAATCCATACAAAGGAAAACGAAAGTGCGCATAAAATGTATTTTTGTAGTAACAATCAAAATGTACACCATCTTGGTCTTCTACTACATTTTTTGCACATACATCATTATCTTCGTTTAATCCATAAAACAAATGCTCTTTGTTTATTTTAATTTTGTGTGCATTTTCCTCATCCCCAAAAATAGCAACGCCTTTTTTGGCTTGGTTCACAAAAGTTTCAAAGGCATTTAAATAATCATCCATATCTTTATAATAATCAACATGATCTAACTCAATGTTCAAAAGCAATGCATAATCAGGGTGATACGCTAAAAAGTTACGTTTGTATTCACATGACTCTAATACAAAGTTTTCGCTTCCCTTAGGCATATATCCAGTTCCATCGCCAATTAAATAACCAGTTGGACTCACTTTGGATAATACATGTGCTAACATTCCTGTTGTCCCTGTTTTACCATGTGTTCCACAAACACAAATAGAGTGATACTGGTCTACTAAGTGACCTAAAAATTGTGGATAGGTATATGTTGTTACAGTTGGATTTTGAAGTGCAGCAACGACTTCTTCATTGCTTTCATCAAAGGCATTCCCAATAATTACGTTCATATGATCTTGAATGTTATCTTTGTTGAAGGAATAGATAGGAATGTTTCTTTCTTCTAAACTATTTTGAATAAAAATATACTTGTCGATGTCACTACCTGCAACTTCTTCGTTTTGATCTTTTAAAATGCATGCTAAAGATGCCATTCCAGAACCTTTGATTCCAATGAAATAATACATACTTATTCACCTCTTTTAAAATGGTAATTCTTCATTATCATTTTCTTCGCTATTTTCATTTTCAAATTCTTCTTCTTGAATTCTTTTTGCTTCCCCAAACAATGAGAATTGAATTAAATCATCGTCATTGGTATTTGGTGTTTGTACGATTGCATCTAATGAAATATTATCTTCATCGTCATGAAAAGGTATCTCATCTTCAATAACGGATGGTCCACTAAATACTTTATCAAGATTGTTATTGTTTTCTTCATGATAAATGGTTTGTCGAATTTCTTTTTTTGTTTCTTTCTCACCATAAAATGGAGAAATTACAGTATTGAAACTTTCTTTTTTAGACGAATGCGAAATCGTGTTTAACTTCACGTGCTCAACGTCTTGTTTGTCCCCTTTTACTCCAAAGTAAGGAGAAATAACAGGTGCCATTTCAAATTCTTCTTTGCGAGTCAAACTAACCCTTTGTGGTTGCGCCATTGTATCTACTTTCGCATTACTTGTTGCTTTGTCATCAGCTTGAATGTCGATTGTAATTTTTGGGGTTGGAGTAGGAGCTACTTTCACCTTTTCACTCACAGGAGCACTCTTTAAAGGAATTTCCTCTTCAAAGTCTTCTTCAGGTTCTTGTTTTATACGCTCAAAAAAAGAATGCTTTTTCGCTTCTTCTTTTCGTGCTGCAAACAAATCACTTTCATCAAAACTAAATTCTTCTACTTCATCTTCCTTTTCATCGATATCCAATTCTTCTAAATCTTCTTTAAATAACCAATCTTGAATCTTTTTAAACATATGCTTCACCCTTTCTACCGAAGTTTTGTGAGTAGTATCACTTTTATTTATTATACCGCTTTCTTAACGAAATGAAAATAACATCTATTGGCACGTAGCTAAAAAATCATCGATTTCTTTTTCTGTTTTACGTAGTTTAGAAACAAAACGATTTAACTCTTTGTTGTTTTTTACAGCAACAAAACTTGGAATCCCCATAATATTGTATTCTTTTACTACATCAGCAAACTTTGTTGTATCTACATATACAAAGGTATACTCGCTGTATTTTTCAATTAACCTTGGTAAAAAAGGCTTAATGAACATACAGTCAGGACACCAATCTGCGCTAAACGTTAAAATTGTTGTTTTATCACTTGATGTTAGCGTTTCTAATTGTTCTAGTGATTGTAATTCTTGCATCATTGTTTTCATAATGACCTCCTAATTTGGTGAGTTCCACTCTTCTTGATTTAATAAATCCTCTAAATAACCTTCCGCTGGTAGGTTACGATAAATATAATTATGCTGTTCTTCAAATCGTTGTTGCATTTTTTCTAACTCATATTGAAGCGAATAATTTTTTAAAATTGCTTCTTTATCATATTCAACTGATTTTGCGATGACTAACATTCGATAGACAATATCATCAACCTCAGCAACTGGAACGATACTTGTTAATGTTAGTAAGGTGCCATCAAAATGAATGTAATACGTATCATTCACTCGTTTTAACTGCAATTGATAGAAATAAGATTTCTCGTCTTTTCCTTTGTAATTACCACTGAATAGTAATGTGTTATTACGGTTTTCTACATTGACACCATAATCGACTTTTATTTTCTCTACTACATCCGAAGCCATCGCTGCACTTGCTTCGTTTTTATCCATTAAACGCTCATCTTTGATCAAACTTCGCAAGTTCTCTTCCGTATAGTTCTTAAATTCAATTTCTAAATCTTCTTCTTTTTCTTCAAAATCTACATAGTATTCACTGATGATGATAGCACTTGGTGTAAAATTCAAAACAATTTTATACCCATCTTTAAGTAAAACACTACCTAATGCCGTACTATCTTCTACACCCATATCATGCGGCAAGAAAAAGGAGTAGTCTGGTTTGCTTCGATTGATTGAAGCAACATCTACATCTTTTACATTTTCTTTTAAAACGTTGGTTACTTCTTCTTTTACTTTATCTTCACTAGCAGCGCTACAACCAAATAAAAGCAAAGCAATCATCGCTAACCCTATTTGCTTTTTCATACTAACCTCGTATCTTATTTGCGTTTCCAAACGGCACGATAGATGGGATTTCCTTGTTCCATAAATTTGCTTTCGTATTCACTGATTACATCTTCATCGTGTAATTCACGTCTAAAATCGACACTAAAATCAACTAGTTTAAAATCGTTTTCTGCAAATTCTAAAATGGAATACTCAAATAAAGAAGCATTGTCTGTTTTCATTTGGATTTCTCCATCATAATGCAATATCGTTTGGTATTTCAATAAAAAATTAGAATGTGATAAACGACGTTTTTTTGTTCTGTTCTTTGGCCAAGGATCAGAGAAATTCAAGTGAATGACATCCACCTCTCCTTTGCCAAACCATTCATCGATAAGATTTGCATCGCCGTAAATAAAACGACGGTTGTCACTATCCTCACCACTTTTGCGAACCGCAAGAGCGGCTACACTTTCGTTTTTTTCAATACCGATCCAAAGTGCTTCTGGATATTTCTGTGACATGTTAATCCAATAGTCCCCTTTTCCGGTTCCTATTTCGATATGTAATTTATCTTTTTGAAACGTTGCTTTCCATTTTCCTTTATAGGCACTTGCATCTACGACCATTTTTGATTCTTTCAAAAAGGAAGGTGCCCATTTTAATCTACGCATTCTCATTTTTATAAAGTTCCTTCTTCTTGTGTTGCAAGCGTTTGAATCGCATCAGCATAGATTGCCATCGCTTGCATTAAATGTTCAATTTTCATACCTTCGTCTTTTTCATGTGGACCACCAACGAAGAAAGAAGTTTCTTCTTTGTTTGGAAATTCTGGTCCAAAAGCAACAAAGTTTTCAAATTTACGTGCATAAGTACCTCCACCAATCGTTTTAATTGGTGTAAAAGTATCGTTTGCATACTTACGGTAACTTTGTTCAAGCGTTGTAATTAATGGAGATTTAGGATCCACAAACAATGGTTTGGAGTCACTGCAATTTTCTACAGTTAACGCATATCCTTTTGTTTTTATTGTTTCTTTGATTTTTTCAATTAATTGTTCCCCACTCACATCGTTAGGGTAACGAATATCAACACAAACATCACAGCTGTTGTTTTCAATTGTTACAATACCAGTGTTCATTGTTAATGGTCCCATATACGCACCTTCAATTGCAATGTTAACTCCAGTTCCCTTCCAATCGCTTAGCAAATCATATAATTCTTTACTTAACGCGTCATCGTAAGCATACCCAATAAAATTCAATAGGTGTAATGCTGCGTTCATTCCTTTGTAACAATAAGCAGAATGTTGGAAAACACCATCCATTTCTAATTCCACTTCATCATTCTTACGAATCACTTTTCCCGTTGTGGCATGGGTTTGCAAATAGAAATGATACATTTTTTCTTGTTCTTCACTCATGTTTGGTAAGATTGCACTCGCTTTTCCAATCACGATATTAGGACGTTCTCCAGCAATCATTTTTTTAATTACGGTTTCGCGTTTGGCACACAAGTGATAATCCAGAATACCCTTTTCTCCATAAATCAAAGGAAAATCTGCATCTGGTGTGAATCCACAAGTAGGTATTTCACCATGCTTGCTGTAGTAATCCATACATTCCATACCACTTTCTTCATCACAACCAACAATGATCATGATTTTCTTGTTTAATTTAATGCCTGCATCCTTAATCATCTTTAATGCATAATAGGCACATAATGTAGGTCCTTTGTCATCCAAAACACCACGTCCAAAAACGTAGCCATCTTCGATTTCACATGCGAAAGGATCTTTGCTCCAACCAACTCCGATGGGAACGATATCTAAGTGTCCAAGTACACCGACACTTTCTTCCCCTTCTCCGTATTCAATCACACCAGCATATCCATTGTAGTCAATCGTCTTAAAACCATCACGTTTTGCCATTGCTAACATGGCATCCAATGCTTCACGACATCCTTTCCCAAATGGTGCATTTTCGCTTTTCTCTTCTTCGTTTCTAAGTGAAGGAATCGCGATTATATGTTTTAAATCTTGAAGAAATGCTTCTTCGTATTTTTTGCTTTCGTTTAAATAGTTCATGTTATTCACCTCAGTATTTATTTTACCATAAATCGAGTTACTTATGAAACAAAATGAAACAACTCTTTCATAAAAAAAGAAAAATACTGACACTAACTAGCATCAGTATTTTATTTCAATTAATCTTCTTTCTTTTCAGGTTTTTCAATTAATGCTTTTGCAGATACATTTACTCTACCTTTGTCATCAACTTCAACCACTTTAACTTTCACAACATCACCAAGTTTTAGTACATCTTCTACTTTTTCAACACGTTCGTGTTTGATTTTTGATACATGTAATAAACCATCGCAACCGCTGAATAAGTTAACAAATGCTCCAAATTTTTCAATACGAACAACTTTCGCATCAAACACATCCCCAACTTTTGCTTCACGACAAATGTCTTCAATCATCGCTACTGCTTTGTTGATCGCTGCACGATCCATGTGATAGATAATAACTTGTCCGTCGTCTTCGATGTCAATCTTCACATCATCACAAGCTTCAATAATTTGGTTAATCATTTTTCCACCAGGTCCGATTACATCTTTAATCTTATCTGGAGAAATTTTCATCATTTGTGTTTTCGGTGCATACGTACTAACATCTTCACGAGGTTGTCCGATTGCAGCCATCATATTTTCAAGAATTTGTTCTCTTGCAATTTTTGCTTGTGCTAACGCTTCTTCAAAAATTTCACGAGTGATTCCATTTACTTTGATATCCATTTGTAAAGCAGTAATACCATCTTTTGTACCAGCTACTTTAAAGTCCATATCACCGAAGTGGTCTTCCATACCTTGAATGTCTGTCAACACTGTATATTGGTTGTTGTCTTCGTTCATAATAAGACCCATCGCAATACCAGCTACTGGTGCTTTAATTGGAACTCCAGCTGCCATTAATGACATTGTACCAGCACAAATAGAAGCTTGTGAACTACTTCCATTCGATTCTAATACTTCTGCCACTGTACGAATTGTATATGGGAATTCTTCCAATGAAGGAAGGACTTGCGCTAACGCTTTTTCTCCAAGTGCACCATGTCCGATTTCACGTCTACCCGGTGTACCCATTCTTCCTGTTTCCCCTACTGAGTAAGGTGGGAAGTTATAGTGATGCATAAAACGTTTTGTATCAACATCCGTTAAATCATCAATAATTTGATTGTCATTAATAGCACCAAGTGTTGTCACACTTAATACTTGTGTTTCTCCACGAGTAAATAATGCACTTCCATGCACTCTTGGTAATAAATCCACTTGAGAATTTAACGCACGAATTTCATCGATTTTTCTTCCATCAGGACGAACTTTATCTTCGATGATCAAACGTCTTACTTCATCCGCTTCAATACTGTGACAAATTTGTTTTACTTGTTTTAAAATACGGTCTTTTGCTTTGTCGCTTTCAAACTCTTTTGTTTCAAATGACGCTACTGCTTCTGCAGTAATTTCATCAATTTTACCATAACGTTCAAGTTTCTTTTCAATCGAAACAGCGGCACGCATTTTTGTTTCAAAGTTTTCACGAACTTCTTTGTCTACTGCATCATCGATAGCATACAATTCGATTTCGCGTTTTTCTTTTCCTACTTTCGCAACGATTTCTTCTTGGAATGCAACCAATTGTTTGATTGCTTCATGTCCAAATAAAATCGCTTGCAACATTTCTTCTTCGCTCACTTCGCTTGCCCATGATTCAACCATGTTCACAGCGTATTTTGTCCCTGCAACACTTAAGAAGATTTTACTTTCTTCACATTGTGCTGGTGTAGGGTTAATTACGTATTCATTGTTGATGTATCCAACGTTAACTCCAGCAATTGGTCCATTGAATGGAATATCACTAACACATAAAGCTAATGATGCACCTAACATTGCACTCATTTCTGGTGTACAATCTTGGTTTACTGATAATACAGTATTCACAACTTGTACTTCATTTCTAAATCCTTCTGCAAATAACGGACGGATTGGTCTATCAATCATACGTGCTGTTAATGTTGCATGTTCTCCAGGTCTTCCTTCTCTACGTAAGAATCCTCCTGGAATTTTTCCTACTGAATATAATTTTTCTTCGTATGTTACTGTTAACGGGAAAAAATCAATATCCATTTTTGCTTGAGAACTTGCTGTAGCACATGATAATACTGCAGTATCTTCGTATCTTACGATTACTGATCCACCTGCTTGTTTTGCAATCTCTCCTGTTTCGACCACGATCCCACGACCATGGAAATCCAAACGAAATATCTCTTTCGTCATATCATATCACCTCTTATTTTCCTTTGTAATCATATCATACATTTTCTGTAAAGGGAACAATAAAAAAGCTTTATTGACACATAAAAAAAAGCCACCAATGTGGCTTTTCTACGAAATTATTTACGTAATCCTAAACGTTTGATTAATGTTTGGTAACGGTTTAAGTCTTTTCCTTTTAAGTATTTTAATAAGTTACGACGAGTACCAACTTTTTGCATTAATCCTCTTTGAGAATGAAAGTCATGTTTGTGTTCTTTCATGTGCTCAGTTAAACGGTTAATTTCTTCTGTTAATACAGCAACTTGTACTTCTGGAGAACCTGTGTCACCTTCGTGTGTTGCGTATTCCTTCATAATTTCTTGTTTTTTTGCTTTTGTAATCATTTTGTTTTCCTCCTATTAAATGACGTTCTAATCCAAGACATGGGTTGAGGACTCCACATTCCTAGAATAAAACCTTTTTTATAATAGCATACAACCCTTATGGTTTCAAGCTATTTCTAAACTTCTATTGTGATCGTCTTACTTTTACCATCACGTTCAATTACGATTTTTAAAGTATCTCCTTTTTTGCTGTCTTTAATTAAGGATCTTGCTTTTTCGGTATCTGTAATTTTTGTACCATTAATCGATACTAACAAGTCACCAGCTTCGATACCTGCTTTTTGCGCATTGGAATTTTCACTCACTTCATACACATAAATTCCTGTTTTATTAACATTGTATTTTTGTGCTGTTGCTTCATCTTCTACGTTAATCATTGTAATACCTAATGTATAGTTACCACTTGCGAAACCACCGTTATCAATAATTTGTTCAGCGATTTCAATGGCTTTATTACTAGGGATCGCAAATCCGATTCCTTCAATTCCCTCTTGGCTAATTTTCGCATTCACAATTCCGATTAGTTGGCCACTTGTATTGAACAACCCACCACCTGAGTTACCAGGGTTAACAGCAGCACTTGTTTGCAATAACGTCATGTCTACATCTTCAATTGTGATTTCACGAGATGTAGCACTTAAAATACCTTCTGTTACCGTACCACCAAGTGTACCTAAGGGATTTCCAATCGCAATGACATCTTCCCCTACTTTTAATTTATCAGAGTCACCAATTAACGCAACAGTTAAATCGTTTTTATCGATTTTAATAACAGCAACGTCATTAGTATAGTCACTACCAATTAAGGTTGCATCGTATTCTTTGTTGTCATTTAATGTTACTTTAATGTTGGAAGCCCCTTCTACGACGTGATGGTTTGTGATAATGTAACCATCTTCGCTAATAATTACACCACTTCCTGCCCCTTGTTGTACTGCTTCACGCATGAAGTTACCTTTTTGTACAACTTCTGTCGTAATTGCGACTACACTTGGTGCAGCACTTTCTGCCACCTTTGAAATGTCAGTCGTAGGACTATCAGTAGCACTTGTTTTTACTATTTTATCAGTACTGTTATTATTGTCCTGCGTATCAGCCATCGTTGTTCCTAAATATCCTCCACCAGTTGCTAATGCAAAGACTATGGCACCAGCACCTACATAACTTGCAATCTTCTTTTGTTTTTCATTCATAGAATCATCTCCTAACTTTACACCTCTATGATATTGTCTAAATGTGAACAATATATGAAAATGATGTGTCCCTTTTTTAAATTGGGCGCGAACAAACACAAAAGTTTGTTATAATAATAAACGAGGTGATAATATGAGAATAGCATGGATTGGAACTGGTGTCATGGGGAAAGCAATGGCAAATCATTTAATCGAAGCGAAACATGACGTAAACGTATATAATCGAAGCAAAGAAAAACTGAAAGAATTCGAAGGCAGAGCAAATGTATTTGACTCTATTGCAAGTTGTGTAAAAGATTGTGATTATGTATTTACGATGGTTGCTTACCCAAAAGATGTAGAAGAAGTGTATTTAGGTGAGAATGGAATAGTGGCAAACGCCAAAGAAGACGCAATCTTAATTGATATGACGACTTCCTCTCCCCTATTAGCTAAAAAAATAGCAGAGAGTGCAAAACAAAAAGTCCTTGATGCACCTGTATCTGGAGGAGATAGCGGAGCCAAAGCTGCAACATTATCAATTATGGTCGGTGGTGACTATGAAGCTTATCATAAAACACAAGCGTTATTTGCGTTAATGGGAACAAATATTAATTACATTGGCGAAAGCGGGTTTGGTCAACATTGTAAAATGTGCAACCAAATCGCTGTTGCCGGGGCAACTGCTGCCTATAGTGAAGCGTTGGTTTATATGAGACAAAACGGACTTGATCCACAACTTGTCTTAAAAGCGATTGCTAGTGGGGCTGCTGGTAGTTGGCAAATAAACAATATGGCTCCTAGAGTTTTGGATGGCGATTTTGCTCCTGGGTTTTTCATCAAACACTTTGTGAAAGATATGAAAATCGCCAAAGAAGTGATGGAAAAACACAATGTCAGTTTACAAATGTTAGATAGCGTTTTAGCAATGTATGAGGAACTTGAAGCAAAAGGAATGCAAGATTTAGGAACACAAGCACTATTAAAATACTATGAGTAAAATGAAAAAAGAGGAATCGTTATCGAACGGTTCCTCTTTTCTTTCTCACTTTTCAATTATTTTTCTTCTACTAATTCAACAATCATATCGACAATTTTATCCAAACCAAATTTTGTGGAATCAATAGATAAGTTGTAGTTGTTGGCATTTCCCCATTTGCGTCCCGTGTAGTAATTATAATAGTTAGCACGCTCACGATCAATCTTTCCTAAAAAGTCTTCCACATCTACTGCAGCGATCTTGTATTCTTCAATAGCACGAAGTTTACGATCTTCTAATTCACCATGTACATAGATATGAATTGCATTTTCATAATCTTTTAATACATAATCAGAGCATCTACCAACGATAACACAAGGACCACTTTTCGCAATGTTTTCAATCACATCTGATTGCACCATAAACATACGATCATTTAATGACATCATCGAATTAATCGTAACAGGACTTCCTAGCGTATACCCAATTGTTCCTAATAGATAAAAAGAACGACTCGTACGGTATTCTTCGCTTTCAAATACTTCTTGATCAATTCCGCTTTCGGCAGCTGCCATAGCAATTAATTCTTTGTCATAAAAAGGAATGTCCAAACGTTCTGCCAATTTCTTAGCAATTAATCTTCCTCCACTTCCAAATTGTCTACTAATTGTAATGATTGCATTTGTTTTCATAAGAAATACCTCTCTTCCTACTTTCATTATACAATTTTAAACTTGAATTGTCACAACTTTGCTTATGCTCACAAGTTGTTTTTTGTAGCTTCGTATTTCATAAAGGCAACAATTGTTTTTCCATCTTTGATTTCGTTGTTGCAAATCATTTCATACATCTTTTGTTTGCTTACTTTAAACACTTCAACATGTTCACCTTCGTCAAGTTGCTGTTGACGATAAACACAGTTTTTGGCTACTACCATATGAATGATTTCACTGCAATAAGCGACGGTTGGATAGAAGTATCCAAGATAGGTAACCTCATCACTAATGTATCCTGTTTCCTCTAACAACTCACGCATTCCACTCTCTTCAAAACGCTCATCGCCATCTTGTTTTCCACCAGGTAGTTCAAACAATTCTTCTTTGAATGGATAACGAAATTGTTTCGCCAAAATGATGTTCTCATCTTCATCAAATGCCAAAACACAAACACCACCTGTGTTATGCACCACTTCTCGCATACTTTGATGGCCATCTTCCAATTCGATACGATCCTTCTCTACCTTTATTATCTTTCCATCGTATATTACTTCACTTTGTAAACACTTTTCTTTCATCTTATTTCTCCTAATCCATAAAATCGACTAATATATCATGCAAATAAAACATTGCTTTCTCACTTACAAACAAGTAGTCATCTTGAACAATTAAATCCTTTTGGTCTAATCGTTTCTTTATTTTATCGTAATAATAAGTAATACAATCAACTTGATACAGATCTTTAAATCGTTTTAAATCCAATCCTTGGCGCATTCGTAATGACATCATGATATGTTCAAACATCATGTCTTCTTTGCTTAACACCTCTTCTTCTAACTCTTCTTTATGGTTACAATAATCTATTATACTGCCTTGTTTTGTATAACGAATGTTTCCTTTTTTACCACTTGCACCTAAACCAAATCCATAAAAGTCTTCATAACGCCAATATGCTTTGTTATGTTTGGATTCGTAACCATCTTTTGCAAAGTTCGCGATTTCGTATTGGTGGAACCCATATTGTGCGCTTATGGCAATGGCTTCTTCATACATTTTCGCTTCTAAGTCATTTGCACATACTTTGTAGTTCATCTTATGAAACACACTGTTTTCTTCAATCGTTAACGAATACAGTGAAATATGTTTCACATTGGGATTTGAACAAAGTAGATGCAAATCTTCTTGCCACATTGATAACGTCTGACTTGGTAATCCATAAATTAAGTCGACCGAAATATTGTTCATTCCCCATTCATGTAAATTATCTAACATTTTTATTACATCATCGCTTGTATGCTTTCGATTCATTAAACGCAACAAATTATCTTGCATCGATTGCACACCAAGCGAAATTCGATTAACTCCATGTTTTAAAAGCAATTGCATTTTTTCTTTGGTAAGTGATTCTAAATTAGATTCAATGGTATACTCTTGTACATTTTTTAAATAAGGATCAAAATAATGCAAAAGTACTTCCAGTTGTTTGTAAGACAAACAACTAGGCGTTCCACCGCCTATGTAAATGGTTTCTAACTCATCAATTGTCAGCTCTTTGAATTCCTTCGCTACTACTTCTAAGTATTTATTCACTAATGTTTCGTCATAAATACTACGTTTAAAGTCACAGTAATAACAGATGGAAGAACAAAAAGGGATATGCAAATATAAGTATGACATAATGAACTCCTTTATCTACTTTTATTCTATCATAATTAACAATGAAATAAGCGAATAAAAAGCAGTTGATAGAAATATCAACTGCTTATAACATTTTTCGTAAATAGTAATCATCCATGACATAACCATTCCCAATATCATTTACGACGCTATCAAAAATTTCAAACCCCATTTTTTGATAGATTGCAATGGTTGTCTCATTGTATTTATTGCAAGTTAACCATATGGATTTACATTTGTTTTCTTTCGCTAATTGTTCGATATAAAGCATTGCTTTGCTCGCTAGTTTCAAACCTCGCGCTGCTTTTTCTACATATAGTTTACTTAAAAACAGAGATTCTTCAATGTGGATAGAAAAGAAACCAACCAATTTACCAAGATGTTGAATTTGGTAAAATTGATATCCTTCTTGTATCGCTTCTGTGATTGCTGTTTCACTTAAAAAACGAGCAAGCATATAATCGACTTGTTGCTTTCCAATAATAGGGGTAAAATGTTCATTCCAAATTACTTCCGCTTTGTCTGCAACTTCTTTGATTTCTTCCTTTGTGTTAACAAGTGAGAACATATTACTCGTCCTCCATTGATAATACAGCCATAAACGCTTCTTGTGGAATGTCTACACTACCAACAGATTTCATACGCTTTTTACCTTCTTTTTGTTTCTCTAACAATTTCTTCTTACGAGAGATATCTCCCCCATAACATTTCGCTAATACGTTTTTACGTAATGACTTAATATTTGTTCGAGCAACGATTTTACCACCAATCGCAGCTTGAATAGGAATTTCGAATTGATGTTTCGGTATCAATTCTTTTAATTTTGATGTTAATTGGCTTCCTCTTTGGTGTGCAAAGTCTTTGTGCACGATGATACTTAATGCATCAATAATTTCACCATTTAATAAAATATCCATTTTCGCCAAATTACTTGATTGGTAACCGATGATTTCATAATCGAAAGAGGCATATCCTTTTGTACAAGATTTCAAACGATCAAAGAAATCAAAAACAATTTCAGCCAAAGGCAATTCATAAATCACGTTCATACGATTGGCATCAATGTAAATCATATCTTTGTAAATCCCACGTTTCTTTTGGCACAATTCCATAATTGCACCAACGTATTCGTTAGGAACCATAATGGTTGCTTTTACATAAGGTTCTTCAATACGGTCAATCTTCTGTGCTTCTGGAAGCAAAGATGGATTATCTACAAGTATCATAGAACCATCATTCATATAAGTATGGTAGACAACGGATGGAGAGGTAGCGATCATTTCAATGTTGTATTCACGTTCGATACGTTCTTGAACAACATCCATGTGTAACAATCCTAAAAATCCACAACGAAACCCAAATCCTAGAGCTTGTGATGCTTCCGCCTCGAATTGTAACGATGCATCATTTAATTGTAGTTTTTCTAATGCATCTCGTAAGTCATTGTATTTCGCGTTATCAATCGGATATAACCCACAGTAAACCATTGGATTCATAACACGATATCCTTCTAAAGCACTATCCGCAGGATGATTGTCCGTTGTGATCGTATCTCCGACGCGAACGTCTTTAATCGATTTGATTGCACCGCTAATCCAACCTACTTCACCACATAACAATTCGTCTTTTTTCACTTCTTTTGGATTACGAATTCCTACTTCTAATACTTCGTAAACAGCACCTGTTGCCATAAAACGAATGTTATCTCCAACTTTTATTTTTCCCTCTTTAATACTTACGAATGCGATAACCCCACGATACGAATCATATATGGAATCAAACACCAATGCTTTTAAAGGTGCATTCACATCACCTTGTGGAGCAGGTACATACTTAACAATCGCTTCTAAAACATCTTGGATGTTTAATCCACTTTTTGCACTGATTAATGGTGCAAAGGAAGCATCCAAGCCTATTACATCTTCAATTTCTTGTTTCACAACATCTGGTTGTGCACTTGGTAAATCGATTTTGTTGATGACAGGTAAAATTTCCAAATCATTATCCAATGCCAAATACACATTTGCTAATGTTTGTGCTTCTATCCCTTGTGCTGCATCCACAACCAAAACAGCTCCTTCACAAGCTGCTAAAGAACGTGACACCTCATAAGTAAAATCGACATGTCCTGGTGTGTCAATTAAATGAAAAATGTAATCTTGCCCATCCTTACTACGATAGGTTAATTGCACCGCGTTTAATTTAATGGTAATACCGCGTTCTCTTTCTAAGTCCATCGTATCTAATAATTGTGATTTCATATCTCGTTGTGTTACTGTTTCAGTAAACTCTAAGATACGATCGGCTAATGTCGACTTTCCATGATCAATATGCGCGATAATGGAAAAGTTACGTATATTTTTTTGATTCATTAAGAATCTCCTTTCTAACTCAATTGTGAACTTACTAATTCACAAATTTTCTTCCTGCACCATTAATGAATTCTTTGGCACTGCATTTTGCCTTTCCTTCTAATTGTACATATAATAATTGTAGTGTTCCATTTTCACATTGTAAGTACAATTGTTTCTCTTGTACATACAAACTTCCAACTGGAAATAAGACATCATAAGAATGAAATCTTGCTTCATGAATTTTTATTTTTTTCCCATCCACTTCAATGTAACCCACAGGCCAACTAATTAAACTACGAATGTGGTTGTATACCGTGTGTACATCTTGATTGGCATTAATTTTTTCTTCTTCTTTGCTTATGTTGTAGGCATACGTTACTTTACTTTCGTCTTGTTGCACAAATTGTGCTTTTTCTTCGATTAATAAAGGTAGCGCTTCATGAATTGCTATTTGTGCGCAATCCATCAATTTATCATGCAAAATTGCTGTCGTATCATCTTTCTCAATGATGACTTCTTTTTGCAACATGTAGTCCCCTGCATCCATTTTTTGCACCATACGCATAATGGATACACCTGTTTTATCTCTACCATACATAATGGCTTTATGAATTGGTGCACCACCACGTAAATCTGGCAACAAAGATGCATGCACGTTTACACTTCCTAACTTAGGAAAATCTAAAATGTGCTGTGGAATCATTTGTCCATATGCACAAGTCACGATTAAATCTGGATTCCATTGTTTGATTTGTTCATAGTCATCTTTGATTTTGATCGGTTGAAAAACATCGATTTTGTTCTCCAGTGCACAAGCCTTCACAGGAGTTGGTGTTACAATCTGTTTTCTTCCTACTTTTTTATCGGGTTGTGACACTACTCCAACAACCTCATAATTATCTTTTAACAACTGTTTTAACACCGCAGTTGCGAAAATTGGCGTTCCCATAAAAACGATACGCATTGTACATCACTCCTTAACATAACAATTATATCCAAAAACCTTAAAAATGCAAAAGAAAATAGCGTTGCTTTTGCGATTTCATAAGCTTGTTGTATTTTATTTATCAAATTATCTACTCATTTTAATAAAATCAGGCTTTCTTTTTAAATTTCAATGTGATTATTGCTTTTTACAATTAGTTTTGTTATAATTTTATGGCACATGAAATTAGGAGGTGTAGAAATGCCTAACATTAAGTCACAAAAGAAACGTGTTACTACAAACAACAAAAGAAACTTAGCAGTATCTTCTCAAAAAACAAACTTAAGAACTGCTCTTAAAGCTGTTGTAGCTGCTATTGAAGCTAACGATAAAGATGCAGCAACAAAAGCATACGCTGTTGCTAGTTCTAAATTAGACAAAGCTGTTTCTGGTAGAGTTTGTCACAAAAACTATGCAAGTAGACAAAAAGCACGTTTAAGTAAAGCAATTAACGAAATTGCATAATAAAAATGTATAAATGAACATACCTATTATAGAGTATGTTTTTTTATGCGATTGGTTTCAAAAGCAGAAAGGTCCAAAATGAAATTTGGATACCTTCTGTTTTTTTATTTTATGAACACAACATAGTAAGCTAACAATACATTAAAAAAACACAGTTTTAAACTGTGTTATTGTTGTTTCTCACAAGGAACGATAGTTGCCAATCCTCCAAGCGATGTTTCTTTTAGTTCAACAGCAAGTTTGTTTCCTGTATAGTTCATCGTATGTACTACCATATCAAAACTTACTTTGCTTTCACGAATAGAACCTAAGTGTTTCATCAAGAAAGCGTTGTCCATACTTCTTAATGCTGCAACAGCGTTTCTTTCAATACATGGAATCATGACATATCCACCTACTGGGTCACAAGTTAATCCAAGATGATGCTCCATACCAATCTCTGCGGCATCTTCAATCTGCTTGTCGCTAAGTCGTTGAATAAAGGCAATGGCTGCACTTGCCATACTACAAGCTGCACCAATCTCCGCTTGGCATCCACCTTTTGCACCTGAAATAGTTGCGTTTTGTTTGATTAAGTTACCAAATAAACCACCAACTTTTAAACTATCAACTAATATTTTCTTATCGACACCTTTGTTGTTGTAGTAATAATACATTAACGCTGGTAAGACACCACTACTTCCAAGAGTCGGTGCGGTAACTGTAATTCCACCAGATGCATTTTCTTCCGCAGCCGCATACGCATACGAACTGATTAGCATCTTACTTCTCTCTTCGTAATCCATACGATTTGCGATATCGTTTAATTTCTTAGCGCTTCTTTCTAATTTCAGTTTCCCTGGTAAAAGACCTTCTTTGCTTAATCCAGTTTCTACAGTATTTAGCATTTGTTCTAAAATGGAAAACATGTAATCATCGATATCTTCGCATTCGTTGATATAATCAATGATTCTTAATTTGTTTTCTTTACAATACGCTTTGATATCATCAAAACTTTGTTGTGTGTACACTTCTTCGCTTTCTTCTTGTTGGTGGCAACCTTTGATTTGAATCGCTCCACCACCAACGGAATAAACAGTCCATTCAAGAATTTCTTCCCCTTCGACAAATGCTTTTAAAATCATCGTGTTAGGGTGTTCTTTTGTTTCGCTATGAAAAAATACTTTTGATTCGATTGGTTTCAACGTTTCCATAACGATATAGTCAGTTAAATGCCCTTTTCCTGTAAGTGATAAAGAACCATATAAATGCACTTCATAAAAAGTAGCATCTTTTGTGTGTTCTTTAAATTTAAGACATGCTCGTTGTGGTCCAATAGTATGGGAACTAGAAGGACCAGGACCAATTCGATATAATTCTTTTAATGATTTCATTGTCTACCTCTTTGTAGTATGAACATCTCAAAACCAAACTTTTTATCAATACGACCCGCTTTAATATCCTGGTCTAATTGTGCTAATTCATTTAATGTTATACTAATTTCATCTTCTTTAACAAACCGACAGCTCTGCATTGTTTTTTCTACACGATAAGGATGTGCTTGTAATTGGCTCGCTATCTCACTTTTGCTTGCTCCACTTAACTGTAGTATTTTTACTTGATGTAAAAAACGATATTGTGAAGCTAACATTGCGATAAGTGCGATTGGATCGATGTTTTGTGCATCAAAATCCAACCAGTATTGGTATGCGCGTTTCACGTTCTTTGAAATGATGGCTTGAAACACATCAAACACATTGTCATCCAATGGTCTAGTGACTAACGCCTTTACATCCTCACTACGAAGTGATTGTCCAAGTAAGCTTAGTTTCTCTAACTCACTAATAATTCGATCACATGAAAAGCCAATACGATAACAGAACGTTTGGTATCCATCTCTTTCAAAACGAATATTACGCTTAGCGCTTTCTTGTTGAATAAATTTATCACGATCGTGCTCACTAAGCAAAGCATAGTGTTTCACTGTTGCTTCCTTCTGTAAACGTTTTACTATTTTTTTGCGTGAATCCAGTTTCGCTTGTTCGCATAATAATACAAGAACAGTTGATTCATTTGGTGAATCCATATAGTTGTTTAACACATCTACATCGATAGAAGTGTCGTTACTGCCACTTAAAAAAGAGCAGTGATTAACCACAATTACTTTATAGTCACTGAAAAAAGGAATCGTCTGTGCATCTGCAATGATTTCTTCGATGCTACTCTTACTTGCATCATAAGTAACCGTGTTCATTTCCTTTTCGAAATTCAAATGCTTGTCGATAATCCTCTGTAATTCTTTTTTTAATAAATAGTGTTCCTCACCATAAAGTACATATATCATTTTATCACCTCCTCTATTTTAACAAGTTCATATAAGAACCACAACTCAAACATCTAGGAAACCATAAAAAAGATTTCATGATTGGCACTGACGACGATATTCCAGTTTAAAAAATAGAAAATAGAAGTACTTCCTACTTCTTGTGTATCACGTATGAAGCTTTGACTTTTTTGTAAAGTTTCTACTACTTCATAAGAAGGATGATTGTATCGATTGTTCCTACCACTTGAAATGATGCTCAATTGTGGGTGCAGTTGATGAATAAAGAAGGGATCAGAACTTGTATTACTCCCATGATGCGCTACTTTTAATACATCAACTTTTAGCTTATTGAATTGCTCTAAAAAATGAAGTTCCACTTTTTTTGAAGCATCGCCCATAAACAAGTAACGCAATTGGTTGATTTGTGTAAATAAAATAATACTTTTGTCATTTTCATCTAACGCTTCTTGTTCTTGATAGCTTTCAAGTTTAATATTCTTTAATTGGATATCTTGGCTTGTCGTGATTACTTGCTCAATTGCAATAAGCTTTTTAAGAGAAGTTAAACCACCATTGTGGTCATAATCATCATGTGTAATGACTACTTTATCCACCTGATGTATGCCTCGCGCCTTTAAATAAGGATATATTGTCGTTTTCGCAAGGTCTTTATTTAATTGGTTTGCAACATCAATTAACATGACTTCCCCATTAAAAGGTTCCCTAATTAATATACAATCACCTTGGTTTACATCCAAAAAAGTGACTTCTCCATAAGGAGTCAGGTTTTTCATGTTAGCTTGGTAACACAATAAAATAAGCAAATAAACATAATGCTTCTTTTGATGATAAGTTAGTAGCAAGTAACAGCTTACACACCAAAGTACGATCCATATACTATGCGGCTTCCCTATTAGTTTTAAAGAGAATGGCATGAATTGAATACACCAAATTAGTATATTCATTGAATAATTAAACAGTAAACTCACACTAGGAAAACATAGAGTAGCGATCAACAATCCAAAAACAATAGTTTGGAGATAGCGAAATAGTGGAAATAGGAATAATGTTAACCAATTGATTTCATGAAAGAACAAGAGTTGTATCGGTATGATTGCTAAATATTGTTTAATGAATCGAGGAACACTTTTCACTGCGAATAAAAAAACGAGGCGATAGCATACAGGAATGATAAAAGTGATTTCATAAGCCATGTATGGAGCCAATAATAACGTGATAATGATACTTAATCCTAGTTGCTCTCTTCGATGATACGTAGAAAACAGAAGTCCTACCAATGAGAATACAAAGATACGTATCATGTAAGGCGAACTTGGTAACAACATATAAAAAACAAACGATACAATACATCCAACCCTATTTCGATCTTTATTAAAAAGTTGACTAAGTAAATGAATAAATAAGCTTAAATGTACTCCTGAAGCATACAAGAAGTGCTTATAGTCCATATCATTGTCATAGTTACGATACAGCAATGCATTCATATTCGTCTTTGTTTGTGTATCGAAGGAATTTACATAACGATAGAGTTTTGCTTTCACATGATTTGCATTTGACTCGATTGTAAATCGTTTAACATAGATCGAATAATGAATATTTTTACGTTGTAGGTAGGTCGCATAATGAAACATACCAAGATTGTTTGTAGAATTCACTCTTTCTGGTGTACCTTCAATATTAAGGACATCATATAAACCAACATTGTTTACGTTGTACAAAACAAATTTTTCTTTTTGATTAGAGGCAATAATATAATTATTTCTAATCTCATCGACTCTCACAACCCTTTGCTTACCCTCCATTTCTTCAAAAGGCATATTTTGATAAAGTACAAACAAGAGCAAAAACAACGCTACTAGTAGACTTCCCTTCTTTAAGAATGGATACAAGTAACAACAAGCAAATAAGATGATCACAAGTTGAACGAGAAAGGTAGACACATAAACCAAAGCAATAAGACAAAAGGCAAGAAACAGAAAACGATCTCTTACCATTGTTATAAACGAAGAGAGTCCTTTATTTTATCAAATAGTTTTTGTTTAATCCCTTTCACGTTCATGATATCTTCAATGCGCTTGAAAAGACCGTTTTCGTTACGATAATCAATAATCTTTTGTGCAGTAGATGGACCAATTCCTTTAATTGAAGTTAATTGCTCAAGGGTTGCAGCATTTAAAGATACTTGCACCACTTGATCATTTTTTTGGTCGACGACAATGACTTCGTTGTGTGTAACGATTTGATTCATATTAATGGTATCTGTGTTAGCTCCACTTTTCACTCCTTGTGCGGCATCAATTGCGTCTTTTATAGTTGATTGGTATGCTAATTCATAAACGCCTGGTTTTTCTACTTCTCCTTTTACTTCTACCGTTATTGATTCACTTTTAAACTCGCTTAAATCAACATACTCATACTTTTGAAAATAACAAACGATAAGAATGAGAATAATAATGATTTTTTTCATACCATGCCCTCCTACTAAGATATATGACATTTTTAGAAAAAATCATAAAAAAAGATGAACTATTGTTCATCTTCATAAGTTTCGTATGCTTCGATAATTTTTTGTACAAGAGGATGACGTACGACATCTAGGCTTGTAAGTTCAACAAATGCAATTCCTGGAATATTACCAAGAATATCTTTGGAAGTCAGAAGACCTGAATCACGCTTTTTGATTAAATCTATTTGGGTGATATCCCCTGTAACTATAATTTTTGAATGGTATCCCATTCGTGTTAAAAACATTTTCAATTGCGCTCTTGTTGAGTTTTGCGCTTCATCCAAAATAATAAATGCATTATCTAATGTACGCCCTCGCATGTACGCCAAAGGTGCAATCTCAATGATTTCTTTCTCTAACAGCTTATCTGTCATCTCCACTCCTAACGCGTCATGTAGGGCGTCGTAAAGAGGTCTAAGGTAAGGATCTACTTTTTCTTTTAAGTCTCCAGGTAAAAATCCAAGACTTTCGCCTGCTTCAACAGCTGGACGAGTTAAAATGATTTTGTTGATGTCACCTTTTTTCAATAGATTAGCAGCATAAATTACACTTAAATATGTTTTACCCGTCCCTGCTACTCCTAATGCAAATGTAATGTCTTTCTCTTTCATGCACTTATACAAATAAGCTTGCCCTAGTGTTTTTGGGTAAATTGGTTTCCCGTTAACCGTTTTGGCAATCATTTCTTTATGCAATTCTTGTAGTTTTTCAAGACGTTGTTTTTGTGCTAAACGACATGCGAATAAAATTTCACTTTCCCCAATCGTTTGTTTTTTCATAATGCATTGAATTAAATAGTGAATGACATCTTCAATTCGTGTAATCTTCTTTTCATCATCGCATACAATAAGTAGTTCATTGTTACGATATGTCATATCTACATTATAAAATGAGCGCAAAACATCAAGATTTTTTTCTTGAGGTGCAAATAATTCATTCATTTGATCAATACTCAAATGCTCCAAATTAAGATGATGCGTTTTGTTCATTTATCTCTCCTTGTGAAGTTATCCTTCATGTGTATAAATAGGTATCCTATAGCTATATTTTACCTTTATTCAGTGAAAAAAGCAAAGTATTTAAGTAACGTGGCCTTTGCTAGCTATACATAAAATCACGATAAAAAAAGGAAGCTATAC
>CAYJIZ010000009.1:0-93459 GCA_964370395.1 uncultured Erysipelotrichaceae bacterium
ATTTAAATGAAATTGCTCATATTTTTGAATATGATGATGTGACTACGATTAACACTATTTTAAAGAATGCTTTAATAGAAAACGAATTAACAATTACTGATGTTAGTTACTATAATTTGCTAGTGCACATATTAATTGCGTTAGAGCGTGTTGAAAATAATAATACTGTATTTGTTGAACAATTTAGTGAGTCTTTATTTAACTCACTTGAATACACTGCTGCAAAACAAGTAGTAGAACAAATTAAAACGGTTTTAGATATTCAATTAACGCTTGAGGAAACGTATTATATTGCCTTGCATTTGTTGACTAGAAAAACACTTTTGCATTCAAGTAATGAAAAATCAGCTACTTATGATGAGTTTGATGAAATGGTAGAAGAAACATTGGATTACTTGGAAAAAAGTATTAATTTAAACTTTCAAAATGATGTGATTCTAAAGAATAGTTTATCTGTACATTTGAAAAGTGCAATTAATCGTATTCGATTTGATATGCATATTAATAATAATTTATTACTTGATATTAAACGAAACTACGCTTTTGCATTTAAGATTTCATCACTCGCTGCTTCATTTTTGAATCAAAAATACCACTTGAACATAAATGAAGATGAGATAGGTTATATTTGTCTACATATTGAAGCGGCATTACAGCGTTTAAAAGATTCAAAAGTGAGTGGAAAAGTAAGAGCATTAATTGTATGTGCTTCAGGATTGGGTACAGCAATGATGATTTCAGCAAAAGTGAAAAGTGAACTTAGTAACGCAATTGAAATCGTCAATATTATTTCATTAAATGAATTAAGAGAGGTTGATAAAGAAGAATATGATTTGGTTTTATCAACCATTGATATTGATCAATCAGAATATGGATTAACAGAAAAAACAATGATTCAAATTCCGATTATATTAAAAAAGAATGATATTGATCATATTGCATCAATCATTCATGAGAAACAAGGAAACACATTAATTGATTTCCTTGAATATACGGAGGAAGATTTGTTTTTTGTGGAAACTGATTTTCAAAGTCGAGATGAAATTTTAGATTTCATGTTGGATTCGATGGAGAAGAAAAATTATTTAACGAGTGAAGATAAAGCGTTCTTTTATAAACGTGAAAATATATCTTCCACTGAAATTGGAAACATGGTAGCAATCCCACACGCCATAGATATTGATCCTTGTATTAGTAAAATTGCTATCTTGATTAATAAAAAACCAGTAATATGGGAAAACGAAAAAGTGCGTCTAGTAATTTTATTAAGTATAAAGAAAGAGTTATATGTGAATTTCGAAAGTATTTTTGAAAAACTGTATAACGTTTTAAGTGAGGAAGAAAACGTATTTTCATTGTTAAATGTAAAGAACTATAGAGAATTTATAAAGGTAATAAGGTAGGTGTGAATGTGGAAATAAATAAAATGATTAGTGAAGACAACATTGTTTTTGACTTCACTTCAGATACAAAAGAAAATGTGTTAAAAGAAGTAGCAAGGTTATTATGTCAAAATAATTATGCTAATGATGAAGAAAGCGTATTCCAAGGATTTGTAGATCGTGAAAACGAAGGAACGACAGGTTTTGGAAATAGTATTGCCATACCGCACTGTAAATCAAGTAAGGTAAAAGAGGCGGCTATCGTTATCATCACACTAACACAAGGAATTGATTGGCAATCCTTAGATGATTCATATGTAAATTATGTCATCGCATTAGCGATTCCAGAACATCAAGCAGGGACATTGCATTTAGAACTGTTAGGATCGTTAGCATCAAATTTGATGGAAGATGAATTTGTTGAAAAGTTAATTAACTTTAGAGATAAAAAAGCTTTGTCCGATTTTTTGAAGGACAACATTTAGGAGGAAATATGAAAATTGTTGCAATTACCGCTTGCCCAACTGGTGTGGCGCACACAAATATGGCAGCTAAGGCATTATTAAAACATGGGACTAATTTAGGTCACGAAATTAAAGTTGAAAAACAAGGTGCGTTAGGTATTCAAAATAGATTAACAACTGAAGAAATTGAAAATGCAGATGTTGTTATCTTTGCAGTAGACCAAAAGGTACGCGAAGAAGATCGCTTTACAGGTAAAGTATGTCATCAAGTACCTGTTGCTGCACCAATTAAAAATGGACCAAAGGTCATTGAAGATGCATTGCATTTATTAAATAAACAGGAGAAGAAATAATGAAAGATTTTTTACAAAGTATAAAACGTCATATATTGACAGGGGTTTCATATATGATTCCTTTCACTATCGCTGGAGCGGTAATTATGGGAATTGCTCGAGTTGGTGGAATGGTTTATGGGGTTACTGATATTTGGGATGCTGCTCATCAATCAGCAGAAGGTTTAATTCCTTTCTTTAATACATTAGATGGATTAGGGGGTATTGCTTTAGGTTTAATGCTTCCGGTATTTGCAGGTTTTATCGCTTATTCGATTGCGGATCGTCCAGCATTATGTTCAGGGTTTGTTGGTGGATTGTTAGCTAACAATTTAGGAACAGGTTTCTTAGGAGCTTTAATTGCTGGTTTATTAGCTGGATATGTAGTAAAAATTATGGCTGAAAATATTAAATTGCCAGAAAGTGCTAGTAGTATTATACCAGTGTTTATTTTACCGGTGTTTGGTACACTAATTACCGTGTTAGTAATGCAGTATGTAATTGGAGGACCTTTTGCAGCTTTAAATCAAGCTTTAATTGATTGGGTTTCTACAATGTCAAAAGGTGGAAACGCATTAGTTCTTGCATTAGTAATCGGTGGAATGGTTGGATTTGACTTAGGAGGACCAGTAAATAAAGCTGCTGTTGTAACTTCTATGGCACTTATTACTGATGGATTATTCTTAGCTAATACTGCAGCGCAAGTTGCGATTATTATCCCAACTTTAGGTTATGGTTTGGCAACTTTAATTAAAAAAGCAAAGTTCTCAAACGAATTGCGCGAAGCAGGGAAAGCAAGTTTCATTATGGGATTGGTAGGAATTTCGGAAGGTGCCATTCCATTTACATTAATTAACCCAGTACGTATGATTCCTGTGAACATGGTTGGATGTGCAGTTGGTGCTGCTATTGCCGTTGTAGGTGGAGCAATCAATGAAATTCCAATTTCAGGTTGTTATGGATGGTTATTAGTACAAAATTGGCCAATTTATGTGATTGCTATTTTTGTAGGAGCGGCGATTATTGCTGCAGGAGCTATTTTCTTAGGAAAAGGTTTTGATGAAGAAGACATTGATGGAGTAATGTAAAAAAGAGGGATTCCTCTTTTTTATATAGAAAGTACTTCATATGCATAGACGTATTGTATTATTTTTTGGTGGAATATTTATTTTAACCATCGGAGTTGCTTTTCAAATTAACGCTAGTTTAGGTATCGGCTGTTGGGATTCTGTAAATGTGGGTTTGCATGATCGACTGGGTTTAAGTATTGGAACATTCGCTTTTTTAATTGGTATACTAATGGTTATTATTGCTGGATGTTTACGAGGGTTCAAATTTCGGTTTTTAACATTGATCACAGCATTCTTTATGGGAAGTTTTACAGATTTATCAATATGGTTAGTACATTTTCTACCTATTGATTACACTGGTATTAATCGATATCTATTTTTAATCATAGGAATTATTATTACAAGTTTCGGTATTGCGGTTTACTTATTGAGCAATCTGCCACCAAACGCAGTTGATGATTGTGCAGTTGCTATAAAAGAGAAGTTTAAATTAAACATAGGGGTTGCAAAGCTATTGCTTGATTTAAGTGGGCTTGTATTGGCTTTAATTGTACAAGGGCCAATTGGAGTAGGTACACTTATTATTACATTATGTGTTGGTCCCTTTATAAGTGTTTTTGATAAGCTGTGTCGTGACAAACTAAATTTAGGAGATATGAGATGAAAAAAGTACATATAGTCAATCATACCCACTGGGATCGAGAATGGTATTTCTCTACAATGGACTCATTGGTGTTGAGTGATTCGATTTTTAATGAAATATTAGAAGAGTTAAAGAAAAATCCAGACGCTTTCTTTACGTTAGATGGTCAAATATCAATTGTAAATGAATTTTTGCAATTGTACCCTGAAAAGATAGAAGATATTAAAAATTTAACAAAGCGTGGACAATTATTAATTGGGCCTTGGTATACGCAAAGTGACGCACAATTAGTTCATGGCGAGTCCATAATTCGTAATTTAGCGATTGGTGTTCGCGACACTAGAAAAATAGCTGAACCGATGCTAGTTGGGTATTTACCAGATACTTTTGGTTTTCATGCACAAATGCCTACTATTTTAATTAATTGTGGCATCGATAATTTTGTGTTTTGGCGTGGAATTGATTATGAGAAAATTTCGTCACCTTACTTTATTTGGAAAGGATTAAGTAACAAAAAAGTATATGCACTAAATTTAATGAATGGTTATGGAAGTATACCACGCCTCTATAATGATAAAGAATTTTTAGAGTATAAGGTTTTTTCACAAGAAAATAAGGTTCGCAGCAAAACAAACTTAGAAGAAATTTTAATTCCAATCGGGAATGATCAAAATAAAATTACGAATCAGATCAGTGATAAAATCCACTATATTAATAAAATTACAGAGAGCGAATATTGCTCAAGTAATTACCCTCAATATTTTGATTATTTAAGAAAAAATGAAAAGTTGTTGGAAGTGTTTGAAGGAGAAATGAGAGTTCCAAAAGTAGGTCGAGTTCATAAAACAATCGGTTCAATTCGTATGGATATCAAACTTGGAAACTATGAATTGGAGCAGATTTTATTAAAACGAGTAGAACCGTTAATTGTGTTTGCAGAAAATTTGAATATTTCAATTTCTAAAGAGTTAGCTATCATCGCGTGGAAAAAAGTGATGGAGGGGCAAGCACATGATGGTCTTGCGGGCTGTATCAATGATAGTGTTGCAAACGACGTTTTGTATCGCTTCAAGCAAGCGAAAGAAATATGTGAAGGTGTTGAAAATTTGATTAAAAAACGTATTTCCGATGCTTTGCAATTAACAGAAAATCAATTATTAGTATTTCATTTAGAACCAAATCAGTTTAACGGATACAAACATTTCACTGTATTGTCAAAGAATCCAAATGTTAAAATTAAGGGTTGTGAGCAATGCGTAACTCTGTCTTGTACAAAAATTGATGGAAGAGATGACGTTTTGGTAGAGGGTAAAAATGAAAATTACTTTATTACGGAAGATCCATACTATGAAATTGAAATCAAAGCAAAATTATCTTTAATGCCATTTAGTTATCAAGTGTTTGAATTGGAAACATGCGAAGAACATTTAGTTAAAAAAAATAAGGAATTATCAATTCGTAATGAAAAATACCACGTCTTTGTTGATAATCAGTCTCTGTCTATTCACTTTGAAGATGAAACAATTCGCGATTTTATTCGTTTTGAAGACTGTGGAAATGATGGGGATACTTATGACTATTCGCCATTACGTAATGATAAAGAAATTATTTTTAGTGTATTAGATGGGTATTGTATTAAAAATGATATTCAGCAAAACTTACATTTAAAAACAAAGATTTTGCTTCCTAAAACGCTAAAAGATAGATATACACTAGAGAATCAAAGCGAAATGGAAGTAGAGTTATTCATTACTCTATTAAATGGAGAAGAGCATCCAACTATAAAAGTTGTTGTTCATAACAATGTTGAGAGTCATCGACTTCGAATGCTAGTGAAAACAAACCGTTATGCAAAAGAAGCAAGAGCATCGATACCATTTGGTTACTTAACTAGAAAAGTGGGTTACCAAAAACATAGTTGGCAGGATCAATATTTGGAGTGTCCTATTGATATTGAGGTAATGGAAAATAGTATCAGCTTATTGGATGACAAAGGATCATGTAGTGTGTTTAGTAAAGGAGTCAAAGAATATCAAATTATTAATGATATGGTTTGTTTAACTTTATTTTCATCAACCGGGCAACTTGGAAAATCAGACTTGTTATATCGTCCTGGTAGAGCAAGTGGAGATACTACGAAACAAGGTCATGTAATGATTCCAACACCACTAGCACAAGTTATGAAAACAATGTGTTTTGAATTTATGGTTGCTTTTCATTCTGATTTTAGTGAAGAAAGATGTAATCGATTGTATTCAAAATTTGTGCAACAAAATATTTATTATCAAGCGCAAACATTTAATAAGTTTATTCACCGTATTGATAATAAAATTCAAAGTGTTGACAGTAACCTGAAATTAGATAAACAGTATTCAATGTTTCAACTAGAGGGTTATGATGTGACTTCAATTATGCCTTCGTTATATACAAAGAAAGCATTTGTAGTGCGTATTCAAAATGCAACTTTTTTTCCTCAAAAGATTGATATCGCTGATTTGCGCAAAAAATTTGAAGTGGTTTTTGTTGATGGATTAGAAAATGAAGTAAAAGATATCACAGAAATTGATGCTTATGACTTTATTCAATTGAAAATAAAATAACACAAAAATGGAAGTTTATGTAAGCTTCCATTTTTTTATGCATTCAAATTGTTGTTGAAAAATGAAACTGTTAAAATAAATACAGGTAAGATGTGCAATTATGGAGAACACAATCTATTCAAATGAAATAATAGAAGAAAGGCAAGTATATGAAAAAGGTAGAATACAATGTCGATATGGTTTTAAGAGAATTAGAAAAACTGGGGAAAGAACATACAAAAAAGACGTACTTGCGTCATGGGGTGAAAGAACCAGTGTTTGGTGTGACAAGTAAAGATTTAAAGCCACTTGCGAAACAGATTGGAAAAGATTATGCATTAGCAATGCAACTATATGATACTGGTAATTATGATGCAATGTATTTAGCAGGAATGATTGCGGAACCACAAAAAATGAACAAAGAAGATTTTGAGCATTGGATAAAACAAGCATATTGTCACAATATCAGTGATTATATTGTTGCGGTTACCTTAGCTGAGTCGTCACTAGCAAAACAAATAAGTGATGAATGGATCAAAAGTGGGAAAGAATTATATGAATCAGCTGGTTGGTCATGTTATGCATGGCAAATTGGTAATTTACCTGATGAACATTTTGAAAAAGAGAAGATTAAGGAATATTTAGACCATGTGGAAAAAACAATTCACACGCAAGAAAATCGTGTTCGTTACGCGATGAATAGCTTTGTGATTGCCGTAGGTATTTCCTTTCTGCCTTTGCATAAAGATGCGTTAGAAGCTGCGAAACGATATGGAAGAATCGAAGTGAATCACGGTGATACAAAATGTAGTACACCTTTGGCAAGTGCCTATATTGAAGAAGCAGAAAAGAAAGAAAGAGTTGGGTTTAAGCGTAAAAATGTACGCTGTTAGGAGAATGGTATGCCACTAACTTTAGCAAAAAAATTAAGAATACAGATTGATGAAGATATTTATTTGATAAACTGTCCTGATGAAACATACTTTGTTGGCTTTCGTTGCATTCATGAATTACCGAAAGAACAAGTGAAGACGATTGTTTTATTTGTGAAGGATTTGGATGAATTAGTCAAACAAACAAGAATGTTAGTTAATGAGGATTTATTATTACAAGGAGGACGTATTTTAATTGCGTATCCTAAAATGGGAAATAAGAAGTACAAAACATACATTCATCGTGATGCGATTTTTCCAGCATTACAAGTAAACAAAGATGGATTCATCGCGAATTCAATTTATAAATTTAATCAAATGGTTAAGCTAGATGATGATTTCACTATTTTAGGATTAAAAAAGGAAAGGTTAGTAAAACGAACAGAAAGAGGTACACAAAGTGTAGCTAACTATGTAACTTATTTACCTCAAATTGAAGAAATGTTACAAGAGGATGAAGATGCGTATGCAATCTTTCAAGGATTGACTTATGGCTACCAAAAGGGATGGGCACGTTATGTGTTTAGCGCAAAAAAAGCCGAGACAAGAGAGAAGCGAAAACAAGAGATGCTTACATTGTTGAAGCAGGGTGTCAAAGCCATTGATTTAAAAATAAGATAAAAGACAAAGCTTAATTGCTTTGTCTTTTTATGTCCTCTTTAATGGTTTGTAGAAAGTGTTTTGCTGGTTCACTAAATGTTTGGTATTTTTTCCATGCAAAATATACATTTGCCTTTAATGCAGGTTGTAATGGGATAAAAACAAGATCACTTTGTTCATCACTAGTGATAAGGTGTTGCAAACATAATGCACACCCAACTCCTTCTTTTACTAAAAGAGAAGCATTAAATAACAAGTTATAAGTAGCAACGATATTTAGTTGTGCTTGGTTACCACCAAAGAAAGTATTGAACTTTTCTTGGGTAAGCGTCTGTCTTGAACAAATTAATGGAAGGTTTGCCAAATCACTGGCTTCGATACTTTTTTTATGTGCTAACTCATGTTTTTTTGAAACAAGTAATCCCCATGTATCTTGTGTAGGTAAAATGATGTATTCATAAGATTCCAAATTCACAGGTTCAATGAATATCGCAAAATCTAGTAACCCCTTATTTAATTGTTCACTCACATCATCTCCATTACCACTAAATAAATGAAAATGAATGAATGGGAATTGTTGTTGGATGCGTTGAATGGATTTGGCAACGTAACGCATGGCTTGGCTTTCTCCACCACCAATGCTGATTTCACCAGCTAGATCCTTGGCATCGCAAGCCAACTCTGTTTCTGTTTTATCAATCAAATGTATGATTTCTTCTGCTCTTCGTTTTAATAAAACGCCATCTTGCGTGAGTTGTATTTTACGATTACCACGAATGAATAATTGTTTTTGGTATTGTTGCTCCAGTTCTTTCATCGCTCTTGATAAAGCGGGTTGAGAAATGTGCAAAGAGGTTGCAGCTTTTGATATGTTCTCTTCTTGCGCAATCGCCAAGAAGTAACGAAGTGTTCTAATTTCCATATGACACCTTCTTTCTACTTTTATTTTACTATAACAAATGGGTATAGGAAAGTATTTAATATAGGTATTAGACATTTTAAGGTGTTGTTTATACAATACAAGTGAGGGAGGTGAAAAGATGAATTTACATACCTTTTTAGTAGAAATGGACAAACAACAAGAAATTGTAGAAGGAGATGAAGTGTTTGCTTATATGCATAAAGCTGCACAAGTGGCACTTAAGCAATGTGCTAAATTGAATCAAAAGTATCATTCTCCAGCAAAGATAACACGACTACTAACAAAGATAACGGGAAAAGAAGTAGATCCAAGTGTACGATTGTTTCCTCCGTTTTATAGCGACTTTGGGAAAAACATCACCTTTGGTAAGAATGTTTTTATCAATTCCGGTTGTCGATTTCAAGACCAAGGTAAAATTGTGATTGAGGATGGTTGTTTGATTGGACACAATGTTGTACTTGCGACATTGAATCATTCGTTACCTGCAAAGAAGCGAGGGAATATCCTACCTGGTAAAATTCATATTAAGAAAAATGTGTGGATTGGTGCAAATGCAACAATCTTAGCAAATGTTACGATTAATGAAGGAGCAATTATCGCTGCAGGCGCAGTGGTAAACAAAGATGTCGATGCCCATACAATTGTGGGTGGGGTTCCAGCTAAAGTAATCAAAAAGATAGAGAGGGATAAAAATGAGTAAAAAAGTGATGATTATAAGTTCAAGTGCTAGAGTGAATGGAAACTCTAGTCAATTAGCACAAGCATTGCAAGAAGGGGCAAAAGCAAGTGGAAACGAAGTGACGTTAGTTCATCTTGCGAAACAAGAAGTAAAGTTTTGCATCGGGTGTTTGTCTTGTCAAAAGACACATCGTTGCGTACTAAATGATAGTGTAGAAAATATCTTACAAACAATGCGGCAAGCAGATGTAATCGTGTATGCTACACCTGTTTATTTTTATGAAATGAGTGGTTTGTTGAAGACCTTTTTGGATCGAAGCAATCCATTGTATGGACAATCTTATCAATTTAAAAAAGTATATTTGTTGGCGAGTGCAGCGGACGATGGTGAAGATGTATTCGTTCAAACAATCAATGGGTTAAAAGGTTGGGTGCGCTGTTTTAGTGGTGTCACTTACGAAGGTGGTGTTATGGCAGGTGGCGTCAGTGATTGTGGGGATGTTCAACAACACAAAGCGCTTCAAGAAGCGTACGCATTGGGAAGATCGATATAATGAAAAAGATTTGGTTTGTTTTGGTGCTATTTTGTATGGCTTGTGCAAGCGAGCAATCTCAAGAGGAGCAAATGAAAAGTAGGAATCATAATGAGAGAGTAATTGCAATTAGTGTGGATAAGCAAGTTTATGAAGTTACATTGATTGCGAGTGATGCGAGTGAACAATTTATTCAACAGCTACCACTTCAACTTTCAATGGAAGACTTAAACAATAATGAGAAATTTGCTTATTTAAAAGTGCCGATAAGTAGCAAACCTAAAACAATGTCGCAAATTAAGAAGGGTGATCTTATGTTATATGGGGAAGATTGCCTGGTCTTGTTTTATGAAGACAATAGTTCAAATTATGCTTATACAAAGCTTGCGCATATCGAAGATTTAGACGAATTAGATAGTGGTAATATTTTTGTGAAAATACAACCAAAATAAAAGGAAAAAATATCCATAACTTCATGAACTTTTGTATCTTTATCAGAGCAAATAGTGTAAACTATTACTGTAGGTTTTTCAGTAAAAAGGAGAGAAATGGTTATGGATATAAAACAATCGTATCGTAAGTCTACTATTCGATTAACTCCAGAACAAAAAGATAAGTTTAATCACTATATACCAAAAAAAGTATACCAAACAGAGAAGAATGTAACGATCCTAATGGCGTTGTCACAACTTGCGATGATGTCGATGTATTTATTTGGGTATCGCGATATTTTCTATAGTCAACGTTCTGTCATTTATTTTAGTTTGTATACTTTTTTATTTGTAAGCTCATGCGTTGCGATTATTACGTATTGGTATACTGTAAAAAACAGTAAAATTATGGCGTTCTTATGGGTACGTCGTATTTTTGCGTTATGTTTATCCATTTGGATTTTGGGTATTTCTTATGTTGAACAATTGGGTGGGAACTCCATTACGGTATATTTTTATTTCATTCCAACCTTAGCTGCCATGATGATGTTGACATCGAAAGAAAGTATTCTACTTTTTTTGTTGACTTGGATTGGTTTAATCATTATTATTTTTACAGTAGGAGCACATTTTCATGATGTGTTTGGGGATATTGTAAATAGCTTTTTTGTAACGGTACTAGCCGTTTACATCTCGTATCGCTATTATCGAAGTACAGCAATCGAGTTTGTCGATCGCGATATCATTAAGTCACAATACGAAGAAATCGAAAATAAAAACATTTTATTACAACGTCTTGTACATGTGGATCAATTAACGGATTTATACAATCGTCATTATTTGATTCAATCGATTTATCCTCATTTTGAACAATTACGCAAAGAGCGATATTATGGTGTTTTATTAATGAGTGATATCGATTATTTTAAACAATTTAACGATACGTATGGACACACCAAAGGGGATGAATGCATCCAATTAATTGCAAGTAAATTAAAAGAAGTATGCAAGCAAGAAGATGCCATTGCGATTCGTTTTGGTGGAGAAGAGTTCTTAATGATAAAGTTTAGTGAAACAAAAATTGATGCGACTTCGTTAGCGCAACGTATATTGTGTGGAATACGTGAGAGCCAAATTCAAAGAGAGGATACGGCGCAACGTTATGTAAGTATTAGTTTGGGAGTATGGGAAGGTTGTTTACAAGATATTGAAGGAATCGAACAAGGGATAAAGCTGGCTGATGATGCCCTATATGCAGCGAAGAAACAAGGAAGGAATCGTATTGTATATGCCACTCAAAAATAAGGAGTCAAGTGAATGCCGATATCAGAAATGAATACAATTGTTATTGCGTTAGCGAGAGAAGAAGACTTGGATGCAATCATCGCCTTAGAACAGCTATGTTTTCCAGCAAATGAAGCAGCAAGTCCTGATACAATTAAAGAACGCTTTCAACAATTTCCTGAATGCTTTTTGGTAGCAAAAAGAAAAGGAGAAGTGTTAGGTTTTATTAATGGTGCTTGCAGTGATGCAAAGATTTTAGAAGATGCGATGTATCACGATGCCACACTTCATAATGAAGAAGGGAAGTACCAATGTGTATTTGGATTGGATGTACATCCAGACTACCAACGTCAAAAGATTGCTAGTAAGTTATTAGCGCATTTTATCTCTTTGGCGAAAGCATATGGTAGAAAAGGGATGGTATTGACTTGTAAGTCTTACCTGATCCCGTTTTATGAATCATTCGATTTTAAATGCTTAGGTGTTTCTAAATCAACACATGGAGACAGTGAATGGAATGATATGTTATTAACATGGTAAAAAAAACATTCTCGCTTATGCAGCGGGAATGTTTTTTACGTGTTCAATAAAGTTTGAAGCATACGCTTTTACTTCTTCAATTTGCGCATCACTCATTTTAAATTTAATGCGTAATCCTTCATCGATTACTTCCATTTTTTGTTGTTTTAGACGAGCGATTAAATTAGGTACCGCTTCACCAGTCCAACCATAGCTTCCAAAAGCACTCACTAATTTTTTACCATGATAGCAACTTAAGATTTGATTCATCACCTCATAAATTGGTGGCAATGCATCATTTAGTAAAGTAGGACAACCATATAAGATAATATCAGCAGCGATCATCTTGTCGATAACCATCGCTTTATCGCTTTCTACTAAGTCGTACATTTCACATACAATACCGGCTTCTTGAAACGCATCATGAATGATTTGCGCCATTTGTTTTGTATATCCATAAGCACTCACATAAGGAATGACAGCATGGATTGCTTCTTTTTTTGTAGGTGTAGCAAATGCGATATAGTTTTCAATCGTTGTCTCAATATCACAATCGATAACAGGTCCATGTCCTGGTGCGATTAGTGAAATAGGCAATGTTTTAATTTTATCCATCGCTTTTAAGATAAAAGGTTTGAATGGCCCCATGATCATTGTTGTGTAGTAATCAAATCCTTCTTTGTAGTCCGCTTTGTTTTCTACGCTAGATAATAACACCTTATCATGTGCGTAATGTGCACCAAAGGAATCACAAGTAACCAATATTTGATCTTCCACTAAATATGTATACATCGTATCTGGCCAATGCAAATTAGGTGTGCTTATAAAACGAAGTGTTTTATTTCCTATTTGTATTTCTTCGTTGTCTTTTACTGTTTGTACTTTAAAATCATCGTTGATGATTTCTTTTAAATACAAGTTAGCAACCACACTAGTGATAAGTGTGATCGAAGGGTTTAATGCCAATAGTTTCGCAATGCTACCACTATGATCTGGTTCTGTATGATTGCATACGATATATTTTACATCTTCAATGCTTGCGACTGCATTAATGTGTTCGATGTATTCATCAAAAAATTTCTCTTTTACACTTTCAAACAACACCACTCCCTCACTTGTTTTCAACAAGTAAGAATTGTACGTTGTTCCAAATTTTGTTTCCATAATAATATCGAAAACACGCAATTGTGGATCTTGTGCACCGATCCAATAAAAATCTTCATTTAATTGAACTACATTCATGTTTTTACCTCGCTATTTTCCACTCTAATTATATGCAATTCATGGCGAATACTCAATCCTTTTGCACCATTTTAAAAGGGATACGTAAAAAATATTTTACGTATCCCTCAGCATTGTTTTATAAGCAGTGATTAATTAAAATTATCACTTACATTTGTGTTATCAAACTGTTCGATCATTTCTTCTTGAACAGCTAATGCATTATTATAAAAACGGTCTTGAAAGAAATTACCGATAAGTGAAATGATAGCCACAAGTGAGATAAACAAGATATAACAGTTTTTCACATTTATTTTACGTTGTTTAATGATTCTCATATACGTTTCCTCCTTGTGTAGAATATCTGTCTACATTTCATATTTTAGACTCTTGTTGACGTTTTGTCAACAATTTTGAATAAAATGTTGAAAATATTTCTACATTTGATAAAATAAAGATAGAAGTTGGAGGTAATCAGATGAAATCAGTAGGCCAAAGAATACGCGAACGTCGTGAATCGTTACAGATGTCACAAGAAGAATTAGCTTTAAAATTAGGATATAAGTCACGTTCCTCAATTAATAAAATTGAAATTGATGGACGAAGTGTTCCTCAAAATAAGATTAAGGAAATTGCAGATGCATTACAAACCACACCCGCTTTTATTATGGGGTGGGAAGAAGAAGTAAAAGTTGTTCCACAATTTAGTGAAGATAGCTTTTTACGCATTCCACTTTACGAAGGATTGTCTTGTGGAACAGGTGCCTACATAGATGAGGCAGCAGCCGATTTTATAACGATACCAGGAAGCATGCTTCGCACAAATAAAGAGTACTTTGCGAATTATGCGAGTGGCGATAGTATGATTAATCAAAATATCAACGATGGTGATTTAATGATTTTTGAAAGAGTGAATACGATTGAAAATGGACAAGTAGGAAGTTTTATCCTCGATGGACAAGAAGCAACATGTAAGATATTTAAACGCGATAGCAAAACAGGTTTAATTATGTTGTTGCCAGCGAACAATGCCTACGATCCGATTGCGATTGAAAAAGACAATGCGAATTTTAGAGTTGTTGGGAAACTTGCTCTTGTGATTAATAATCGTCAAAACTAAGTGATAAGCTATGCTTATCGCTTTTTTTATTCATAGCGTTCACTCATTTCTTTGATTTCTAGCGCGATCGCATCTTTAATGTGTTGTGGTCCGATGACTTTTGCATCTTTTCCCAGTGATAAAATAAAGTTTTTCAAGCGCAATTCTCCCTCCATCATAAAGGTAAGGTGTAACACGTTGTTTTTTAATGTTTTCTCAATGACATTATCTAGTTTCTTTTCGTTGACTAGACGTGCGTGAATTCCATAGATTTCTAACTCGACTTCATGCAAGTCTTTCATTAGCGTATTCTTCCCAATATGATTTTGCATTTTGAATGTTATGTCTTTACTGAATGCTTGTTTGCTTGTATTGACTTCTTTCATACGTTCTTCAATCACTTTAAAGTACTTGTAGTTATGCTCTTTGTTTTTGGTAACGTCATATGCTAATAAGTAGACACCATCACTGCTTACGATGATTTCATAAGGGTGAACACTACGTTCTTCAAAGGTTTCACTGTGTGTGGAACGATATGTGAATGTGATCATCTTTTGCTTTTGTTGCGCATCTTTAATGACTTCAAGCATCTTGTTTTCGACTTCACTTAAATGGTGCTTGGCATCATTTATATATATTGTTTGTGCATTACTATCTTCGTTTTTGTGTTTTGCTTTTACTTTGTTCATCGCACTTTCAAACCCATCGTAATAAATAAAGTTTTTTTGTACCTTTAAGTAATCAAGCGCTTCGTTTATCGCTTCCTTCTCTTTGCTAGTAAGGGCAAGGGAAGGGAAGATGCTGTTTTCATTTAAACGATATCCACCAAATTTTCCAGTCGTACTTTCAATAAGGTATCCCGCGACTTCTAATTCCTTCTTAAATTCACTTATATTTCTTGGGTTCGTCTCTAATAGTGTAGCAAGTTCCTCTTTTGAAATAGGTTGCTTGCGACCATATAAGATATGTAACATTTGAATACATAAAGCACTTCGATTCATACTTACTCCTTCTAGTGGTGCAAAGCTAAACTGGTTGGCGCAAAGCGATTTGGTAATGCACCAAATTGTCTGCTCTCTTTCATTGCTTTAGGCGTAATACCTAAATAAGCAAGAGGCCATACCAATTGTCCAATGCCATGTTGCAAAGCAAAGCCAAGCGCTTCGCTTACTTGTGTTGCACCACTTCGTATTAATAATAGAACGATGGCATTGTTTTGTAGGTGGACGGCATGAATTAAAATAGGGTATCCATTAAAAATCCAACTTGGGTTGGCTCCCTTTTCAATAATATAAGCCACTCCCTCTACGTCTTCTTCGTAAACAGCATTTAATAATTCTTTGGCTAATACAGTATCTTTCATCATTTGTTTCTCCTCTTCTATGACTAAAGGATACTATATATTGTTACATTATTCATGTTACAATAAAAAAGAAAAAAGGTCTATGACCTTTTGTTTTTTGTTAAAATAAAGTAGAGGATAACAGCGATGGCTAGGATAGCTAAGATCACTGTGACTACCGTTGAATAATTGTTAAAGACAGTAACGACATCTTGCCAGTTTTCACCCATTGTATTTCCTAATAAGACTAAGATAGTATTCCATGTTAAACTACCGATTGTTGTATAAATGCTAAATTGTAAGAGTGGCATCTTTACCATCCCTGCTGGAATGGAAATTAGAGAGCGAATAACAGGAACACAGCGTCCAAATAACGTCCCGTATTTTCCATTTTTCTCAAACCAGACAACGGTTTTATGAAAGCTTTCTTTTTTGAATCCTAACATTTTACCTAGCTTGGAATCAATCAATTGAAAGATTCGTTCTTCGCTGAAGAAACGCCCGATAAAATATAAGACATAAGCGCCTAGTAATGCTCCTACTGTAGCTGCAATAATAACAAGTACAGGAGTCATTGTCGTTTTAGTTGTCATGAACCCAGCAAACGTTAATATGATTTCGCTTGGAATGGGTGGAAAAATATTTTCAATTGCGATTAAGAACGCGACACCTAAATAACCGAATTGATTTAATATGGAAATGAAATAAGCACTCAACAATATCGCCCCTTTTCTATTTCCTTATCATATCAAATTCACTACAAATAAGATATTGAGCAACTTAATTTTACGAAATCTTAACATTTATAAAATAGTCAGAGTATAATGAATAATAGGAGTAAAAAAAATGAACTACAAAGAAACCTTATACCGTTTACAAGATGTGAATTACCAAGCATTTCAAAAGCGAATCATTCCAAATGATGAAACGATTATCGGTGTGCGTACACACGAACTTAGAAAATTAGCCAAGCAACTATTAAAACAATATGGAATAGAAGCATTGTCTTTGCTTCGTGAGGATACGTACGAAGAACGTTTGATGATGGGGATGATCATTGCCAATGCAAAGTTGTCTTTTGACCAACGATTGCCTTACATTAAACAACAGGTGAAACGAATTAATAATTGGGCATTGTGTGATCTGTTTTGTGGAGAGTTAAAACAGGTGAAAGAGCATCGAGTAGAAATGTTAGAACACTTGCAACCTTATTTTAGTAGCAAAGAGGAATACGATGTTCGTTTTGGTATCGTAATGTTGTTGTCTTACTATTGTGATAGCGAGTATTGTGATTTTGCTTTTTCTACGTTTGCATCAATTAATAATGATGCTTATTATGTAAAGATGGCAATCGCTTGGGCAATTTCAATGTATTACATCCGTTGCAAAGAGCAAACGCTTGTTTATTTAAGAGACAATCAATTGGATGATTTTACACACCGCAAAGCGATACAGAAAATCATCGAATCAAGACAGGTAAGTGCGCAAGAAAAACAAATATTACGTCAATTAAAAAATAGAGCCTAATTTTGATAGGCTCTATTTCATTTTTTCAATGGTTTGAATCGCAATGCAATCCAATCCCGTATGGGCTGCAATGACAGCACTGATGTAATCAATTTCCACATTCACATTCGGTTTTCTGTCCTTGATTTCTTGGGCGATGGCTTTGGCTTTGTTGGCACAGTTGGAATGAATCACATATACGTTGCAATGTGCATCTGCAATGTGTTCACAAATACGATCAACACAACTATTTACTGCTTTGTGCTCCGTACGTACTTTATCCAAAACATCAATTTTACCTTGTGAAGCTTTATTAATTTGTAAGATAGGTTTGATTTTTAATAAACTTGCCAAAGAAGCGGCAAGTGGTGTCAAACGTCCACCTCGTTTTAAATGTTGCATATCGTTAGGTAAAATCAATGTGGTGTTTGTAGCAACGATTTCTTCTAATTTAGAAGCGATTTCTTTTGCTGATTTCCCTTCGTCCACCAATTGTTTCGCACATAGTGCAATATAACGTTGTAAGTTACAAGTAGTGAATACCTCGATTGTTGTAATGGGAATGTTTTTGTCAATCGCCATTAACGATATGACTTGGTGAGTACCCGATAATCCCGAAGACAAAGGAACACTAATAATTTCGTCGTAACCTTCTTTGATTAAGTAATCCATTAAGTCTCCTACCTCTTGTACGATAGGGCTACTTGTTTTTGGCATGGCACCCTCTGCCAAACGTTCGTATAAATCAAGTGTTGTGATATCATAACAATCACGTAAGGTCGTGTTATCTAGAGTGATTTGTAAGGGAAGCATAAACAAACCTGCTTGGTTTGCTTCTTTTTCGCTTATTCCACAACCGCTATCTGTAATTACTGCAATTTTCATAAAATACCTCTTTCCTAAAATCATTATAGAATAATTATACTATGATTTGCAAAGAATGCGATTGCTTTGCATGAAACACAAAAAAAGAAAGGAATGAACATTGACAATATCGAATATCGATACTACAATAAGATTATAACATCGATTATCGATAATAGGTGATGAAAAATGGCGAGAAAAAAATTAGAAACATTGAGTGAGCAGATGTATTATGTATTACTAGTTCTGCGTAAAGAGATGTGTGGTGTAGAGATTGTTGAGGCGATATTGAAGCTAACACAGCAACGGGTTCATCTAGGTCCAGGGACATTGTATACGATTTTAGCACAGTTTGAAGAAGCGATGGTTATCAAGGAAACCAAGATAGAAGGACGCAAAAGAAGTTATCAAATAACAAAAGAAGGGAGACAATTGTTGGTTAGTGAATATACGCGATTGACGCAAATGATTCAAGACAGCAACGATTGGACATACAGTGATGAAGAAGATAAAGTGTCATAGTTTTCGAGCAAAAGACAAAGCTGTGTTGGAATACTATCTTAATGAAATGGCAAAACAAGGATGGCATATCAAAACGATGAATCGTTATTTCCTTGTGTTTGAAAAAAGGGAAGAAGCAGCCCATTACTATGTTGAATTAACGAACGAATATTCTTACTATTATCCTTATCGAGTAAACGATCCACTGAATAAACAAAATATATTTTATGAGGACTTGGGGTACCAATTTGTTTTTGCTTTTTTGATGTTTGTGATATATCGAAGTGAAGAAGCAAAGGATGCCTTGCATACGGATAGTGAAATCGAACAATTAGTCATAAATAAGAGTGTGAAAAAACAAAAGTTCTATGAATTTTACCTGCCTCTTTTAATCGTGGTATTAGGAGGATGTGGATTGTTGTTGTCTCCATCAGCGATGATTGGCGTTTTTTCCAACACGATAATCTTTTTCCTATTGCTCTTTATCATGGGAATCTTGCCTTTTACTTATTTCATCCATTTTTCAAAAGCAAAAAAAGAGGAGGATTACGCAAAACAGTTGCAACGCCTTCACATTAAGTCCTTTCTTCGCTTGTTGCTGATTACCGTTTTTGCAATCGGAGCCGTTTTGGTTATGTTGCCTATTTATGAGATGGATTCCACATTGAAATATTTCGTTTGGTATACCGTTACCATTATCGTAGGTGGCCAGCTATTTTGGTTTATCATCAATCATGCAAAGGGAATCAAGCGTATCATTGCAATCGCTTGTGTAATCACTGCGTATTTCTTCTGTTCTTATTATGCTTATTCTTTTCTGTATGAAGAAGATGCCACACAAACAAAAACGAGTATGTTTAGTGAAAGTGTTATGAATACAACTCATAAAGAGGGGGAGTACAGGCATCGCGAATCGTTATTTATCGATTATGAAATGGTGAATGTATTCGATGAGAATGACAATTTTTTCGACTATGAAATATACCAAAGCGATTTCTCTTTTCTTCAAGACAGCGCTTTTCGCGTCATGACAGAATGGCGAGATGTAGAATATGCCTATACATACCATGGGTATCGCGTTTATGAGTCAGTAGAAATAGAGTTAGGATTTCCAGGTGAGGAAGTAGAATCAATCGCCGATTTTATTATCATAGAAGGAAAACAACATGTTATGTCAATTATGTCTGATACGCCGTTTGAACGAGCGCGCGTAGAAAGGATTATCCAACAATTACCTTGGTAGGAAGCAAAAAATGCTTCCTTTTTTACGCACCATGTACGCAAGACGTGGTATAATATCTAAAATAAGAGGTAGTTATGCAAAATCGATATCGAAAGCTCTATTTTGAAGAATATGCAGCGCAAACACTACGTTTGTACTTATTGGAAAAGACAATTGTGCATCGAGATTGCCCTGACTTAGAAATCCCTGCATTACAGATGGGTGTGGAAGTAAGCCAAGCAATCAAAGAGGATATTATTTTCTCACTGCGTAAAGAAACCCTTTATGGCTCGTATGCACTGAATCCTTTTGATTTGACAGCACTATTAACAAAAGAGGACTTGGATGACTATTTTAGTAAAATAAAACAAGCGATAGCACGTAAAATTGTAAAAAGTAAACACTATACACGATACCGCAACAATGGACTGTATTTGTTTACGCATTGTTTCTTATTAACAATGCAAAATGTAAGCGCGTTTTTTGCTTCCTTGGATTTTCCCATTACCTTTTATGATACGATCTACTTGAATGGAATTGATTGTTTGTATTGTTATGATGTAAAAACAAAAAACATTCAAACGTATGCATTTGAAAGCAAGGATTTGGTTCTGATGAATCGCTTGTCCTTACAATATGAAGAAAGGAAGGAAGGGGAGAGAGCCAATGCCAAACAGGCTAAAAGGGAAATCAAGAACGGATTTCGCATGTGATTATGTCGTGGTGGATATCGAGACGACGGGGATTAGTAGTGAACAAAGTGAAATTATTGAGATTGGTGCCATTCGTGTGAAAAATCATGAAATCATTGAAACGTTTAACGTATTAATCAAAGCAAGCGCACCATTGCCATCGTTTATCGTTCAGTTAACAGGAATTGATGATGCCTTACTAGAAAAGGAAGGAATCGATGCGACAACTGCCTTCTCTCAATTCTTATTGTTTGTAGAGGATGCCATTATTGTTGGTCATAATGTTAATTTTGATATTAATTTTTTATACGATCATATTTTGGATCGATTAGGGGTTGTTTTATGTAATGATTATATTGATACGCTTCGCTTATCAAGAAAATATTTGGGTAGAAGAATAAGTAATCATAAACTAGGTACGCTGACGAGCTACTTTGGATTTACTTATGATGGTGCCCACCGAGGGTTAGCAGATTGTCATTTTACATACCAAGTATACAATGCATTAATGGAGGTATCATTAGGATACCAATAGGGGGACAAAATGAAAGAGACAAAACCAAGCATACAACAGTGGCAGCGTGCAGTTGAAATTTCACATAAGTTTATGGTAAGCAAACCATGGGAACAATTTGAAGACATGGAAATTTTTGTACTGACGCTGCCACAACACAAAGAAAAAGTATATGCGAGTATTTTGGGTTTTCATAGAATGTGCTATGGGCTTTCCTTTTACCAAGGGAAAGAAGGGTTTAAAGATTTATCTAGTGTTGCTTTTGAAATTGATAATGAAGAGTTTCAAAACTATTTGGCAATGGAATCACACTTTTATAGTGTTTATTTTGATGACCAAGAAAATGTTACACATGAGCAAAAAGAAGCCTACGAAGAGTTGGGGTTGCACCAAAGTGAGTTTCCTCACTTTATTGTGAAAGAGAAGGGTTGTTTTCCAGATAGTCCATGTGGAAAAGAATTAGAAGAGACGATTTTGTATATGGATGCGCTTTTGGATGCGATCGAGTATTTTTTTAAGGAAGAAGTAAAAATTGATTTTAGAAAGTCGATGTTTCATTATGAAGTGAGCAAAAAAGAAGGGAAACCTGTTCCCTTGCATTTTGACCCAAGAATTTTTGATCCGATCTTACCAACCGATGAACCATTTTTGGATCATATCGCAAGCATAAGTACGAATGAAGAGGTATGGGAGATGGAGTACAATTACATTCATCAAGGTCGTCAACGTGAAGATGGACGTGTTGAAAACGTTCGCTTGATTATGTGTGCTTGTTTGGATGATCGTAGTATGTTGAGTTGTGTTCCTTTAGAGAGTGAAAAAGACGAAAATGAAATGGTTTTGAATACTTTATTTCAATTGATTGAACGCAATGGTCGTCCTCTTAACATACAAATATGCAATGCGCGTTTGTTACCATTACTGGGTCCTACGTGTGATCGTTTGAACATTGCGTTGTCGATGTGTGATGAATTTGAAATCATCGATGAGTTCTTAGAAGGATTGTATGCGTTTAATGCGAAAGAAGATAGCGAACGTAGTTGATATTTCTTAGAAAATTAGTTATAATAACAACAATCAAATACGAAGAACAGAAGGAGTAATCCCATTTTGTTTTAAAGAGAGTTGCTGGTGGGTGCGAAGCAATAAAGAAATGGTGAAGAAGGTAGTCTGGGAGTAGGTCTTTTGAAATAGTAGTAGAAAGACTCGTTGACACAAACGTTACATGTGATAAGGCATCTTAGAAATAAGGTGTAAAATAAGGTGGTACCACGTAAGTCTCGACGTCCTTTGGCGTTTGAGACTTTTTTATGTACAGGAGGATTTTTATGAGAACGATATTAAATGCAAAATACGACCATCAAGAAATTGAAAGTAAGTATTATAAAGATTGGGTGAAGGAAGGGTATTTCACTGCGGGAGACGTAAGTAAGAAACCGTATTGTTTGGTGATTCCACCACCTAACGTAACAGGAAAATTACATTTAGGACACGCTTGGGATACAACATTACAAGATATCGTAGCGCGTTACAAACGTCTGCAAGGTTTTGATGTACTTTGGTTATCCGGTATGGATCATGCTGGTATCGCAACACAAGCAAAAGTAGATGCGCGTTTAAAAGAAGAAGGAATTTCACGTTATGATATTGGGCGTGAAAAGTTTTTACAACGTGCATGGGAATGGAAAGAAGAATACGCTTCGCACATTCGTGAACAATGGGCTACGATGGGATTGTCACTTGATTACAGCAGAGAGCGTTTTACGCTTGATGATGGATTGAGCAAAGCGGTAAAGAAAGTATTTATCGACTTGTATAGCGATGGCTTAATTTACCAAGGGGAACGTATCATTAACTGGGATGTACAAGCCAAAACAGCACTTTCTAATATTGAAGTAATTCATAAAGAAGTAGAAGGAAAAATGTACTACTTCAAATACAAAGTAGAAGAAACGGGACAAGAGTTAATTATTGCGACAACACGTCCTGAGACGATGTTTGCTGACCAAGCGATTTTTGTACATCCTGAAGATGCTCGTTACAAAGACATTATTGGTAAACATGCCATCAATCCAGCGAATGGGGAAAGTTTACCTATTATGGCAGACGATTACATCGATATGGAATTTGGAACTGCGGTAATGAAATGTACTCCAGCACATGACCCAAATGACTTTACATTAGCGAAAAAGTACAACTTGGCAATGCCAGTTTGTATGCATCCTGATGGAACGATGAATGCCCTTGCTCACAAATACGAGGGATTGGATCGTTTTGCTTGTCGTAAACAATTGGTTGCTGATTTTGAAGCAGCAGGGGTTGTGGATCACATTGAAACACATATGCATATGGTTGGGCATTCAGAAAGAACGGATGTTATCGTAGAGCCATACTTAAGTAAACAATGGTTTGTTAGAATGAAACCATTAGCAAAAGAAGTGTTGGATCACCAACAAAACGAAGAAGAAAAAATTAACTTTACACCAAAACGTTTTGAACACACGTTTAACACTTGGTTAGAAAACATTGAAGATTGGTGTATTTCTCGTCAATTATGGTGGGGACATCGAATTCCTGCATGGTACCACAAGGAAACAGGGGAAATTTATGTAGGAGAGAGTGAACCTAGCGACAAAGAGAATTGGAACCAAGATGAAGATGTACTGGATACATGGTTCTCTAGTGCACTTTGGCCTTTCTCAACATTAGGATGGCCTGAACAAACAGCTGACTTTGAACGTTATTATCCAAATGATACATTGGTAACAGGGTATGACATCATTTTCTTCTGGGTAGCACGTATGGCTTTCCAAGCACGTTATGCAACGAAATCACGTCCATTTAAAGATGTATTGATTCATGGTTTAGTGAGAGATTCACAAGGACGCAAAATGAGTAAATCATTAGGTAATGGTGTTGATCCAATTGATGTAGTGAGTGAATATGGGTGTGATGCACTTCGTTTCTTCTTAACGACTAATTCGACACCAGGACAAGATTTACGATTCATTGAAGAAAAAGTGGAAGCAAGTTCTAACTTTATCAATAAGATTTATAATGCTTCTAAGTTTGTGATTATGAATTTAGAAGAAGATTTTCAAGTTGAAAATATCGATTTAAGCAAAACGAGTATGATTGATAAATGGATTTTAAAACGTTTTAATGAGACGTTACAAAGCGTAAGTGCCAATATGGACAAATTTGAATTTGCCTTAGTTGGGAATGAACTTTACAGCTTTATTTGGGATGACTTCTGTAGTTGGTACATCGAGTTAAGTAAAGCGGGATTACAAAGTGATGATGCAAGTGTTGCGCTTGCTTCAAAATCAACATTATTAACGGTATTAACAGGAATTTTAAAAATGATTCATCCGTTTATGCCATTCGTATCAGAAGAAATTTATTTGGCAATTCCACATCAACAAGCATCGATTAATTTAGAGAGTTGGCCACAAAGTGTACAAACTACGATTAACGAGAGCGAAATGGATGAAGTGAAAATGCTAATTAGTTTAATTGGTGCGGTTCGTGAAATTAAACTTTCTTATAACTTGAAACCAAGTGCAGATGTAGAGGCAATTGTGAAAGATAGCGATGGAAAATGTATGGAAAGCATTCCTTTTGTGAATGCGATCTTAAATAAGATGTGCCATGCGAATTGGATAAACGAAGAGAAACAAGAAGAAATGGTAGTGAGACCAATTCATAATGGTTCGATTTCGATTGCTTTGGCTTCCTTGATTAATGTGGAAGAAGAGAAAATCAAATTGACAAAAGAGTTGGAAAAATTAGCGCAAGAAATCAAACGTGGGGAAGGTATGTTAGCAAATCCAAACTTCACAAATAAAGCACCAGAAGCAAAAGTAAATGCGGAAAAAGAAAAATTAGAAGGGTATCGTTCACAATATAAAATTGTGGAAGAGCGCCTATCACAGTTGAAATAAAAGAAGAGCGTGAGTCAGAAATGATTTCACGCTTTTTTTGTATTCTAGCAAAGAGGTAACTAGTGAAAAAAATAACTTGTTGCACATAAAATAATGATGGAAAAAAGTTACTAATAAAGGTATAATATAACTAATAGATGTAAGCGATTACACAAAGGAGGTATCACTATGGGTGAGAAATTTGTTTACAATTTTAATGAGGGTAATGGCTCCATGAAAGAATTGCTAGGAGGAAAAGGGGCTAACCTAGCAGAAATGATCAATTTAGGAATGCCTGTTCCTTATGGTTTTACTGTTACAACACAAGCTTGTAACAAGTATTATGAAGACAATGCTGTCATTAATGCAGATATTGTCGCAGAAATTATGCAACACTTAAGTGATTTGGAAGAAAGTTCAGGAAAGAAATTTGGGGATCCTAACAATCCATTATTAGTATCTGTTCGTTCTGGTGCTCGTGCGAGTATGCCAGGGATGATGGATACGATTCTTAACTTAGGGTTAAATGATGAAGTGGTGGAAGGATTAGCGCAATTAACGGGTAATCCACGTTTCGCATACGATAGCTATCGTCGTTTTATTCAAATGTTTGCAGACGTAGTAATGGGATTAAGCAAAGCAAAATTTGAAACAGTAATCGATGATATTAAAGCAGAGAAAAAAGTAAAATTGGATACGGATTTGAATACGGATGATTTACGTGAAATGGTAAAACGTTTTAAAGCGTTCTATCATGCACAATTACACGAAGATTTCCCAACGGATCCAAAAGAACAATTAATTAAATCAGTGGAAGCGGTATTTAAGTCTTGGGAAAACTCAAGAGCGATTTACTATCGTAAAATTCATGACATTCCATCTTCATGGGGTACGGCAGTTAACGTACAAATGATGGTATTTGGAAACATGGGTGAAACAAGTGGTACTGGAGTTGCCTTTACACGTAACCCAAGTACTGGTGAAAACAAACTATATGGTGAGTTCTTGATGAACGCACAAGGGGAAGATGTTGTTGCGGGTGTACGTACACCACAAACAATTGATAAACTAAAAGAAATTATGCCTGCGGCATATGATCAATTTGTGGAAATCACAAAACGTTTGGAAGAACATTACCGTGATATGCAAGATATGGAGTTTACAATTGAAAATGAAAAACTATATATGTTGCAAACAAGAAATGGGAAACGTACGGCTTCGGCAGCGTTAAAAATTGCTTGTGATTTAGTGAATGAAAAACTATTGAGCAAAGAAGAAGCAGTATTGATGGTAGATCCAAAACAATTGGATGCATTATTGCACCCTACCTTTGATGGATCAGCATTGAAAAATGCACAAATTATTGCCCAAGGTCTTCCTGCTTCACCAGGAGCAGCAACAGGACAAGTTGTGTTTAATGCAGAGGATGCAATTGCGTATGCTGCAGAAGGACACCGCGTGATTTTGGTTCGTTTGGAAACATCACCAGAAGATATCGAAGGGATGGCAGCATCACAAGGTATTCTAACGGTTCGTGGAGGAATGACTAGCCATGCTGCTGTAGTAGCGCGTGGAATGGGAATTTGTTGTGTATCAGGATGTGGTGATATTAAAATTAATGAAGAAACAAAAACATTCAGAGTGAATGGTGCTATCTTCAAAGAATACGATTACATCTCTTTGGATGGAGGAACAGGAAATGTGTACGGAGAAGAAATTCGTACGGTACCTGCTACCATTACGGGAGACTTTGAAACATTCATGTCTTGGGCAGATGAGTTTAGAACATTAAAAGTGAGAACGAATGCAGATACACCAAGAGATGCAAAACAAGCAGTACAATTTGGAGCGGAAGGAATTGGACTAGTTCGTACAGAACATATGTTCTTTGAAGGAGAACGTATCAAAGCGATCCGTGAAATGATTGTTTCGAAAACAGTGGAACAACGCGAACGTGCATTAGCGAAATTATTGCCGATGCAACGTGGAGACTTTGAAGGAATTTATGAAGCGATGAAAGGATTACCGGTAACGATTCGTTACTTGGACCCACCTCTTCACGAGTTCTTGCCAACGTCTAGTTACGATATTACTACACTAGCAAAAGATATGAATATGAACTTAGATGAATTAAAAGGAATTATTCAAAGCTTGCATGAATTTAACCCAATGATGGGACACCGTGGATGTCGTTTGGCAATTTCTTATCCAGAAATCGCGAGAATGCAAACACGTGCCGTGATTGAAGCAGCAATTAATGTCAATGAAAAATTCCCAGAATACAATGTGTCACCTGAGATTATGATTCCATTGGTAGGAGATGTTGCGGAGTTAGCTTACGTGAAAAAAGTAGTATGTGAAGTAGCAGATGAAATCATTGCGGAAAGAAAAGCGAATTTAACTTACCATGTTGGTACGATGATTGAAATTCCAAGAGCAGCATTAATGGCGGATGAAGTTGCCAAAGAAGCGGAATTCTTCTCATTTGGAACAAATGATTTAACACAAATGACATTTGGATTCTCAAGAGATGATGCTGGTGGATTCTTACAAGATTACTATGATAAAAAAGTATACGAACAAGATCCATTTGCTCGTTTAGACCAAAATGGTGTTGGGCAACTAGTGAAATTGGCTTGTGAATTAGGAAGAAAAACACGTCCTGATATTAAATTAGGAATCTGTGGAGAACATGGAGGAGATCCAAGTTCGATTGAATTCTGTCATAGAGTAGGGTTGAACTATGTATCATGTTCGCCTTACCGTGTACCGATTGCTCGTTTGGCAGCAGCGCAAGCAGCAATTAAAAACAAATAAAAAGGAAAGGATGTAGCGTTTTGTCGCTGCATCTTTTTTTGTGGTTAGCAAAAACAATTTGAAAATGTTGAAAATAATTGGTTTTTAGTTGCGTTTTCACTGTTTTGCTTTAAAATAGTAATGTATTGATGAAAGCAAATATCGCCATTGGTGCCCAAATGACACCTTTTTTTATTTGCTTAGAAGGGAGTTTTATATGAATGAATTGAAAATTTGGATAAGTGGAGCAAGTGGTAGCATCGGAAAAAGTTTAGCTACTTACTTTGAAAATGAGGGATATACGATTTTAGGAACAGATGTAGAAGTGGATGTAACCGACTTAGAAGTAGTCATGCAATATGCACAAAGACATCGCCCAGATGTGATGATTAATGCAGCGGCGATGACAGGATTTTCGAGCTGTGAAGAAAATCCTCTACAAGCGTATAAAGTGAATGCGTTAGGAGCGCGTAATATGGCTGCGGCAGCACATCGTATTCAAGCAAAGTTGATTCATCTATCTAGTGATGATGTTTTTGATGGAACAACACAACAGATGTTGAATGAGTTTGCTACGCCAACGCCTTCTACGGTATATGGGAAGTCGAAATTAGCTGGGGAACAGATGATTCGTGAACTTTATACACGTCATTTAATCATCCGTAGTTCTTGGATTTATGACTTTTCGAAAGCGAATTTTTTAGCGAATATTTTTGCGAAAGTAAAGGCAGGCGATACTGTTGAAGTATGTGGGACACAATACAGTTCACCAACTTCTGTTCTTGCGTTTACACAATTGTTGCATAAATTGATGGTAAGCAATGAATACGGGGTATTCCACGCTTCTTGTGAAGGACAATGTTCACGTTATGAATTTGTGGTGGAAGCTTTGCGTTTGGCTCAATTAGACACAAGTTTAGTGAAAGAAACAAACGATAATAAATATGGGCAAACGGGTCATATTATTTTAGATAACTTGATGTTGAAGATGACGGGTATTGGTAGTATGCCTTCTTGGCAAGAAGAGTTAAAAGACTTTATGGAGAAACAAGGAGGAGTATTGAATGGGTAAAAAGAAAAAAATAGGACTGACGACAAAAATCTTCATTGCGTTATTAGCAGGAGCGATTGTGGGAGCCATTATGTATTTTGTTCCAGCAAATGAAATCAAAGATGAAGTAATCGTGAATGGGCTTTTTTATGTAGTTGGGAATGGTTTCATTCGTTTGATGCAAATGCTTGTGGTTCCACTAGTATTTATTTCCATCGTATGTGGAAGTGCAGCCATCGGTGATACAAAAACATTAGGTAAAGTAGGAGTCAAAACAATCTTATTTTACTTACTTACTACAGCATTAGCAGTAGGTGCTGCGATTATGGTAGCGAATTTCATCAATCCTGGAATCGGCGTGGCGATGAAAGAGATGGTGAGCAGTGGGACAAGTGCTCCTGCTGAAACAACGAGTATGGTTGATACGTTATTAAACATTATTCCTAGCAATCCCTTTGCATCATTATCTGGTGGTGTGATGTTACAGGTGATTTTCTTTGCGATGTTACTAGGAATTATTTTAGCGAAATTAGGAGAAAGAGTAGAACTAGTAAGTAACTTCTTTAATCAATGCAATGCGATTATGATGGAGATGACTAGTATTGTAATGAAGGTAGCACCATTTGGTGTGTTCTGTTTGATTGCGAAAACGTTTGCGACATTAGGTTTTGATATGTTTGTACCGATGTTGAAATACATGAGTAGTGTTGTTTTGGCTTTAGGATTGCAGTGTTTTGTTATTTATATGATTTTATTAAAATTGTTTACAGGATTGAATCCGATACGTTTTATTAAAAAGTATTTACCTGTAATGGGATTTGCGTTTTCAACTGCAACGAGTAATGCGACAATTCCTTTGTCGATTGATACATTAGAACGTAAAATGGGAGTCTCCAAACGTATTTCTTCTTTTACAATTCCTTTGGGTGCAACGATTAACATGGATGGAACAGCGATTATGCAAGGTGTTGCCGTTGTGTTTACTGCACAATTATTTGGGATTCCATTGGGTGTTGGGGAATACCTTACGGTTATCGCAACCGCAACCTTAGCTTCTATTGGAACAGCAGGGGTACCAGGAGTAGGTTTGATTACTTTATCTATGGTGTTTGCTTCCATTGGTTTACCAGTAGAAGGGATTGGTTACATTATGGGAATTGATCGTATTTTAGATATGTTACGTACTGCTGTCAACATTACAGGGGATGCGGTTTGTACGACAATTGTAGCGCAACAAAGTAACGAGTTAGACAAAGAAGTGTTTGCTCGTGATGTGGAGTTAGATTGATAAAAGCATTTAAGTAGGCATTGAAATTAAGTCATGGTACAATGAAACTAGATTTTGAAAGGAGTAATAACATGGCGAAATATGTATGTGATATTTGCGAGTGGGAATACGATGAGGAACAAGGTGTGCCTAGCTTAGGTATTGAACCTGGGACTAAATGGGAAGACCTTCCAGAAGATTTTGTATGTCCATTGTGTAAACAAGGAAAGCAAGTATTTTCAAAATTATAAAATGATAATGAAAGAGGAAGGCAATTACGCTTTCCTCTTTTTTACTTTGCTATCTTTTTTAGATGAGGTATTATGATTGTATCGATTCAAGTAAAAAAAGAAATGATTATGGTAAGTCCTTATTTAATGTTTGATGGTAATTGCGAAGAAGCATAGGCAGTCATTTCTGGAATGGCTATTTGTGCTGTGTTACCATCACGAAAAGCGATCGAAGAAGTTTCTGTGAAGCTTTCAGTTGGTGGTACTCTTGTGCAGCCTTTTACACCACATCCCGTACCGCATGAAAAGAGGGGGGAGTTGAAGTGCTTGATAAATTTGGTTTTACTTGGTACTTGAGTACATAAAAACAGGTTTATCTAATAATGACTAACCTATTTTTATCAAATGTTTAAATGGTACTTGTTTTTTATAATTACGATATATTTTCAGTTAGTGTTGAAAAAAGCAATAATATTCATTATAATAAAGAAGTTACAACACGTTGATCAAAAGTAGTAGTAAATTGTCCTTTCTTTTAGGGAGATACACTCATAGACTGTAAGGTGTATTAAGAAAGCATTTATGAATTCATTTGTGAGTGAGACTAATCCTCTCCCGTTTCAAACGGTTATCATGAAATTAAGTGTGTCGCAAGATGAAATAGGATGGTACCGCGTATTTTACGTTCCTATGCTTGTGCTTTTTTTTTGGCAGAAAGGACTGAACGATATGAATACATTAGAACAATTAAAACAAGAAGGTCTAGCAAAGATTCAAGAGGCGAGTAATACCAAAATTCTACAAGAATTACGTGTAAACTACCTTGGGAAAAAAGGACCGATTCAAGAAGTAATGAAAATGATGAAAGACTTACCCAATGAGGAACGTCCTAAGTTTGGGCAACAAGTGAATGAAATCAAAGTGATGATTGCGGATGCGATTGATGCAAGAAAGCAAGAATTAGAAGAAAAAGAAATGAATGAGAAATTAGAGTGTGAAAAAATCGATATCACATTAAATGGTTACACGCCTACATTAGGAAACATTCATCCGCTTAATTTAGTTATGCAAGAAATGGAAGATTTGTTTTTGGGGTTAGGGTACAGTATTGAAGAAGGGCCAGAAGTGGAACTTGATCTGTACAATTTTGAGCGCGCTAACATTCCAAAAGATCATCCTGCTAGAGATATGCAAGATACGTTTTACATTGATAGCGAGCATTTATTAAGAACGCATACGACTGCGATTCAAATGCGTGTATTAGAAAAGCAAGCACCAAAACTACCAATTAAGGTAATTTGTCCAGGGAAAGTATACCGTCGTGATGATGACGATGCGACGCATTCTCATCAATTTGCGCAAATTGAAGGATTGGTTGTAGGTGAAAATATCACATTGAGTGATTTAAAGGGAACATTGGAATTTGTTGCGAAAAAAATGTTTGGGGAATCACGTGTGATTCGTTTCCGTCCAAGTTATTTTCAATTTACCGAACCAAGTGTTGAGGTAGATGTTTCTTGTCACATGTGTGGAGGAAAAGGTTGTCCAACTTGTAAACAAACAGGTTGGATTGAAATATTAGGAGCAGGGATGGTACATCCAAATGTTCTGACAATGGCTGGTTATGATGCTAGCAAATGCAGTGGTTTCGCCTTTGGAATTGGGGCAGAACGTGTGGCGATGTTGAAGTATGGAATTGATGATATCCGTCATTTCTATACAAACGATATTCGTTTTAATAAGACGTTCACTAGATTTGAGTAGAAAGGAGAGACACGATGTTAATTAGTAAAAAATGGCTGAGCCAGTATATGGATTTAAGCGATATCACAATGGAGGAAATCGCGGATAAAGTAACTTCTGCTGGGTTAGAGGTAGAAGGGATTGAATACGGAAGCAGTGCGACTAATCTTGTGATTGGCCAAATTGAACAATGTGTTGCACATCCTGATTCAGATCACTTACAAGTATGCCAAGTAAACGATGGAAGTGGGTTACGTCAAATCGTTTGTGGGGCACCGAATGCAAGAGAAGGAATCAAAGTAATCGTTGCTTTACCTGGAGCGAAATTGCCAGGTGGTGAAATCAAACAAGGTGTGATTCGTGGTGTTGAAAGTAATGGAATGCTTTGTTCTTTATTAGAACTAGGTGTGGATGCGAAATCATTGACGGATTACCAAAAAGCAGGAATTGAAGAATTAGCTGAGGATGCAATGGTAGGAAACAGTGAAGTATTAGCTTACTTAGGGTTAGATGATGTTATCTTAGATATCGGGTTAACGCCAAACCGTAGTGATTGTATTGCCGCTTTTGCGATGGCAAAAGAAACAGCAGCGATTTTAAATAAACCATTACAATTACCTGATTATGAAGGGTGTAGTGAAGTAGGGGAGCCAACCAATTTAGTGGTTCGTTCTAAGAGTGATAAATGTCCTCTCTATTTAGGAAAAATCATTCGTGAAGTAACAATTAAGGAAAGTCCTAAATGGATGAAACAATTGTTGATGGCTTCGAATATTAAAAGTATTAATAATGTTGTCGATATTTCTAACTTAGTTATGTTAGAAACGGGACAACCTTTGCATTTCTTTGATTTAGGAAAACTGACAAAAGAGGAAATCGTCGTTGTGGACGATTTGACTTGTGAGTATACTGCTCTTGATGAGGTAACATACCAAATTGAACCTGGTGATATTATGATTACAGTGGATCAAAAACCAGTTGCAATTGGGGGAATCATGGGTGGTGACGATTCTAAAATTGATGAAAATACAAAAGGAATTTTAATTGAGTCAGCGACATTCAATAATGTAGCGGTACGTAATTCTTCACGTAAGTTCAATTTGAATACAGATGCAAGTATTCGTAATCAAAAAGGAATTGAACCAAATGCGCCTTATGCAGCGATGGATCGTGCTGTGCAATTATTAATTGAGTACGCAGATGCAAAAGGGATAGAAGCGACTGCAACAAACAAAGAGAAAGACATTGTTTGTACAGAGATCGATGTGAATTTAGCACGTATCAACAAGTTATTAGGTACGCAGTTCAATGAAACACAAGTGATGGATGTGTTGGCACGCTTGCAATTCAACCCTACTAAAAATGGGGAAGACATTCATGTGGTTGTTCCAACTTATCGCCAAGATGTTAGTATTGAAGCGGATATCGCAGAAGAGATTATTCGTATGATCGGATTTGATGATCTAGAAAGTACTTTACCTGTGATGCCTGAGACGATTGGAGCATTAAGTCCTCGCCAAGCATTGCGTCGTAATTTACGTAACATTCTGACAAAACAAGGATATTATGAGGCGTTGACGTATACACTAGTGAGTGAAAAACACAAAAATGATGCGATTATGCCATTGTCTAGTTTTGTGACGTTGGCTTCGCCGATGAGTGAAGAACGTAAAATTATTCGTACGAGTATTTTACCAAGTTTATTAGACTGTGTTGCATTCAATAATGCGCGTTCGATTAAGGATGTTGCATTGTTTGAGATAAGTAATGTGTATGGTCAAGATTATGTGGAAGAACGTTTGGCAATTGCGTTAAGTGGTTCTTTACAAAAGTGTCGTTGGGATAAGTTTGAGATCAAAGCGGACTTTTATACGATAAAAGGCGTTTTAAGCTCGATTCTGACGAGTTTAGGGTTCCAAGAGACTCGCGTAAGCTTTGAAGAGAATACGCTTGATACAAGCCATTTCCACCCTTACCAAAGTGCAAGTATCTACATTGGAAAACAATTGTTTGGAATGGTTGGTAGAATCCATCCTACGATGGCAAAACAATATGAAGTGGATGCCAATACGGTAATGTGTGAAGTGAACTTAGAAGTACTTTTAAACAATAAGGCAAGCAAAGTAAAATTTGAAGCCATCAGTAAGTTTCCACAAGTAACACGTGACCTTGCGTTTGTTGTGAAAGACGAAATCAAAGTCGCATCGATTGTGAGTGCGATTAAAAAGCAAGGAAAAGGAATGATTCAAAATGTGGAAGTGTTTGATGTATACAAAGGAGAGCATGTGCAAGAAGGGCATAAGTCCATTGCTTTATCCATTCATATGCAAGCCAAAGATCATACGTTAACAGAGGAAGAAGTGAACCAAGTACACGAAGCGATTTTAAGTGTATTGAAAAAAGATATGAATGCCGATTTAAGAGGATAAGAAAAAAATGTCAGATAGAATAGCTATCTGGCATTTTATTTCCTTATTTGTATGGTGTTTGTTATAATGAAGACAAGTAAAAGGAGGATTTCAAAATGTTAAAAGAAAATGATAACGCTTTTGCATTTACACTATATGATGCAAATAATGTTGCGCATTCGTTAGCAGATTATCGAGGGAAAAAAGTAGTCGTCTATTTTTATCCAAAAGATAATACACCAGGATGTACTGTTCAGGCTTGTGCCTTTCGTGATGCGTACGCCGATTTTAAAAATTTAGATGTGGTTGTGATTGGAATTAGTAAAGATTCGCAAAAATCACATGAAAAATTCGTTGAGAAATTTGATTTGCCATTTATTTTATTAAGCGACCCAGAACGTGAAGCGATTGAAGGTTTTGGTGTTTGGCAACAAAAGAAGATGATGGGTAAATCGTATATGGGTGTGGTTCGCTCTACTTTTGTCATCGATGAAGAAGGGAAAATCATTAAAGTTTATCCAAAAGCGTCTCCAGATAAAAACGCTGCTGATATTTTGGCTTTCTTGAAAACCGTATAGTTATGTTTGAATTGAGGGATGTTAAATTTAAACACATTCTCGATATTCCTTATTTAAAAATTAATCGCGCTATCACTTGCATCTTAGGTGCAAGTGGTAGTGGGAAAACAACCTTACTTCGCTTATTAAATCGTTTGGATGTTCCTTGTTATGGGAGTATTCACTACAACGGTGTGGATATGGATCAGATCACTCCAGTCACACTGCGACGAGATGTTGTCATGTTAGGCCAATCAGCGATTGTGTATGATGGTACCTTACGTGATAATTTACTTGTCGGTTTGCATTTTGCTCATAAAAAGGATGTGAGTGATGCGAAATTGAAAGAAGTATTAGCGCAAGTGAAGTTGGATAAAAATTTGGATGAGTATTGTGATAAATTTAGTGGTGGAGAAAAACAAAGAATGAGTTTGGCTCGCATTTTGTTAATGGATGCGAGTGTTTATTTATTAGATGAACCAAGTAGTGCGTTGGATAAGGAAAGCGAACAATTTATTATTGATTGTTTATGTGAATATGTAAAGGAACACAACAAGCAATTGATTATCGTTACCCATTCACAACAGGTGAGTGAACAGTTTGCTAGTTCAACAATTGTATTAACGGCAGGAAAGGTGGCACGCAAATATGAGTAATAGTGTGATGGACCTTTCTGTCTTAAATTTGAGTTTTGCCTATCTTTTTGTATTAGTATTGTTATTGATTTTTAAAGCGCGTGGGATTCGTCGTGAAAAGCATATTGTGATTGCGAGTATTCGAATGAGTATTCAACTTACCATCATGGGTTATTTGTTAATGTATGTGTTTGATAATCCGAGTTGGTATTTGACACTTTTCATGCTAACAGTAATGATTTCATTTGCTATCTATAATGCAAAGAAACGAGTAAAATACGATATGCCTGCACAATTGCGACGTATTATGGCGATTGCGATGGTGAGTGGGTATGTTGTAACGGCAGTTGTCTTTTTGCTTTTGATTTTACAAGTCGATCCATGGTTTAACCCACAGTATTGTATTCCGATTTCTGGTATGATCATTGGGAATGCAATGACCGGAATCGCTTTGGGTGCCAATAAATTGTGTAGCGAAATGAAGAGCAAAAGAGCGATGATTGAAAATTCATTAATGCTAGGTGCCACACCAAAGATGGCAACAAGAGAAATTGTGAACGATGCATTTGATAGTTCCATTTTACCAACGATGAATAATATGTTAGCAATGGGAATTGTTTCTTTACCCGGGATGATGACGGGACAGATCTTATCGGGTACATTTCCGATCACCGCAATCAAATACCAAATTGGTATCATGATGGCGATTTTAGGGTGTACTGCAATTACTGTTGTGATTTTTGTGAGTTATGGGTATCGTACTTTCTTTACGAAATACGATGGCTTACACGATGCCTAAAGAAAAAGCGAGTTAATTAGTGATTAACTCGCTTTTTTTGCACGTTTTTTCTGCATTTCTTCAATTGCTTCTTTGGAATTTAAGATAACAGGAATAACAATCGGGTTACGATGTGTTTTTCCATACAAGAACGGTTCTAATGAACTACGGATGGTGTTTTTGATTTCACCAAATGTCGTTTTTGTTTTCATTTTTTCTTTTAGTGCATTGAAGACTACTTGTTCTGCTTCTTTTAATAAGGATTGCGAATCTTTAATAAAGACAAATCCTCTTGATACGATAACAGGTTTGCATAAGATTTTGCTTTCTCTAGAATCGATGGATACGATTACGGATACCAATCCATTATCACCAAGGATTTGACGATCTTTTAATACCGCCGTAGAGATACCTGAAATATCATTTCCATCCACAAAGATAGCATCCGCTTGAATACGCTCATTTGCTGGGAAAACTTCTTCATTACGCATAATCAATACATCACCATTTGCTAATGTAAAAATATTTTCTTCGGGAATACCAGTTTCCATACCATATCCCGCATGTTGTTTCAACATTTTGAATTCTCCATGGATTGGCATAAAGTATTTTGGTTTCATTAACTGCAACATTAACTTTTGTTCTTCTTGCGAAGCATGCCCAGTTGTATGTAAGTTATTCAAAATAGAATTGGTTAGCACATTTGCTCCATGGCGATATAATTTATTAATTACTTGGTTAACACTATCGTTGTTACCAGGAATTGGGTTACTTGAGAAAACGATTGTATCATTTGGCATCAATTTAATAAATCGATGTGTTCCAGCCGCAATTCTTGAAAGTGCTGCTAATGGTTCTCCTTGCGAACCAGTACAAATAATACATGTTTTGTCAGCAGGGTAGTGGTTTAATTGATCAGGTTGTAAGAAACTGCTTTCTTTAATGTTGATCTTACCTTGTTTTCTACTTACCTCTACGACATTTTCCATACTTCTTCCGAAGATGGCAACTTTTCTTCCACAGCTTACTGCTGCTTCTAAAATTTGTGCGACACGATATACGTTTGAAGCAAAGGTTGCGACAATCAAACGTCCTTCGGTTTTCTTAAATACATCTAAAATCGCATTGGCTACTTTCTTTTCAGAAATAGAGAATCCTTCTACACCAGAGTTTGTCGAGTCACTTAGTAATAATGTGACTCCAATTTGTCCGATGTATGCCATCTTTTGGTATTCTGAATTGGTACCAACAGGTGTTAAGTCAAACTTAAAGTCACCAGTATGTACGATGCGTCCATTTTCAGTATAGATAATAATTCCTAATGAATCAGGAATAGAATGGGTTGTATCAAAGAATCCACATGAGAAATGTTTCATTTGGATTTTCGCATCACAATCGATTTGAATCATCTTCACTCCCTTTAGCATTTTTCTTTCTTCTAATTTTTTAGAAATCAAAGAAATAGCAAATTGTGGAGCGTAAATCGCATCGATTTTAACGCTTTTTAATAAGAAGGGAATACCTCCTATATGGTCTTCATGACCATGGGTAATAACTAGGACCTTCTTTTTATGGTCGTTTTTTAATAGATGTGAATAGTCAGGAATGACATAGTCAACACCTAATAAGTGTTCATCCGGAAAACGCACTCCAGAGTCGATAATTAAGATTTCATTATCTTGCTCAATGCAATACATATTTTTACCAACTTCACCTAGTCCCCCTAAGGCGTAGACTAAAGTATCCGTTTTTTTAATATTTGTCTTATTATGGTTTATTTTCTTATTGCTTTCTTTTGACGTTCTCGGTGTTTTATTGCTTGTTTTATTGTTTGTATTCATATACTCTCCTTTCAAACACCAACTTTAAATAATTATAGCACAATTTTAATAAATTTACTTGTGCATAAAAAATAATCACAAAAATGTGATTATTCGATTACGATCGCATCTTCGATTTCAGTAAATGGATTTTGTTTGTTGATGTGGTCATAGTAAAGCACACCATTAAAATGATCCATTTCGTGTTGAAGCACGATTGCTTCATAATTGCGGGCGCGAATGCGGATATGTTCATCACGAAGCATATCGTACCCTTCTACTGTAATACGTGCTGCACGAGGAACGTATCCCTCATGAAACATTTCTACCGACAAACAGCCTTCGCCACCTTTTAAATAAGCGAATTGTTTAGAATGCGAAATAATTTTTGGATTTACAAGCGCATATTCGATTGTTTCATCCCCATCGTGTAATACAATCGCTAGCATTTTTTTTGCTACACCACATTGAATCGCTGCAATTCCTACTGCAGGTTTCAAATCGTACGCTTCTATTTTTTCTTCGTCAGTAGAGTCACGCACATAAGTAATCATTTGTGTTAATAGTTCTTTGTCTTCTTTGTTTAATGGTAAAGTAACGTCTTCTGATTTTGTACGAATCAAAGGATCGCTATCTTTTATAATATTTGAAATTGTAATTCTCATTGTCTCACCAAATTCTTTCTTAATCTATTTTATATAAATTTGTGATAGAATGGAAGTAATTAGACTAAATTTGTTTCAAAACTAGATAAAATAGGGTAAAATATAAGGCAGGAGTGATGTGAATGCGAAAAATGAAAGGCTTCAGTTTACGAATGCCTAGAAATTATGATCGAACAATGCATTTTTGTATTCTTTTGTTGTTGGCAGTGGGTAGTTTAATGGTCCTTTCTACAAATGCAAAAGACATTGATGCAGTGTACAAATCGATCATAAGACAAATTCCATTTTTAATAACATCGTATATTTTGATGATTCTGGCAGCACGTTATTTTGTGCGTATGTTATCCAGAGAGGTCAAGATTAGAGATGATAAGAGTGCGAATAGAAAAGCGAAAAATTTTTATCGCGGCTTGTTTCGTGTTGTCGGAATCGGGATTTGTATCTTACTTGTCTTAACTTTAGTAATTGGAGATGAGATTAATGGAAGTAAATCGTGGATTCAATTAGGGTTCTTTTCATTGCAACCTAGTGAATTTGCGAAAGTATATATGATTTTGTTGTTGGGTATTATTGTGAATGACTATGGTCATCGCCGTATTAAATTTATGCAGTTTATGGGTGAACCATTAATATTTTATTGTTTTAGTTTGCTTATTATCGCAATCCAACCGGATTTGGGAACGTTAATTGTCTTTACTGGTATTACGATGACATGTCTTTTGATCCCAAGTAATCCCAATTTGGCTAAATTGAAAAAGTTAATTTTGTTTGGGGTAGTGGTGATTGTGGTAGCGACGATTTTCTTATCCACCGAATTTGGAATGTCAATTTTAGAAAAATTCAATTTAGGATACAAATTTAATCGATTTGAGAGTGCCGCCGATCCGTTTAAGGATATGTACAATACGGGATATAATATCTTTTATAGTTTGTCTGCGATTGCCAATGGTGGACTGAGTGGTTTGGGTTTTGGTAACTCTGAATTAAAGTATGGGTACTTACCAGAAGCTTCCACTGACTTTATCTTTTCGATTACGATTGAAGAGTTAGGTATTTTAGGATTGTTAGTGATCGTTGGTTGTTATGCGATTATTATCTATAAGTTATTCTATTATGCGCTCAAGAGTAAGAGCGAAGGATACAAAGTAATTCTGATTGGATCGGCAGCCTATTTATGTTTGCATTTCATTTTAAATATTGGAGGCGTAAGTGCCTTAATTCCGTTAACTGGAGTTCCATTATTATTTATTTCATCGGGTGGTAGTTCCATGTTATCGATTATGATTTTGATGGGAGTATGCCAATCGATTATCGCATTGACAAGAAGTCAGATGGCGCGTATTCAGGAAAGTAAAAACACAACATAATGAAGTGAGGAATGAAAAATGAGAATCATTGCAGGAAAACATCGTTCTCGAAAGTTAATGAGCTTAGAGGGAAATGATACAAGACCGACGCAAGATAAAATCAAGGAAGCAATCTTCTCTAGTATCGGAACCTATTTTGATGGTGGTAGGGTATTGGATTTGTTTGCGGGAAGTGGTAGTGTTGGCTTAGAGTGTTTATCAAGAGGAATGAAAGAAGCCTATTTTTGTGATTGTAATAAAGCGGCAATTCAAATTGTCGAGCAGAATTGTGAAGCGCTAAAAGAAGCATCCAATTGTACGATTGTGATGAGTGATTACCAAAGTATGTTGAAACAATGCGAAAACCTACAATTTGATCTGGTTTTTATTGATCCTCCTTATGCATTAAAAGTACATGATGAAATTATGATGTACATTGCAAGTAAGCATATGGTGAGTGAGTATGGAGATGTGATTGTGGAAACACACAAAGAAGATACGTTACAAGATCATTATATGGATTTAGTGAAAGTAAAAGAAAAGTGTTATGGTATTACGAAAGTTAGTTATTATCGAAAGGAGCAACGATAATGAAAACAGCAATTTATCCAGGAAGTTTTGATCCGATTACCAAAGGGCATATGGATATCATTACTCGTTCATCTAAGATTTTTGATCAAGTAATCGTGGTGATTATGCGCAATGATAAAAAAGCGTATTTGTTTTCAGAAGAAGAACGTTTGGAAATGATTGCCCAAGCTTGTGCTTCTTTGCATAATGTAACGTGCGTGGTCGGGGAAGGATTGTCAGTTAAGTTTGCCAAACAAAATAATGCGAATGTAATGATTCGTGGAATCCGTGCAGTGCAGGATTACGAATACGAATTGCAAAGTGCAACCGCGAATATGTGGTTGGATAGTTCAATTGAAACGTGTTTCTTTATGGCGAAGCCAGAGTATTCGTTTTTGTCGAGCAGTAGTGTAAAAGAGATTGCATCTTATAATGAAGATGTAAGTCGTTTTGTGGATCCTTTTGTGGAGCAAAAACTAAGTGAGAAGTTTAAAAACTAAGAAGTGACGAGTGGTCACTTTTTTTAAAAAAACAAAAATTAACACAAAATTAACAAAAGTATAACACTATTTATATATAATTATCATGAATTATAAATATTCATATTATACAATGGAGGGTTTATGGGATTCGAAAGTATATTAACGCTATTAGGAGGACTGGCTCTGTTTCTTTATGGGATGAAGATGATGAGCGATGGTCTGGAGGTTGCAGCTGGAGATAAAATGCAAGCCATTTTAGAAAAGCTTACAGCCAATCGATTTATTGGTATTTTGGTAGGAGCAATGATTACAGCTGCCATTCAAAGTTCGTCAGCAACCACGGTAATGGTTATCGGGTTTGTTAATTCAGGATTGATGAAACTAGAAAAAGCGGTATGGGTTATTATGGGAGCAAACATCGGGACGACGATCACAGGGCAATTAATTGCCTTAGATGTATCGGCTATTGCACCGATTATTGCGATTATTGGTGTGGTTTTAGTAACATTCTTCAATAATGAGAAATTGAAGAGTATTGGTGAAATCTTTGGAGGATTAGGGATTTTATTCATTGGGATGGGTATGATGTCTGATTCGATGGTTCCACTTCGTGAATCGGAAGCGTTTGTTTCAATTATGACAAACTTCTCAAATCCATTGTTAGGTATACTAGCGGGGGCAGCATTTACTGCGATTATTCAAAGTTCGAGTGCTTCCATCGGTATTTTACAGGCACTTGCTGCCAGTGGGGTTATCCCACTGCAAAGTGCAGTTTACGTATTGTTTGGACAAAATATAGGGACATGTGTGACTTCGTTCTTAGCGTCTTTGTCAGCCAATCGAAATGCCAAGCGAGCAACGCTGGTGCATTTGTTGTTTAATATGATAGGTACGGTATTGTTTGTAAGTGTCGCTATGACATTCCCATTTGCGGAAATCGTAGCCAACTTTACGCCAAACAACCCAATGGCACAACTTGCCAACATTCATACTATCTTCAATGTTGTGACAACGTTATTGTTGTTGCCATTTGGTAAGAAGTTAGCAGAATTGACATATGTGCTATTACCGTTAAAAGAAGACGAGAAAGAAGATACAATGGAGTTAACGCTATTAGGAGACCAAACGTTTGGTTCTGGTTTGGTAGCGATGACTTCATTAAAAGCAGAAATTGTTCGTATGTTTGTATTAACGAAAAAGTCATTCTTGTTAACACGTGATGTGTTTATGGAAGGCAAGAAGTTAAATAGTGAGAAAATTGAAAATAATGAAAAGCGTATTAATCGTATGAACTTTGAAATCAATAAGTTTATGTCGAACGTTACAACGCTTGGATTAAATGAAGTAGAATCAGGAAAATGTAATGTATTGTTTAAGTTATCAGTTGATATTGAACGAATTGGTGATCATATTGAAAACTTAGCAGAATATGCAAGAATGTATAATTTAAAAGAGATTACATTTGATGAAACAACGAAAAAAGAGTTGGATGCGTTATACCAAAACATTCAACATGTACAAAATATTTTATTAGAAGAAGATGTATTTGATAGCGAAGACTTGTTTAAAGAAATTGAAGACAAAGAAGAAGAAATGGATAAAAATACAGCGATGTTTAGAAAGAACGAAATCAAACGTCTACAAAACAAAGTGGACGATGCCAACACGGGTGTGATTTATTCTGAAATGTTGACGGATTTGGAACGTATCTCTGACTACTTATTAAATGTAGCACAAGATTGCCAAACGTATGAATTATCATTCAAACAAGTATACAATGCACAATAAAAAAACCTAGGTTAGTTACCTAGGTTTTCTTTTGGATAATTGGTGATGATGTAGTAACGAACTGTTTTTTGGTCATCTTCTACACTCACTTGAATTTGTGAACTTGTACCCGTTTTAATACGAATGTTATCCAATTGTTTTGGTTCATTTGGATCCACTTGTCCATAGTATTCTTCTGTTATTTTAAAGTTTGCTGCTGCACTGCGAACAGCATCGATGTTTTCGTATTGTTCAAGACCACCTGGTAAAGCAATTGCAAAAGGTTCGTCTCTTGCGAATTCCACTGCGACAACATGACAATCATTGATGTCAGCAGGTAATTCAGAATAGTTTTTCACGCTAACAAATAAGTAGTAATCATTTTTCTCTAACATGTATTTTTTTGTTTGGTTGTCATTAGAAGGAATGATGACATCCTTGTCCTTAATCTTCCATCCTTCTTTTGTAAAGGAGGACATCGCAGTTGGTAAGTTGTAGATCGCCCCATCAATTGCGAAAGCTTCAGAACTGATGCCTTCAGGCAAGCTTGTACGAGGTTGTTCGTTTTTTAAACTTTCTGGTAATGCTGTTTTTGTCAGTGGTTTTTCATACGATAAGATAATCTCTTCTAGTATTTCACTTTCTTCATCCATAACTAAGACAATGGTTTGTCTCGCATCGTATTGGTATAAAATAGCATAGCTATCTTTGGTGAAGTCTTCTAATATTTCACTTTCCCGTCCATACGTTTTAAGGATTTCCTCTTCGCTACTTTTTCCTAGGACAATGCCTTTTGGTAATGTAACTGTATGGTCTTTGTAGTCTTCGCTCGCTAGACTAACACTGGATAAATAGTATTTGTCCATCGTTGCTGGAAACTCTTCACTACTGTTGAAGTAAGTGTGTAATGAAATATCGTTTTTTGTGAACCATTGGTGATCCATTGGAATGAATTCGAATGGATCGTCAGGTATTGTTGTTTGATCGCTCCAACCAAGTTTGATAAAGTCAGGTAAACTGATTGGTAATTGAACCATTTCTTCATCAATCTTAAAAGCGAATGAGTACAGGTTCTTCATTGGATCATTAGAATTATTCGTTACATTTTTTACTGGTTTATAATTTGTTTCTTCTTTTGCCATTGACATTGCAATGTTTGTATCTTTCGGTAATAACGTTTGAAAACAAAAGATAAGAAAGGCGAGAATCAATACGCCTAAAATGATTTTTGTTTTTGAAATTTTCATAGGTATCCCTTCCTTTATAACCATTATATTACAATTTTAACGCTATAACAATTCAATTTCGGTTGTATTTTTTATATGACAATATAGAAAAAGTATATTATAATAATACATAGAGGGAAGAGAATGGAAAAACGTAAACATCTTATTAGAAATATCTTATTATCATTTTTAGCGCTCCTTATATGTTTTATTGGGTATGCTGCCGCTTCGTACTATAGCTCTAAAAACTATGTTGAATGCACGACATACGAATATCCAAGCGAACGCATCGATAAGGAAGTGAACGTGGTCGTATTATCTGATGTGCATGCGCATATGTTTGGTGAGGATAATAAGAAATTATTAGCAAAAGTTAAGGAAGCAAAACCGGATATTATATTAGCGGTAGGTGATATTATCAACTTTTATGAAGAATCACCAGACTTTTTGTTTCACTTAATTTCACAGTTAAAAGAAATTGCACCTACGTATTATAGTGTAGGAAACCATGAAGTGGAATTAATGAATGTGAAGCAATTCGATCTTCAAAATGGAGTCGAGAGTGCAGGTGGTATTTATTTGGACCAAGAATTTGTGGATGTGGATGTAAAAGGACAAGCGTTACGCATTGGTGGATTGTACGATTATTCGTATAACTATGCACAAGTTCCACAAGAACAATATGTGGAAAAGAGTAGTTATCAATATTTGCAATCGTTTGAGAATAGCGATCGCTTTAAAATCATGATGAGCCATCGCCCAGAAAGTTTTCTTACTGATGCACAAGATGCCAAATGGGATATTGATTTAGTAGTAAGTGGACACGAACACGGTGGGCAAATTCGTTTGCCATTCATCGGTGGGTTTTATTCAACACATTTAGGACTGTTTTCTGAATTTTTAGATGACTATCATATTGTGAATGGAATACCTATGGTTATTTCAAGAGGGCTGGGAACACATGAAAGCAATGTTCCACCTCGTATGTACAACATACCTGAAATCGTAAAAATCACAATTACATAAAAAAAAGAGCGATTGCTCTTTTTCTTTTTATTCACATTCAATACAACCGTATCCACCATCATGACGTTTGTAAACAACGTTGATGTCTTTGGAATCATTATCAGTAAAGATGTAGAAATTGTGATTTAACATTTCCATACGCATAATTGCTTCATCTAAATCCATTACATCTGGAGCAATTGTTTTTGTACGAACTACTTCATCATCGAAATCTTCACTTTCATCCATCGTGTTTGCTTCTTCTTCATCGATGAATGCCATTGCTAGTTTGTCTTTTCCTTTTCTAGATAATCTTGTTTTTTGTCTTCTAATTTGATCTTCTAATTTATCGATTACTAAATCGATTGCTGCATACAAATCATCGTGTGTAACTTCTGCTCTTAACACAGCAACTTTAGTGGGAATGGTTACTTCTATTTTTTGTCCATGTGGATAAACACGAACCACAACATTAGCGTGTGTGTTTTCATCTATGATTAGATATTTTTCTAAGACAGCCAGTTTTGTTTCCACCTTTTCTGCAATCGCTGGCGTAACGGTAATGTTTTTTCCATAAATTTGTACTTTCATTATAAGTACCTCCTTTTACTTCTTTGTTATTCTTATTATAGCAATTTTTCACAAAAAGATAAGCCTTTTCTTTTTCTAGAGATGTGATATACTATAGATGTAAAGGGCAAAATTAGATAACTGATTTTGCCTTTTTTATTTGCGATAAATGACTTCTTTATGGATGCGAGCCATCGGTTCGCTGATTCCATTAGAATACGTTTTATCTGCGATAAATGCAAGCAGTTCGTCGCTTTGCATCTCTTGTTCAAGCGCTTTAAACAAGAGTGGTAAGCCTTGCTTGGCTTGTTGTATCGCTTCGCTAAATAAATCTGTCACACTTTGTTTTGATTGTGCTCCAGTACATGGGTGCAACCATAATTTGTGGTTATCATTCATAATATCATGGGAATGATCGATTTTACTTCGAACGATATTTCCGCTGAATAACCAAGGCTTACGAACAAACAATTCGTATACTTTAATACAGTGGTATTTTATCCCTTTTGGGTCATGCAAATAACGTTGGGCTAATTCCCAATCTTTTAATGCTGTTGCAATTGTTTCTTCCGTTATGTCCTCTTCTAAAAGCTGTTTTGCACACACGCAATAGACGTTGCTGATCGCTTGGACAGTATATTTTGATTGCCAACAGTTTTTAAAGGTAGCGTAGGTTTTGACACTATCGTTACGATAGCGATCCAACATAATCGTATCCATCATCGATTCAAAACGATGGTGGTAGTATTTGCTCATTTTTTCTTTGAAACCAGTTTTGTAAACAACATAAGGATGCATGATACTATCTAATTGCCAGTGTAGATAGTGCCCAATTAAGTAGGTTGCCATTGCTTCTTTTACTTCCTTGTCCTCTTGTTTATGGTATTGTGCTATCGCTGTTTCATAAAAAGCATTGATGTGTTTATTATGAAACTGCGAACCGATGTTAGCGATGCGCATATCTTGTTTTTTCCAAAATGGATAAAACCCATAAAAGAACAAGAAGTCGGGACCGTTGGTACCGATACGATATTCGTGATAATGGTTTTCAATCATCTGTTTGTATTTCTTATTGCTAATCTCTTTTCTTACTTCTTCACAAAAAATAGTATGCGTAATAATATTTGGCATAGTGACCTCTCTCATCTGTTTTATTATAGCATAGCTTTGTTTATTTTTAAAAAGATACACATGCTTTCACATAAAAAAATAGTGACGTTTTTTCAAGTAAACAGCACTATTTTTGTAAATTTAATTGATGTAGAATCCAGTGGTAAACAAGTACCATCGCATACGTATCCATCGCACAATATGCCAATAATTCTTTGCGGATATCATGTTTGTCTTTTGCTTTGTGTTCATCTAACATACGATAGTTGCGTACGGCTTCCATACCATGTGAAATCTCTAGATCAGCATAGTCATAATCGGTGAAGATAGCGACTAGTTTTTTTAGGGAATACATTCCTTGCATCCTTGAATCATAGATTAATCCATTGCTGAAAGGAATGGCTAAATCGATCATTCGTTCCCAGATGTTTTTTAATGCTTCTTCGTATTGTGGAAATTGTTTCGCTAATTGTTTTAAACGTAACTTTTCTGCCCCTTCTACATTGAAACACATGACACTTCCTGTTTTTGGGATGTCGTGAATCAAATGTTCAATAAAGGGAACACGACAATCTTGCATTCCTAAGTATTCTTTGTGTTCTAACGTGTCTTTATGAGCGTGTTCAATGTGCAAGGAATATTGAAACGTCAACACATCAAATGGTTTCATGTTTTCGTAAGGTGGGTAAGCATAGGTTTCCCATTCGAAATCCAAATATGAAATAGGATATGTAAGCGTGTGGAAGAAAGCACGGACTGCACTTGTATCAAAAAACAAGGCGTTGTTTCGTGCTGCCACAATTTGTGCAAATTGATGGCGAGTTCCTTCAATGGTAGCAATGTCAACATCTGCTAAATCACGAATGCCTTGTTCAAGCAGATTGAACTTATGAGCACTACTAACTAGGTTTAAAATAGATGTGTCTTTTTTTGGAGCATCGAAACAAGTATCAAAATAGACACATTTGTTTCTTCTTGTACATATGCTTGTTCTTTCTTTGTGAATTTCTTCTTTGCTTAATGTTTCATCCATTTTTTGTAGGATAATAGAAACATCACGTTTGCGCTGTTTCAATAAGGTCTTAATTTTTTCACCACGATGGTTTTTATCATTGTAGAAGAAATCGTTCACAATTAATAATTGTTGTGCATCTAGCTCTTGTTCGCGAACGTATTCGCTATTCAAGTGAATGATATTCACTTTTTTAACATTGATGTTTAATTGTTCAAGCACCCATAATTGATCTGCTAAAGATTGCGCTTCGCTTTCCTTAGGGAAACAAGAAGCGTAGACAAAGTAGATTCGATACCCATCTTTGTATTTTTCCATTAATGGAATACGGATGCGTAAGTCTGAAAATTGAAAACGTACCTTGCTGAAAAATTGAAAGTTATTTTCGTTTGCAAAGAAAGCTTCGTTCGTATCGTTTGGTTTGCCTTCAAACCAAGACTCAATATGTAATTTTTTTTGTATCAGTGCATAGATATCTTCATTATAGAAAACAAAAGGCACAAAAGGTTGTGGTTCTTTCTTTGAAAGCCACAACATCTTTTCACAACGTTCCCATTTTTTGATATCACTAATACGTTTCATAAACACTCCTACTAAATTGACTTTTTTTATTATACCACACGTTGTGAATTTTCACATAAAAAGATAGCTGTGTTTGTTGATATCTTGTGAATTAAGCGAAAAAATATTGTATAATAAGTACATTGAGTGAGGTAAATTATGAAAGCGATACAGTTAAAAGATTTTTTGGATTTTAAATTTTTGAGTAATGTAAAAGCATTTGATGATGGTACTGTCGTATTTTGTGAGCATACTTGTGATGAAAAAGAAAATAAATACGACCATCGTTTGATGATGGTGAAAGGGAAGAAAACAATCCCGTTAACAAATGCGAAAAAAGAAAGCAATTATATTTTAGATGGGGAAGACAGTGTTTTGTTTACTACACTGCGTGAGAAAGATGACAAGGATAAAGTGGATGCAGGGGAAGCGTTAACTAGTTTTTATCGGATTTCGATACATGGGGGAGAAGCGCTGAAATGCTTTGATGTACCATACCAAGTAAGTCAATTTATGCGCATTGATGAAGATCATTATGCGATGATCGTAAATTATGATACACGTTATGCTTGTGAGGGTGGGGATGAAAAAACCAAACAAGAACGATTAAAAGACAAAAAAGAAAATGCGGATTATGAAGAGTTTACGCAGATTCCATTTTATATGAATGGTGGGGGCTATACGAGTGGGATTGTTTCTCGTTTGTATTATTATGAAGTTAGCAGCAATACGATGCGTGCAATTAGTGATGTGAATATTGATGTATCACAAATGAAATACGATAAGAAGAATCATAAATTGTACTGTGTGGCGAGCCAACGATTAACAAAACCAACGTTAAAAGATAGTGTTTATGTATATGATATCAAGGAACAATCTTTTGCTCTTGTGTTGGAAGAAAAAGAGTATGGTATTTATACAATCGAAATAATGAATGAACAAGTGTTGATGATTGGAAAAAAAGATGTCGTGTATGGAAATAATGACAATCCTAAATTTTACTTGTTGGATGTAAAAAGCAAACAAGTAAAATTACTGTATGATAATGATATGGCTATTTTTAATAGCGTTGGTAGCGACTGCCGCTTTGGTGGAGGACAAGGCATTCAAATGGTGGATGATGTTTGTTACTTCTTGGCGACAGTAGAAGAAAAATGTGAAGTGTATCGTTTGGATGCACAAGGGAATGTTTCGCGTCACTTACAAGTTGAGGGAAGTGTAGATTGTTTCTGTATCGTTAAGGATACGCTATATTTTATCGCTTTAATCGATAACCAACTACAAGAGGTGTACGCTTACCAAAAGAATGAAGTGCTAGCATTAACTCATTGCAATCATGCATTGGACGATAAATATGTTGCTAATTATGAAGAGATTTGTTACGAAAATGACGGTGTAGCATTAAAAGGATGGGTCTTATTACCACAAAACTATGATCCAAACAAACAATATCCAGCAATTTTAGATATCCATGGTGGGCCAAAAACAGTCTATGGAAAAGTTTATTACCATGAAATGCAGTTATGGGCGAATATGGGGTATATCGTATTCTTTACTAATCCTCGTGGTAGTGATGGGTTTGGTAGTGCCTTTGCGAATATCTATGGGCAATATGGAACCATTGATTATAATGATTTAATGAAGTTTACAGATATCGTTGTTTCAAACTATTCCATTGATGAAAAACGTATCGGTGTAACGGGTGGTAGTTATGGTGGATTTATGACAAACTGGATCATTACCCATACGCAACGATTTGCTTGTGCTGCGACACAGCGTTCCATTAGTAACTGGGTTTCGTTTTATGGAACGAGTGATATCGGTTTCCATTTTGCGCAAGATCAAATTCATGGAAATATTTTCGATAACGTGGAGAAACTTTGGGAGCACTCGCCATTAAAATACATTAGCAATGCGAAAACGCCAACGTTAATCATTCATAGTGATGAAGATTACCGCTGTCCTTTGGAACAAGGATTGCAACTGTATACAGCGTTATGTGACTTGGACGTAGAAGCGAAATTAGTGATGTTCCGTAAAGAAAATCATGAGTTAAGTCGCAGTGGTTTACCAAAACATCGTGTGAAACGATTAAGCGAAATCACAGCTTGGATGGAAAAATATTTAAAATAAGTAAGGATACCACGCAATTGCGTGGTATTTTTTATAAAATAAAAGTATAATAATAGCATGAAACGGGGGATTTTATGATCGCACTTAGAGAAGGCGTTAGCGCCTTGTTAGAAGAAGTTAAGCAATGTCGTAGACATTTGCATCAGTATCCTGAAATTGAGCTGGAAACGAAGCATACGAAAGCTTTTATTATTGAAAAATTGAATTCATATGGTGTATTTAAAATTGATGAAAGTTTTATTGAACATGGTGTAGTAGCACAGCTACTTGTTGACCAATCTTATGAAACCATCGCTTTTCGAGCAGATATGGATGCTTTGCCAATCCAAGAAGAAAATGATGTGGAATACGCATCAAAAATAAAGGGGAAAGCGCATGCGTGTGGACACGATGGTCATATGGCAATCGCCTTAGGGTTAGCGAAGTATTTGGCACAACACAAAGACCAATTAAAATGTAACATCTTATTTGTTTTCCAACCTGGAGAAGAAGGACCAGGGGGAGCACAAATCATGATAGAAGCAGGTTTGTTTAAAAAGTATCCTACTAAGTATATTTTTGGAACACATGTCATGAGTGATGTGGATGCGGGTATTATCGCTTGTCGTCCAGGGGCAATGATGGCACGTAATGGTGAAATCGAAATCAATGTGTATGGGCAAAGTGCGCATGGTGCGATGCCACACTTAGGAAACGACGCATTAATTGCCGCTAGTAACTTGTTGTTACAGCTACAAACGATTGTTTCGCGTAATATTGATCCTTTGAAAAGTACGGTGCTAACAATTGGAAAAATGGTCGGAGGACAGGCACGTAATGTAATTTGTGATCATGTGAACATGATTGGAACATTACGTAGTTTCCATGATGAAAGTTATGAGTTACAAAAAGCACGCATCAATGAAGTATGCCAAGGTATTGCTGCATCTTTTCAGGTACGTGTAGAAGTAGATATGAAAGATTACTATTATGCTGTTGTAAACGACGAATACTTAGACAGTGTATTAAAGAAAGCAATCGAAGCGGACTACCAACTTCAACAACCGAAGATGATCGCAGAAGATTTCTCTTTTTACCAAAGAGAGATTCCAGGATTGTTTTTCTATACGGGAGTGAGAGATCACAATCATACAAAAGGCATTCATGATTGTTGTTTTGATTTTGATGAAAGTAGTTTATTGTATGCGATTGAAACATACTTGCGAATACTAGAAGAACTGGAGGGATTGTAATGATTGATACACATTGCCATATATTATGGGGCGTAGATGACGCTTCTACTTGTGCAAGAGAAAGCATGGATATGATTCGTGTTGCTATCGCAGATGGTGTTTCTACTATTTGTGCGACCAGTCATATCAAAGATCCAATTTACCAAAATGATTTCACTTCTATTTTAGAAGCACTTGATAAGTTATATGTGGAAATGCAACGAGAAAAACTTGAAATGAACATTGTCTTAGGTGGTGAAAACTATGTTTGCCATACGACGATGCATCGTTTGAAGGAAGGGAAGTTTGTCACTTACAACAACAATGGGAAGTATATGTTAATTGAGTTTGCATGGACAAAGAATACGTATGATCATCCTAGTGTTTACATTAAGGAAATCATTGAAGCAGGATACATTCCAGTCATCGCTCATCCAGAACGTTACCAATGGGTACACGAAGATTATGATTTGATTCGCCGTTGGCGTAACATGGGTTGTTTGATGCAAGTAAACCGTACGAGTGTGTTTGGTTTAGATAAGATTCAAGCAGCAAACGAAACAGCAAAACGGATGTTAGAGGATGACCTTGTGGATGTGATTGCAAGTGATGCGCATTGTAGTTATGCTCCTCGATTACCGAAGTTAAGTGATGTTTATCGCTATATTGAAGCAAATTATGGAAAAGCGAAAGCAGAACGATATTTGTGTGAGAATCCTAAAAAAATAATAGAAGGAAAAAAGGAGATACGTTAAGTATCTCCTTTTGTTTTGTTTTGTTAATCTTTTGCTCCAATGCGTACAACGTATGTTTCATCGCCATATACGACGCTTCCTACATTAATTGTGCTTCCATTTGGATCGTATTTTCCAGCTTCAACCTTGTTTGATTTTTTGATTGATATTTTTACTTCTGGAATCGTTTTGCTTGCCCATGCATTTAATGCAGTTGCTGCTTCTTCAAAAGTTGTTGTTTCGTTGAACAAGGCGATAAAGTCATTTCCGATTGTATAACTGATTTCGGCATCACTTGTTAGTGTCTTACATACTTTATTACTTGTTCCATCTGTTTTTTCATAGCCATAGAAACCACAAACTTTTACTTCGTCACCTTTTTTACTGCTTATTGCTACATTGCTCACCTTATCGCTCGCGCTTGCGCTTGAGGTTACCAGTGTTCCATTAACATAGATTTCATATTTATAGCGTACTGCTCCAAATAATAAATTCTTACTGAACTTTGGAACAAACGTGAAGGAAGTTGGACCAACTGTGACAGTTTTAGGAGCACCACCTTCTTCTAATGCTGATTTATTAGGGTAGGGAGCAAAGGTAATGGATAATTTATTTCCTGTTAAACTAACATCTAATGATGATAGTGTGCTTAATTCATCTGCACCAACGCTGCTACCTAATTTAGCGTATTTCTTACGGATTAAACCTGTCACCATATTTCCACCTGATGCATTTACATAAGGGAAGATACCTTGTACATGAGAAATGCTTACGACCCCAGCAGGGCGTTCAATTTCTTGAGCATTTCCTTTTGTTAAGTTATCCAATAAGGCTCTTGTGATTTTACCTTCGATATTTAAATATAATTTGCTTTGGTCAAAGTAGTTATTTGGGTTGTTGTAATCTTCGTATCCTACCCAAGTAGCAACTGTGAAATTGTTTGTATACCCAACCATCCATTTGTCTTTGGCAAATCCTTCTGGAATCGCCAATCCTGGAGGAGCATCTGTTGTTCCTGATTTCGCATAGATCGGATATGGTGCATCCAATCCAACAACGGTTCCATAACCACCAGTTACAACATCGCGTAAGATATACGACATCAAGTAAGCAGCTTCATCAGAAACAACTTCTGTTTTTTCTTCTTTGTGCTCAATGTCCTTTTTATCGTTTTCTTCAAAATCAATTTTTGTAATACAGTAAGGATCCATACGGTTCCCTTTGTTTGCCATAACACTGAATGCGGAAGATAATTGTAACGTAGTTAAACTCAACTCATCTCCACCAATCGACATACCATAAGCAAAGTTTTCTGCTGTTACTTGATCAATACCTAATTTGTTTAAGTAGTCGACTAAACCGTCAACACCAATTTTTTCTACGACTGCTTTTAGTGTTTTATAAGCTGGAATATTGTAGGAATTACCCACCGCTTGTTTGAACGTCACATCTCCATGGAAGGTACGGTCTGCATTCCACATTGTTGAGTTTGCGTTTTCATAAGCTGTCGGAGAATCTTCAAAAACATGTTCTGTTGAATATCCTAAATCTTCAAATGCGTATAAGTACTCCATAATCGGTTTTGCGGTTGATCCAATTTGGTGAGCAAAATCTGTACCGTGGTTTTTACGATCGTTACCACTGTAACTACGTCCACCACCAACAGCTAAAATTTCACCAGTTTGGTTATTGATTGCGTTGAATCCAGTTGTAATTCTTTCATCAGGGAAGTCAACAACTTCACCATTTAAGATAGAATCCGCCAATAGTTGTGCATCGCGATCCATTGTTGTGTAAATTTTTACAGGTGTTACATAAGGATCCACTTTGTATTTTTCTCTTGCTTCTTCTACTGCAACATCAATAAAACTTTGGAATTCTTCAGTATCAAAATTCATTTCTCCATTTAATTGGAAAGCCAAATCGCTTGATAGTGCTAATTTGTATTCTGTGTCTGTAATGTAACCGTGGTTTTGCATTTGGTACAATACAGCATTACGACGTTTTGTCGCTTTTTCATAGAACGTAGCAGGAATTTCATTTTCTGGTGTTCCTTCTACGATATCATAATTTGCTGTATACGGATTGTATGCTCCAGGAGCATTAATTACACCTGCTAAAAAGGCAGCTTCAGTTAAAGTAAGGTTTTTCGCATCTTTACCAAAATAGTATTGTGCTCCTTTTTGAATTCCACGAGCAGGTCCTCCAAAGTTAATGGAGTTCAAGTACAATTCTAAGATTTTCTCTTTGTCTAATTTGGATTCAATATCCATCGATTTGAAAATCTCAACAATCTTTTGTTCGATTTTTTGTACGGTTGTTTGTTCGTTAGTTTGTGATTCTGGGAATAGTTTCACATCAACTAATTGCATTGTTAATGTTGAACCCCCTTGTACAATTCCACCTTTGGCAACATTGGTAAACCCTGATTTAATGAAACGTGGTAAATCGAATCCACCATGTTTAAAGTAACGAGAGTCTTCCACTGCTAAGAAAGAATCGATGACAACTTGTGGCATCTCTTCGTATTTAATGTTTTCACGAACTCCACTATCGTTTGATAGGGTGATGATTTCTTTTCCATTTCGATCATAGATGACAGATGAACTATCACTTGTTAATCCATCAATTTTATCCATAATATCAGAGTTTGATAAAATGTTTTGTACTAACACAAAAGCGATCGTACTACCAATTACACATATCGATAAGAATACGATACAAATCGAATTGATAATCGAACGTTTTCCCGCTTTCTTTCTCGGTGTTTTTGGTGTTTTGGCTGAGTTTTGTTTTTGAGCCATGTCTAATCCTCCTTGAAGTAGACGAAGTCTACCACATCTAAATATTTCAAGCGAGGGATGTATCCCTCTGCAATTTTGTGTCCATTCGCAACAATGCTATCATAACGAATTGATTTCTTTGTTTCTTCTTCGTATGCTTTTATCATATGGCTTGCATCTAGCAGGTATGTTTCCTGGTAAGCGCTAAAGCGAATGATGAGAAAAGCAATGCCTCCGTGCGCTTGTACTTGTTTTAAATGTTCTATTTGGTGGGGATGAATGTTTTGTAAAGTGAAGGAAACTTTAGAACGTGTTTCTTTCGCTTCAAAATCAATGTACTTCCCACGATAGATACCATTGTAATCTGTCGTACTAGGCACTTTGTAATACGCTTCAATAATCTTGGCAGCATTTCGATTAGGATAATCCACTCGAACTACCTGTACTGGCGTCGGTTTCTTATAGATTACAGCCCGATTGCATTCCTTATAATAGTCGCAACTATCATTGATGTCTTTTTCTAATGCCATTCCACGGTTCATTGTGGAAGTAGAAGTATTGTTTACTGCTACTTTTTTCTTATTCGGATAATTTATCATATAATCACCTAACATACATTATAAACAATTTCACATTTGATTTCTACTACTAACTCACTTTAATGAAGAATAGCCTTGCATTTTTGACGTAAATTTGCGAAACTAAATAAAGTAGGTGGTGAGCAGAGTGGAAAAGCGTTTTGAACTGACAATTAAAGATATCTTAGAGAAGGAATTCCATATTGATTTAAAGGGATACAATGCACATGAAGTGGATTCTTTTTTGGATTGTGTGATTGCTGATTATCAACAATACGATGAAACAATCAAAAATCTTGGTGAAAATCTTTGTCGTTATGAGGAAGAAAATAAAAAATTAAAACAAAAAATCCAAGCGTTAGAGGTTGCTCTACAAGGCAAAGAAGTAACAACGAGCAAACCAGTAGATCATTTGGATGTGATTAAGCGATTATCTCGCTTGGAGCAAGAAGTATTTAAAAAAGCAAACTAAATAACATTATGGCAATCGCTGGCTACTTGATAGTTAGAGGAAAGTCCATGCTCGCACAATCTGTGATGATTGTAGTGTTTGTGCTAGGCGAAAAAATAAGCCTAGGTAGCGTAAGCTAACGGCTGAGGAAGTCCTAAGGGTAACTATGGATGAAATCTTTAAAAGTGCCACAGAGACGAGCTTTTATAGAAATATAAAAGGTGGAACGGGTAAACCCCGCAAGCGAGAAACCCAAATTTGGTAGGGGAACTTTCAAATGCAAAACGAAGCATGCGAAGGACACGTAAGTGTAGATAAATGGTTGCCACTTCTTAGGAAGGACAGAACATGGCTTATATGATGTTATTTTTGAAAAGAGACACGAAAGTGTTTCTTTTTTTATAAAAAAGTTGCGAAACGAAATACATTTTCATATTAATTGCACATTCCTTGCGCAATTGGTAAAATGAGGAAGGTTTGTATGTTTACAATGAAAATTAAACTTGGTATAATAAATCGTGTGTATCATTAGAGGTGTCTATGAAAAAAGTTGGTAATAAATTACAAGAAAAAAGAAGGGAATTGAAGTTAACTTACGAAGATGTCGCAAAGTTAACAAAACTTCCAATAGGTACAATTAAAGCCATTGAAAAAGGGGATTTGGATTATTTTCAAAACGATTTAACGTACGTTCGTTTTTATGTTCGTTCGTACTGTAAAGCGTTGCAGGTTCCATATGAAGGATTTAAGGATGATGTTTTGGGAAGTGTAGACGAATACACTGCAACCATGTCTTTGAATGCGATGAAAGAACATGAAAAAATTGAAAAAAATATTTCGCAAAGAACAGAGCGAAAAGAACCTGTCAATGTCGATTTGCCAGAGGATAAAAAACCTAGATTGGCGAGAAAAGATCGCGTATCTATTTCACAAAATGCGCAACAAAATCGTCGTTTTACTAAGAAACGTGTGGATTTTGCCTTTTTGTCGTTGATTGCGGTGATTGTCGTGATTGTTGGGATTTTAATTTATGTAGGGGTGAATACGTTAATGGATAAAAATGACACGCCTGCGAAAGATGATGCAGTGAGTGAGAAAACGCCTGCGAAACCAACACCAGATAAAGAGGAAACACCAAAGGAAGAAGAAAAGAAACCAAGTGAAGACAGTAAGGTTTCGTTTACTCAAGTAACGCCTAGTTCTTATAATATTAGTGGAATCAAAGCGAACGAAGCGATTACAATTGAAGTAACCTTTAAAAACAGTGGAAGTTTTAACTTGTGGAAAGGAAATACCTCAGTAGCTAACGCTTACCAAGTTTACCAAGCGAATGCTACGTACAAATACGAAGGAAGTGTGGTTGCGAATGAAGCCTATACACTTAACTTTTGGAATTATGGAGGCGCAGTAATCAAAGTAAATGGAAAAACGTTAGAGTACAATGAAAGTGCATTAGTACCGGATGCGAATGGCGTTGTTTTCTTTACCTTAACAACAACAGGAGAATAGCATGAATCTACCAAATAAATTATCATTATTTCGAATCGTTTTAGTACCTGTTTTGGTGCTTGTTTATATATTCCCATATGCGCAGTTTAATATTGACGTGTATGAGTTTCGTTTTGCCTATGTTTCGTTATCACTCGTGGATATTTGCGCATTGCTTATTTTCGTTGTCGCTTCTATCACCGATTTTCTTGATGGTTATTTGGCAAGAAAACATAATCTTATTACCTCATTTGGGAAGTTTATCGACCCGATTGCAGATAAATTATTAGTAAACACGAGCTTTATTTTATTGGCGTTTAACGGAAGTGTGCCTGTTGTTGCGGTAATTGTGATGATATGGCGAGATACGATTGTTGATGCCATTCGAATGATGGCCGCAAATAAAGGAAAAGTAATGGCAGCAGGGATGCTAGGGAAGATTAAAACCGTAGCACAGATGATTGCCATTATTGTTTGTTTCTTGAACAATTTACCGTTTGCCTTGTTGCCATTTCCAATGGATGACTTCTTAGTTTGGTTTGCGACTTGTATTTCGGTATTGTCTGGATTTGCATACTTTAACCAAGCCAAAGATATTTTATTAGAGAGTAAATAAAATGAAAGACCTGGTTGCTTTATTAATTCAAAAACAATACACAATCGCAAGTGTTGAAAGTTTGACTGCAGGGCTTTTCGCTAGTAAAATTGCGCAGGTTCCCGGAGCGAGCAAGGTTTTGTATGGTGGTTTAATCACATACCAAAGCGAGTGCAAACAAGAAGTGTTGCATGTTGATGCAAAGGTAATAAAGAAGTATGGTGTCATAAGCAAAGAAGTGGCAGATGCGATGGCTTTGCAAGGACAAAAGATGTTTGCTTGTGATGTTGTAGTTTCTTTTAGTGGCAATGCGGGACCGGATGCAATGGATGGAAAACCGGTTGGTTTAGTGCATATGGCAATTGTAGTGAAACAACAATTGTATTCATTTGAAAATGTGTTTGCAGGGGATCGTGAAACGATACGAAATGAAGCATGTCTTTATATGTATGAAAAATTGTTAGAAATTTTAAAATAAATTACAAGATTTTAAAATTAAAGCATATATATTAGTAGGAGGGCTGTTATGGCAGAAAAGAAAAAAGTTGAAAATGTGGATCAAAAAGATGTCTTATTAAGTGAAACAATTTCACAGATTGAAAAGCAGTTTGGTAAAGGGAGTATTATGAAACTAGGAGATCGCAGCAACGTTGATGTGGATGCGATTAGTTCTGGTTCATTAAAGATTGATGAAGCACTTGGAATCGGTGGTTATCCAAAAGGTCGTATTGTGGAAATCTATGGACCAGAATCAAGTGGGAAAACAACATTGGCATTGCACGCGATTGCGGAAGTGCAAAAAAGAGGTGGTCGTGCTGCCTTTATTGATGCGGAAAATGCTATTGATCCTAAGTATGCACAAAACTTAGGGGTAAATATTGAAGAATTGATTTTATCGCAACCAGATAGTGGGGAACAAGCACTTGAAATTTGTGAAATGTTGATTCGTAGTGGTGCGATTGATTTGGTTGTTGTTGACTCGGTTGCAGCATTGGTACCACAAGCCGAATTAGATGGTGAAATGGGAGATGCACAAGTAGGGTTACAAGCGCGTTTGATGTCAAAAGCGATGCGTAAGTTATCTGGAGTTATGAATCGTAGTGAATGTACTGCTATCTTCATTAACCAATTGCGTGAAAAAGTCGGAATCGTTTATGGAAATCCAGAAACGACACCAGGTGGTAGAGCGCTTAAGTTCTATTCTTCTGTACGTTTGGATATTCGTAAAAGCGAAGCGATTAAAATTGGAACGGACATTGTTGGAAACAAAGTAAATGTTAAGGTTGTGAAAAACAAAGTTGCGCCACCATTTAAAACAGCAGCAATTGAAATTATGTATGGGGAAGGGATTTCCTATATGGGTGAAATTTTAGATATGAGTGTGGACTATGATTTAATTCAAAAAAGTGGTGCTTGGTTCTCTTATAATGGAGATAAAATTGGGCAAGGAAAAGAAACCGCAAAACAATTTTTAAAAGACAATCCAGAGCTAGTAAAAACATTAGCTGAAAAAATCAAACAATTGCGTTTGGAAAAGTAGAAAATGTGGACACATGTATAGACATGTGTCCTTTTGTTTTGAAAATGCTTTCAAAAAGAAGGGGCCTAGAGTGAAAAGGATTGAATAATTATGGGAAATCTAGTATTATATATACATGGGTAAAACCAAATGAAATAAGTCATTAGATGTAAGTAGGAGGATATTATGGATAGTATGACTACAATCCTCTTGTCTGGTGTAGTAGGACTTTTGCTGGGTGTTATCGCGATGAGCGTAATTTCCAGAATGGGTTTAAATAAAAGTCGTCATGAAGCAGAATTAACAATTAAAGAAGCGCAAAACAAAGCTGAAACAATTGTGAAACAAGCTGAAATCGATGGACGTACGCAAACTCATGAGATGAAGATTAATGCAGAAAAAGAGATCAAACAACGTAAAGATGAGTTGGTGGATAAAGATAACCAATTGTTACGTAGAGAAGATAATTTAAACTTTAGAGACGAAGCATTAACACAAAAAGAAGCGCAATTAGAAACGAAAAATGCGCGCTTATCTGAAAAGTTATCTATGTTAGATGAGAAAGAAAAGGTTTTGGATGCGAAAATCGACGTTCAAGTAGAAGAGTTGGAAAGAATTTCTTCCATGTCGAGTCAAGAAGCCAAACAAGAATTATTTGGAATCGTTGAGAAACGAATGGAAAACGAAATTTTATCGTATATTAAAGATCGCGAAGACGAAGCGAAAAGCATTGCAGATGAAAAAGCGAGAAACATTATCGCCTTATCAATTCAACGTTTATCGCAAGAAGAGTCAGTGGATCGTACGGTGTCAGTAGTAGCGTTACCAAGTGAAGAAATGAAGGGACGCATTATTGGTCGAGAGGGACGTAATATTAAAGCGATTGAACAAGCAACAGGGGTAGACTTAAATATTGATGATACACCTGAAGTAATTGAACTTTCATGTTTTGATCCAATTCGTCGTGAAACGGCAAGAATTGCATTAGAAACATTAGTAAAAGATGGTAGAATTCAACCTGGAAGAATTGAAGAAGTGGTGAATCGTGTGAAAAACGAGATGAACAACACAATCATGAAAACAGGGGAAGATGTAATCTTTAAATTAGGGCTAGGAAAAATGGACCGCGAAATTGTGAAATTGATCGGTCGATTGAAATACCGTTATAGCTATGGACAAAATGCATTAGAGCATTCTGTTGAAGTGGCTCATTTAACAGGTATGATGGCTGCTGAGTTAGGGTTGAACCAAACTTTAGCAAAACGTGCAGGATTGTTGCACGATATTGGAAAAGCGATTGACTATGAAGTAGATGGAAGTCATGTTGAGTTAGGATATCGAATTTGTAAGAAACATGGAGAAGATGATGTTGTATTGAATGCCATTCAATCTCACCATGGAGAAGTAGAAGCAAAATACTTAATTTCTAATTTGGTTGTGGCAGCAGATACATTAAGTGCTGCTCGTCCAGGAGCTCGTCATGAATCAATGCAAAACTACATCAACCGTTTGGAAGATTTAGAAAAATTATCGAAATCATTTGAAGGTGTGGAAAGTACGTATGCGATTCAAGCTGGTCGTGAAGTACGTGTACTTGTTAAACCAGATCGCATTGATGATCTTGCTGCTGTGAAATTAGCGAGAGAAATCAAAGAAAAAATTGAAGCGGAATTAACTTACCCTGGACAAATCAAGGTAACAGTAATTCGTGAAACAAGAGCGAACGAAGTGGCGAAATAATGAAATTATTATTTGTCGGTGATATCGTTGGAAGCGTTGGTCGCAATATGGTGTCCACTTACGTAAAACAGTTACGTGAAGAAAAAGGCATCGATTATGTTATTGCCAATGGAGAAAACGCAGCACATGGAAAAGGAATCACAAAAAAAATCTATCATCAGTTATTGGATAACGGTGTGGATTTGATTACGATGGGAAACCATACCTTTTCAAAAGAAACAATTTATTCATTCTTGGACGAAGCAGAACAATTGCTTCGTCCGATGAATTTACTTCCACTTGAAGGTGGACAGTATTATAAAGTAGTAAATATCAATGGACTTAACGTATGTTTTGTGAACTTGATGTGTGAAGTATTTATGATAAAAGTAGAAGGGTCTCCTTTTGCTTGTATGGAAGAAATTTTAGATGAAGTCGATGCAGACGTGTATTTCGTAGATTTACATGGAGAAGCGACAAGTGAAAAAATTGCTTTCTCTTATTATTTTGAAAAACATGTACAAGTAGTCGTAGGGACACATACCCATGTACAAACTGCAGATGAACGTTGTATCAATGGAACGGCGTTTATAAGTGATGTTGGAATGTGTGGAACGTATCGTAGTGTAATCGGTAGAGATATCGAGGAAGTGCTAACACGTTTTACAACAGATGAGAAAACACGCTTTACGGTTGCACAGGGGGATGGAATCTTCTGTGGTGTCATCGTGGAAATTGATGAGACAACAAAACAGGCAACAGCAATTGAACGAATTCAAATTCGACCTTAAGCATCTTAAAAAAGATGCTTTTTTTTATGAGATTTTCAAAAAAAAGCATATATATTAGTAGAGGAGAACAAAGATGCAAATGAATATTGAAGATGTCATTGCTGTATTGTACGATGCCAATACCAAAAAGCTCACATTAGTTGGAAATACACAAGTGATCACACAATACGCAAAGCGCGTGAATCATTTACTTGACGAGCTGTGTTTACAACATGGAAGTAGTCGAGAGGGAAGAATCGCTTTTTTTGCGAACGCGTTAAACATACGTAAGAAAGTACCCTTATTAATCAGTGAGAAGTATGAAGTGATATGGATTCCTATGCATACCAAACGAAGTAAGAAGCAAGTTTGGGTTGCTTACCAACCAATCAAAAAGGTAGTGCCACTAGCTAGTGGGTGCGAAATTCATTTTAAAAATGATTTTGTTTTATGTGTAGATAGCACTTCTAGAAGTGTCAAACGACAGTTGTCGCGCTGCAAAACAATGATTAAGTTATTGCATAAAATATAGTATAATAAAGAAGGTGATAAAAATGGAACAAACATTAATTTTAGTCTTATTAGCATTGTTGTTGGTTGTCGTGGTGATCTTAGTTTTCGTATTGCTGAAACAAGCGAAACCAAAAAATAATGAGGAAGTAGAAAACATTCGCAAAGCGATGAGTGATGACTTATTTGCCTTTCAATCGAATTTAATGAACGCGATTCGTTTTGATATGAATACATTAAATGAGAACACAAGCAATAAGATGTTACGGATGGAACATAATGTGAATGAACAATTGCATAGCAATTTAACTACGACTAGTAAAGTGTTTCAGGAAGTGATGAAACAAGTGGTGCAAATCAACCAAGCCCAGGATCAATTGAAAGATTTGGGGTATGATATCGCAAGTTTGCATATGATTTTAAATGATAAGAAAACGCGTGGTATTTATGGGGAGATTGAACTGTACTCCATTTTAGAAAGTGCTTTTGGTGACAATAAGCAACGATTTCAAACGCAGTATAAATTGAGTAATAATAGCATCGTTGATGCCATTATTTTTGGCAATGGTGCACTGGGTGACATTGCCATCGATTCGAAGTTCCCACTTGAGAACTTCAATCGATTACAAGATACGACATTAAGTGCTGCGCAAAAAACAGTTGCGTTAAACGAGTTTAAAAGCAATGTTAAAAAACATATTCAAGCCATATCACAAAAGTACATTATCGCAAATGAGACAAGTGAGTTTGCGTATATGTTCATTCCTGCAGAAGCGATCTTTTCTTATATTAATGCGAACTTACAAGATGTGATTCAATACTCCTACGAATGCAAGGTGTATTTGGTTTCACCAACGACGTTAATGGCTTACTTAACTGCGATCAAAGCATTGTATTTGGGGATTCAAAAAAATGAGCGAATGCAAGAGATTCAAACAGAATTAGTTAAGTTATCAAGTGATTTTTCTCGTTTTGTAAAGCGATATGAAAGTGTTGCTGCAGACTATGAGAAAACGTATCGGGATATGAAAGATGTACTCATAAGTGCAAATAAGATAAGCAAGCGTTTTGAGAAGATTGAAGCAGTGGAATTAGAAGAGAAATAAGTTGATTATATTAGAAGTACATAAAAAAAGATTGTGCTACAATAAAGAAGCGAGGTAGAGATGATGAAATTTGCAGAATTTAAATACGAAAGAATCGGTGTAGAAGAAGTAGAAAACACATTAAAAGAAGCGATGTACGAAATGGATAATGCACCAGATTATCCAGCGTTCAAAAGGGCGTTTGATGTTTGTTGTAAAGTGTTAGCAAGCGTAGAAACGATGTATTCACTTTGCTATGTACGTTATACGATTAATACAAAGGATCCTTTTTATGAGCAAGAGAATGATTATTGGGATGAAAACTTGCCATTGATTCAAGATGTGAAAATTAAGTTATACAAAACAATCATGAATAGCGTGTTTGCGCAACAGTTGAAAAACGATGTTCCAAAGACCTATTTTATGTTGGTAGAGGACAGTGTAAAAAGCTTTAGTCCTGCTATTATTCAAGATATGCAAGAAGAAAATCGCTTAGCAAGTGAGTACCAAAAGTGTATTGCTTCTGCACAAATTGAATTTGATGGAAATACCTATACATTAGCAAGCTTAGCTGCGAAGATGGAAGACAAAGATCGTAGTGTTAGAAAAAGAGCAATGCAAGCATATTGGCAATGGATGGAAGACAATGAAGCACAGTTAGATAGAATTTTTGATGAGTTGGTGCACTTGCGCGATCGCATGGCGAAAAAACTAGGGTTTGCTTCGTATGTGCAATTGGCTTATGTTTTAATGCATCGTTTTGATTACAATGAAGAAGATGTGAAAAATTATCGCAAACAAGTGTTGGAGTATGTTGTACCTGTTGCACAACGTTTGTATGATGAGCAAAAAGCTCGATTAGGGTATGATACCTTACATTGCTATGATTTAAATTATGAGTTTGAAAGTGGTAATCCAACGCCGAAATACGACGCAGAGGAAATGGTGAAACGTGCCAAAAAGATGTACCATGAATTGTCGAAAGAAACAGGTGCGTTTTTTGATTATATGGTAGAACATGACTTGTTGGATTTAAAAGCGAAAGCAAACAAAGCGGCAGGTGGATATTGTACTATTTTCCCAGATTACAACAGTCCTTTCATTTTTTCGAATTTTAATGGAACAAGTGGAGATGTTGATGTCTTAACCCATGAGGCAGGGCATGCATTTCAAGTGTATTCATCAAGAGAAATCAAACCTTATGAGTGCATATGGCCAACGTATGAAAGCTGTGAGATTCATTCAATGAGTATGGAATTCTTTGCATGGCCATGGATGGAGTTATTTTTTGAAGAAGATGTACAAAAATATTATTACTTGCATTTATCAGGTGCTGTGAAGTTCATTCCTTATGGTGTTTTAGTGGATCACTTCCAACATGTGATATATGAGAATGTCGACTTTACACCAGAGCAAAGAAAACAAGCTTGGCGTGATTTAGAAAAACAATATTGTCCTTGGCGTAATTATGAGGAAAATGCAATGTTGGAAAAAGGAACATGGTGGTTTAAACAAAGTCATATTTTTGCAACACCATTCTATTATATCGACTATACGTTAGCGCAAGCATGTGCGCTACAATTTTGGCTACGTCTATATAAAAAGGATGTGAGTGCGTTTGACGATTATTATGCAATCTGTAAAGTTGGAGGAACACGCACTTTTAGAGAAATCGTTCAATTAGCAAATTTAAAGGTACCATTTGAAGATGGTTGCCTAAAAGAAGTAATGCACGAAATTGATGTCTATTTACAACATAACAATGATGTAAAGTGATGGGGGGAAAAGGGGTAAACCGTTCTCCCTTTTTTCACACAATTTGTTAATTTACTGGCCGTGCAAAAAAAGGGTTGACTATTAAAACGAGTAGCGTTATGATTAGTTAATCAAATTAATAGTTAATAGACTTAACTATTTTGAGAGGAGCGTATTATGGATGTTAAAAATCTAGCGTATCAATTGCGAGAAATGATTTATTTGTTTGGGAAAAATGGGGCATTGCGCCCACCGTGTGAACCCAAAATACGTCATCATGACATGATGATTTTAACGACGATTGCAAAGTTAGATAAAAATGGTGGTGGAGTCAAAATGAGTGATTTGAGTAATTACTTTAATGTTAGTGCACCAGCCATATCACAAACCATAAGACGTTTTGAGAAGTTAGGCTACATTGAACGTATACAGTTAGAGAGCGATCGAAGAAGTGTATATATCCGCTTACAACCAAGTGTGTTGCAAATGATGGAGGAAGTGGAAACAATAGTTAACGAAAATTTGATGCGTCTAATTACTTTTTTGGGAGAAGATGATGCCAAAGAGTTAATTAGAATTATGAAAAAAGCGAGTGAATTTCGCGATGAAGAATAAAGAGGAAAGGAGTATATATGCTTAGATTAGGAAAATATCTGAAACATTTCTGGCTTTCACTAATTTGTGTTGTTGCATTATTGTATGGACAGGCACAATGTGAATTAGCATTACCAGATTATATGTCAGACATTGTAAGTATCGGTGTTCAATCTGCAGGGATTGAATCAAGTGTACCTGAAGTAATTTCTAAGTCATCGATGGAACATGCGATGTTGTTCATGGATGCAAAAGAAAAAGATTATATTCTAAAGAAATATGATCTAAAAGAAAATCTTACTTCTGCACAAGCCTTACCTTACAAAGTGAACAAAGATACTCTGAAACAAGGAGTGTATGTTTTAAAAGGAAATGCAGACATTCATGATGCTACTTTAGAACACACGTTTAATCAAACACTAATGGTGGTTTCGATGTTGGATTCCATGCAACAAGAAGGGAATCCTAGTGATAAACCAGCTAAAAAAGATGAGGCTTCGCAAAAAATGGAAGCGTTCATGGCTTCGATTCCAAAAGGAATGGACATTTATACAGCAATACAAATGATGCCAGAAGCGCAACGACAAGACTTTTCGACAGAAATGCGCAAAGCCGTAAGTGAAAAATTGGACGTATTAGGCGAAACAAGTGCGAGCATTGCTGCTTCGCAAATGGTGAAAGTAGAATACGACCAAATTGGTGTTGATACAGGAGCAATCCAAGTAGCGTATATTTGGAACATCGGTGTAAAGATGTTAACGATTGCTTTTGGTGGTGTTATTTTTGCGATTATTGTAGGTTACTTAACGAGTCGTATCGCTGCTGCGGTTGCTCGTGAAATGAGACGAGATGTATTCCATAAAGTGGAATCGTTCTCTAGTACAGAGTTTAATAAATTCTCAACTGCTTCATTGATCACAAGAACAACTAACGATGTGCAACAAGTACAAATGATGTTAGTGCTTGGATTACGTTTTATGATTTATTCACCGATTATGGCGATTGGTGCGATTGTTCGTGTTATGAGTTCAAATGGTAGTATGATTTGGATTATTGCTGCAACAGTCATTATCATCATGTTAATTATTTCGATTTTAATGAGTGTGGTGGGACCTAAGTTCAAATCAATGCAAAAGTTAGTCGATCGATTGAATTTAGTTATGCGTGAACAGTTAAGTGGAATGCTTGTCATTCGTGCTTTCCATAACGAAGAAAACGAAACGGAAAAATTTGAAGTTGCCAATATGGATATGCGAAAAACACAGTTGTTTACTTCGCGTGCAATGGCAATGATGATGCCGATAATTATGTTTATTATGAATGGAGTTTCCCTTGTGATTATTTGGGTAGGTTCACATCAAGTTGATTTAGGAACAATGCAAGTCGGAGATATGATTGCGTATATGCAATATGCGATGCAAATTATTATGTCGTTCATGTTTATCGCAATGATGTCAATCTTCATTCCTAGAGCGAGCGTAGCTGCAAAACGTATCTTTGAAGTATTGGATACTCCATTGTCAATTGCGGATCCATTAGTAAGCGAACACTCTGATGAAAAAGGTAGAGTAAGCTTTAAAAATGTTGGGTTCTCTTATCCAGGAGCAGAAGAGGAAGTGTTATCAGACATTAGCTTTGAAGCCTTACCAGGACAAACCACAGCGTTTATCGGAAGTACAGGTAGTGGAAAATCAACGATTATTAATTTAGTGCCTCGTTTCTTTGATGTAACAAGAGGTAGTGTAGAAGTAGACGGCATTGATGTTCGTGATATGAGCCAACACGATTTGCGTGAAAAAATTGGTTTGGTTCCACAAAAAGGACAATTGTTTGCTGGTACGATTGCTACTAATATTAAATATAGTGATGAAAACATGAGTGATGAGCGAATGGAAGAAGCAGCGCGTATTGCGCAAGCGATGGAATTTATCGATTCGAAACCTGAGCGCTTCAATACGCCGATTGCACAAGGAGGAAGCAATGTATCTGGTGGACAAAAACAACGTTTGTCAATTGCGAGAGCCGTTGCGAAAAATCCTGAAATCTTTATTTTTGATGACAGTTTCAGTGCCTTGGACTTTAAAACAGATGCGAAACTGCGCGAAGCATTAAATACATTATGCAAACACACGAAAGCGACGATGTTAGTTGTTGCACAACGTGTATCATCCATTATGCATGCAGATCAAATTATTGTATTGGATGAAGGGAAGATGGTAGGAAAAGGTACACACGAAGAACTGTTAAAAACATGTGAAGTGTACAAAGAAATTGCCTATTCTCAATTAAGTAAGGAGGAACTTGAAAATGAGTAAGAACGAAACAAGAAAACCTCCAAGAGGACCAATGGGTGGACATGGACCAATGGGTGGTGGTGGAAACCCTGCCGAAAAAGCAAAAGATTTTAAAGGAACAATGTTGCATTTATTACGTTACATGAGCTCCTTTAAATGGATGTTGATTGTTGCCTTTGTCTTTGCGATTGGAAGTACAATCTTTATTATCGTCGGTCCAGATATCTTAGGAACAGCCACAACGACATTAGCAGAAGGGCTAGCAGCCAAAGCGTATGGAACGGGTGGAATCGATTTTAATAAGATTTGGGATATTATTATGTTGTTAGTAGGATTGTATATTGTGAGTACACTATTTTCCTATATTCAAGGATTTATCATGGCGACAATCTCACAAAAGGTAGCGTACAAACTACGTAAAGATTTGGCTGACAAAGTGAATCGTTTGCCACTGAGTTATTATGATAAAACGACTTCTGGAGATGTTTTAAGTCGTGTTACAAATGATGTTGATATGATTGGACAAAGTTTAAACCAAAGTTTGCCACAAATTATATCATCCATTGTGCAAGTATTCGGAATTGCTTTTATGATGATTCGTATTTCATGGATTTTATCAATTGTTGCATTCTGTGTACTTCCAGTATCAGGAGTATTAGTAATGATGGTGACAAAACGAAGTCAAAAATACTTTATTTCACAACAAAAATCATTGGGATTAGTGAATGGTCATGTGGAAGAAATGTATGGTGGACATACGATTGTAAAAGCGTTTAATGGGGAAGCAGATTCGGTTGCGGTATTCGATGAATACAACAACGAATTGTATACTTCTGCATGGCGTTCTCAATTCTTATCAGGTTTAATGCAACCTATTACACAATTCATCGGAAATGTTGGGTATGTGTTTGTTGTATTGGTTGGTGGTATTTTAGCGGTGAACCCAGAAATTACGATTTTTGGCATTGTGTTTACAGGTGTAGGAATTACCATTGGGAATATTCAAGCATTTATTCAATATGTAAGAATGTTTAACCAACCGATTGCACAAGCTGCCCAAGTTATGAATATGTTACAATCAACAGCAGCGGCAAGTGAACGTGTCTTTGAATTCTTAAATGAAAAAGATGAAGTTGCGGAAGTGAGTGATCCGGTAAATATTTATGATGCAAATGGTAATATCGATGTGAATGGAAGTGTTGCATTTGAAAATGTTCGCTTTGGATACACACCTGATAAAATTATTATTAAACATTTTAGTATGTTCATTAAAGATGGACAAAAAGTTGCGATTGTTGGTCCAACTGGAGCAGGGAAAACAACGATTGTGAAGTTGTTGATGCGTTTCTATGAATTAAATGATGGAGCGATTTATGTAGGTGGTCATGATATTACATCGTATCGTCGTAGCGACTTACGTAGTTTATTTGGTATGGTACTACAAGATGCTTGGTTGTTTAACGGAACAGTTATGGATAACTTACGTTATTCGAAACTGGATGCAAGCGATGAAGATGTGTACGCTGCAGCAAAAGCAGCACATGTTGATCACTTCATCAAGACATTAGACAATGGTTATCAAACAATGTTAAATGAAGAAACTAGCAACATTTCACAAGGGCAAAAGCAGTTGTTGACAATTGCGCGTGCCTTCTTAGCGGATCCTAAAGTATTGATTTTAGATGAAGCGACAAGTAATGTTGATACAAGAACGGAAGTGTTAATCCAACAAGGTATGGAACAATTAATGCGAGGAAGAACTTCCTTCATTATTGCACACCGTTTGTCTACGATTCGTAACGCAGATATCATTCTTGTTATGAATGAAGGAGATATTGTGGAAGTAGGAGATCACGATGAGTTGTTAGCTCGTGGTGGATTCTATGCTAATTTATACAATTCTCAATTTGCTCACGAAGAAGAGTAAGAAAAAAAGTTCACCTAATTGGTGAACTTTTTATATGCGATATTTTGAAACGGCAATTTCAAAGTGATCGACTTCTTCGTTTGTTTTTATCTCAATTGAGAAGTGGCGCATCGTTCTAAAATGCAAGTACTTTTGTGAAACCATTATATGATGGCCAAAATAGATGACTTTCCCTTGTTTGTTGAACAGTGCTACATTCACGCATATATCTCGCTTTGGTAAGATAAAAGTATTGCGTAGTTTTCCTTCGACAATGTATTGGTTATCAAAAGTGTTATGCGAAAGCTTGGCAGCAAGGACATGGACACTTCGTTTGGCTTTTTTAATCTTTGTATTGGCATCAAGTTTGTCTTTCCACATTGCCTTAATACTTAAATTGACTAGCAGGATAACGAGTATTTCAAAATAAAAGATGATCGAAAAATCACTTTTTAGAAACAAGAAGAACTTACCGATATTAGGAATGTGAAATAGATACGTTCCGATAATATCACTTCGTTTGGTTTCGAAACTATCGTATTGATCTTTGATTCCTTCTGGTTGTGTTCGATAATAAAGTTGTTTGTCATCCCCAATTTGTTGTTTACGATAATAATGTGTAATCAATACTTTTTTATTGTCGCGTATTGTTTCAAAGGTAATAATTGTGTTTGGTGGAATTTCACTTTGTTGATCCAATGTTTTCACAAAAACCAAAGAAAACGTTGGTATGGTTGGTTCCATACTATCACTTAGTACGACATAACTACGAAAACCGATAACATGAGATACTTGTTCTGGTAAGTATTGCATTAGTGTAACAAGTAAAAACAGCAAACACAAAAGGAAAGTAGCAATATAAGAAAACACTTTTTTTAATCGTTTCATGTATTGGCTCCTTCCTCTTTACATTTATTGTAAATCGTAATTTTGTAGCTTGCAATAAAAAACCGTCTTTGGACGGTTTTGTTTTACTGAATTGCAGCTTATTTGGTTGCTACTGCATTCACTGTAACTTTTAATTCAGCCCCTTTTAAAGCTGTGTTTTTCACTTTTACTTCAACGCTATAAAGGTTACTAGCAGTGATGGTAACGTCTTCGTATTTACCACCCGTTGCAGTAATTGGTGAAGCTCCATCGTTCATCACAACTTCATAATAGCTTGCATCAATTGCAGTTCCATCCTTCTTAGTAACGACTGGTTCAAGACTCATCTTACTTGCCGTTCCATCAACTGCAATCGTGAAGTCACTTTTGTATGTGACTGATGTGGCATCATCTGCTGACTTCGTGAATTCCCCTAATGCAAAATCACTAACTACTGTGGAATCAGCAGAAACGGTAAATGTGTTAGATCCTGTTGCTGATAAATCATCCCATACTGCATAAGTCCCTGCTGTTGTTGCTACAATTGCAATCGCTGTAGCTGCGCTTAAGATTGTACTCTTTTTCATAAAACTATCTCCTTTTCCATAAATGGTGTCTTACTTTACACCTTTATTATAGATAGAATCATGATTTTTGAATAATGCTTTTCAAGTTATACAGTGTTATAGCTTTAAGCTATAACGTCAATTCGAGTAATATTTACGAATTAACTTAATAAAAATGGATGCTGCTTCAGATGTCGCTTCTTTTTTGCGACGGATAATCACAAAGAATTTTTTGATGTCCTCACTATTTTGTACGTGATATGTTTTGATGTTGGTTTGCATTAATTCATCTGCTTGCCATTTGTGACCAAGTAAAAAAGCATTTTCATTTTTGATCATTTTGATGATAGCGTGGTAGTTACTTGATGTAATTGATTTTTCAAAACTATTAATCGAAACACCATCTACGCAAAGGGAAAGATTTAAGTTTGAAAAGAAATCTGCTGGTAAGCGAATGTAAGTTTTATCTAATAGTTGCAATGATTGCAAGGTTTTTGTTTTTGCGTCAAATAAATTTGCATTCGCATGAATCAACAATTCGCTTTCATCTAAAATCATAACGTCCAAATCGTTCACATCACAAAGTCGTTGGAAGATAGGAAGTTGTAGATGGTTTAAAATTACGACACCCAATTCGCTCTTACGGCTTTTTACGTCTTCAAAGGCACCTTCGCTCGTTGTTTCGTAAAAATTAATCTCGGTATCTGCCGCTTTTAGTTTGCTGTAAAATTCCAAAATCAAATCATCTCTTAAAAAGATGTTCGCAATGGATACTGATAAATTACTATACAGTACATTATCAGGCAATGACTTTAATCGTTCAATCATTTGAAATTGTCCTAAGATGGACTGCGCGTAATGGTAAAGTGCTTTTCCAGCTTGGGTCATGATAATTCCTTTGCTAGAGCGTTCGATTAGTTCTTTACCAATTTCTTCTTCAAGAGAATGAATCGAACGACTTAAACTTGGTTGCGCAAGAAAAAGTCTTTCTGCCGCTTTGTTGATGCTACCACAATCGACTACATTCACAAAATAATATAACTGGTCTTTATTCATAAACTCCACCTTTCCGTCTACCTATGGTTATATTTTACCATTAATTACCAGGAAAATAAAAGAGGTGAGTAATAAAAAACAAGGTAGTTAGCTTCTTTTATGGCATTTGATTCTCATTTTATAAGGAGAAAGTAATGATGAACTCGTTTGGAATAGGAAAGCGAGAACAAAGTTTTGCTCATTGAGTGAACAAACTTGATTGAAATCATACGAAACAAAATCAAATTTGTGTATAATAGTACTATGAACTTAAAAGAGATTAAGATTAGCGATAAGAAAATCGAAGTATTACAGCAAATGAAAATAAATAGTGTTCAAGATTTATTAACGCACTATCCTTTTCGTTATGAAGAAAATGAAACGAAACCTTTTTCAATGTGGCAAGTAGGGGATCGTGTTTGTTTTGAAGCGATGATTATTTCACGAGCGGTAGTAAGTCGTTATGGCTATAAGAAAAGTATGACGCGCTTTAAAGTGTTATATGACAATGAAGAGATTGGGATTACGCTATTTAATCGCCCATGGACAAGTGGCTTTCAATTAGAAAAAATGATTTCTATTTTCGGTAAGTACGATGGCAATGGCAAAGTGACTTGTAGTAACTACAATAGCCAACCATTAAGTCAACAATTAGGGTTGTTACCTGTATACAATGTGAAAGAGGGGATTTCCCAAAAAGACATTCGTAATTATATTGATAAAGCTTTACATAACATTACAATCATGGATTTCATCAGTGAGGATTTGCGTTTGAAATATCGCTTGATGCATCGAAAAGAAGCGTTGATGCAAATACATCATCCTAAAAATAAAGAGATGCTTACGCATAGTTTGCGAACATTAAAATACGAAGAATTTTTAAAGTTTCAATTGCAGATGTTGTATATGAAATCGCAAAATACGATGAAAAAAGGATTGGCAAAGCATTTTGATGAGAACAAAATGAATGCATTCATTCGTTCGCTTCCTTATACTTTAACTAGTGGACAACAAGAAGCGATACAAGATATCGTGCAAGATTTACAAAGCGATAAAGTGATGTATCGTTTGATTCAAGGTGATGTGGGTTGTGGGAAAACTTTGGTTGCTGCCATTGGGATGTATGCCAGTGTGTTAGCGAATACCCAAGCAGCTATGATGGCTCCAACCGAAATATTAGCGAAACAGCATTACCAAAATTTATGTGTATTGTTTCAAGATTTGCCAATTCGCATCGGGGTATTGTATTCGTCGATGAAAGCGAAAGACAAAAAAGAAATGTTAGAACAGGTAAAAGCGGGGGACATTCATATTTTGGTTGGTACCCATGCTCTGTTTCAAAATGATGTGGTCTATCACAACTTAGGTTTGGTTGTGGCGGATGAGCAACATCGTTTTGGTGTTGAACAAAGAAGAAAGTTATTAGAAAAAGGGGAGAAAGTAGATTTCTTATTAATGAGTGCGACACCGATTCCAAGAACACTAGCTGTTTCTATTTATGGAGATATGGATGTGTCGACGATTACGACTTTGCCATTAGGTAGAAAAAAGATTATCACGAAATACATCAAAGAGGACAGTTTGCGTAGTGTACTTGAGGAAGTGCTTGCGTTTATTGACCAAGGAATGCAGTGTTACATAGTTGCCCCTGCGATTGAAAAAAATGATGAGTACAGCATGCGTAATGTGGAAGAGCTGTATAAAAATATGAATAGTGTATTAGGAAGAAAGTATCGATTGGCTTTGTTGCATGGAAAGATGAACAGTGAGCAAAAAGATGAAATCATGCAGGCATTCTTGTTACACGAATCGGATATTTTAATCACAACCACGGTCATTGAAGTTGGGGTGGATGTGAAAAACGCCAATATTATGATTATTTATGATGCACATCGTTTTGGAATGAGCCAGATTCATCAGTTGCGTGGAAGAGTGGGACGAGGAAACACGCAAGGGTATTGTTACTTACTAAGTGGTAGTAAGGATGAGGATGCACAAAAGCGATTGCAAATATGTGCTGATACCAACGATGGGTTTGTCATTGCCCAAGAAGATTTGAGTATTCGAGGTCCTGGTGATTTGTTAGGAGTTAGACAAAGTGGAATCAGTGGCTTTATTTTAGGTGATATTATAAAAGATAGCGTGATCTTAGAAATTGCGAAAGAAGATGCAACATATATTTTAAGTCATTTAAATGAGTATACGTTGATGCGAAAATTTGTTGAGAAAAAAGATTATACTTCTTACTTAGATTAAGATATACTAATAAATAGTATTATGGAGGTTTGTTATGGATGATATTTTTAATTGGTTAAAGGAACGCCAAATTCCTTTCCACAATCGTGAATTAATTAAACAGGCGTGTATTCATTCCTCTTTTTTAAATGAACACAAACAAGAAAAAGGGGACAATGAACGTTTGGAATTTATGGGAGATGCAGTATTGCAGTTGTATTCCACAACCGTGTTATTTCATCGTAAACCTGTTTTAAGCGAAGGCGAAATGACGCGAATTCGTTCGCAATTAGTACGTGAGGAAGCCTTGTCGAATTATTCACGTAAATTAGGTTGGAACAAGTATATATTGTTAGGTGTCGGGGAAGAAAAAAATGGTGGAAGAGAACGCGATTCGATTTTAGCGGATATGTTTGAAGCGTTAGTCGGTGCCATTTATATCGATTGTGGTTACCAAGTGGTTCGTAAAATCTTAGATGAAGTATTGATTCCACAATTGGATGAACGCAGTGATGAACTTGTTGTTGACTACAAAACGAAGCTACAAGAGTTCATTCAAGCGGATACACGAAATAATGTCTTGTATCGTTTGGCGAAGTCGACAGGTCCAAGCAACAATCCTACTTTTTTCATTGAAGTTGTATTGGATGGCATTGTATTAGGAAAAGGCGAAGGCCATTCTAAGAAAAAAGCGGAGCAAGCGGCAGCGAAAGACGCCTTTGAAAAATTGGTTAAATAAGATGAAGAAATGGATAAAAGGAATACTTTGTCTTGTCTTACTTATGCCTTTTTTCGTACAAAATACCCAAGCGAAGATTCATGATGACCAAGTGTCCATCATGAGTAATTATGCGATTGTATACCATTTGAATGACGATCGTATTTTGTATGAAAAAAATGCAAATGATAAAATTTATCCTGCAAGTATGACAAAGATTATGACAACGTTAGTTGCGATAGAAGCGATGAAGGAAGATACGACTTTTGTAATTCAAGCAGAAGCGCTAGAAGGGTTAACACAAGCGAACGCGAGTGTGGCTGGATTTCAAGTTAATGAAAAAGTAACATATACGGATTTGTTGTATGGTATCTTATTACCTTCAGGGGCTGATGCCACTCGCTCGATTGCCATTTCTGTTTTTGGCAGTGAAGAAGCGCTCGTTGCGAAGATGAATGAAAAAGCGAAAGCGTTGCATATGGATAACACACACTTTGTAAATACGAGTGGGTTACATGATGACAATCATTATTCAAGTGTGAATGACATTGCGATTTTATTAAAGGAAGCATTAAAAAATGATTTGTTTAAACAAATATTTTGTGCAAAATCATATACGACAACGAACCAGCGTTTGACTTTTCATTCCACGATGCAAAGCCAAGCGCAAAAAAGTGGGATTGATGTTAGTATGATAAGTGGTGCCAAGACAGGGTTTACCTTAGAAGCCTCCTTGTGTTTGGCTAGTTATGCAAGCAAAGATGGGCAAGAGTTCGTGATGGTGAGTGCCAAACCTAACATTGCGATAAATGTAGAGCAAGACCTGAATGAAACCTATCAAATACTTGATTCGTATCATATTCGGGATGCCCAAACGATGTACAATTATTTGTTTTCTCATTATAAGTCTGAAGTAGTTTTGAAGAAGAAAGAGGAAATCGGTCGCATACGCTTGCGCTATGCAAGCAAGGATACGTATGCGATTACGATGGAAAAAGATCTTTCGTTGTTGTTGAGTGAAACGGAAAAGGCAAACTTAAAAGTTGTATTTACGCCATACGAAGAGCGTTTTGATGCCCCGTTATATCCACTTACTACAATAGGTGAATTAACCATCTACCAAGGAAAAGAAAAACTGTACGAACAAGAAGTGCAGTACCAAACAAAAATCTCGCAAAATAAAATTGCGTATTACAGTAGACACATCGATGTGTTACTTTATGATTTTCGTTACTTGTTAGTAGTACTTGGAGCTGGATTTATTGCCTTTCTTGTTTTCGAAGCATACAAATCAAAAAAGAAATAGAAAGGGTGGTTTGTTTGTTAGTCTTTATTTATATTATTTTAGCTACGATTACCGTATTGTTATCGATACAGCTTTCAAGCTGTGTGGATACGATTGATAAAAAGAGTAACTTATCAGGTGCGTTTATCGGTGGTGTTATGTTAGCGGCAGTAACATCGCTTCCAGAACTGTTTACTTCCTTAACGGCAGTGTTGTTTTTAGATAAACCACAATTGATACAAGGAAATGTATTAGGAAGTAATATTTTCAATATTACTATCTTTGCATTAGTGTTGCTTTTCTTTACAAAGAAATACAAGCAGGCAAGGATGGCGAAATCACAAAAATATTCTTTGTTGTTTAGTATTGTGATGTTTGGATGTGTCATTTTTGCCTTATACAATCAAATTGATGTGAACTTACTTGTGACGCAAGTTGATTTGATGAGTTTGCTTATCTTGGGGCTTTATATTGCTAGTACAATTGTTTTAAAAGGCGATGCTAGTGCCAATAGTGAAGAGGAAGAAACAAAGATGACATTAAAGCAAGCGATCGTTCGTTTTGTTGTATTTGCCATCGCTTTGGTTCTTGTTTCTATTTTGTTAACACAGGTAACGGATCAATTGTCCCAACAATTTCATTTAGGAGCGACCGTCGCGGGAGCGATATTCTTAGGTGTAGCAACTTCATTACCTGAGTTAAGTGCATCGTTATCACTTGCTCGTTTGGGTAACTTTAATGCATCTGCAGCGAATATTGTAGGAAGCTGTGTATTTAATTTTACGATCTTGTGTTTCGCAGATTTCATTTATTCAGGCAGTGGTATTTATGGGTATGATTACCAAGCGCTAATCTTTTCAATCTTTGGTATCGTTTCATCCATATTGATGATTATTGCGCTTAATCGTAAGCAGAGTGTTTTGATTTTGCGATTGTTAGGAGTATTGATTATTGTTAGTTATGTCGCTGCAATCTTTATATCAATGTAAAAAAGAAGCCATAAAATCATTTTCGATTTTATGGTTTTGTTTCTTTTTGTTAGCTTAATTTATGATATAATAAAACAAGTAGAAATGAGTGAGAAGATGGAACAAATTTACGCCTTAGCCAAACAATTAAATATGGAAGAAAGTGATTTGCATTATTTCGAGAATGCAAGTTTTTTTGAAAAACCGATTTATCATCAACAAAGCGATGGGATTACATTGCACATTCGCTTTGCACAATTATTACCCTACGCTGTTTACGATGTGTTTTTATCGAAACTGAAATTGCATACGCAAAGTAGAATTGCGTTGCAGATGAGTATCGACAGCAAGGATTATGAAGTGATTGATGTCAACAAGTATGTGAAACGATTAGCGCAAGAAGATCATTATTTGCGTGTTTTTATGCATTCTTTTCCTTCAATTGAGAAACAATCATTGGTTTATAAATTTATGGATGAAGAAGATCGAAGCAAAGCGAGTGATAACGCACAGCGTTTGCAAACGCAATTGCTTTACTATGGAATTGATGTGGATGTCGTGATTGAAACACTAGAGGTTGACTTAACGATGAAAAGTGTAGCTTCTACTTTACCAGAAGAAAAGAAAGTGGTAGAAGTGTACAAACAAGAAGTGAAATCGTTTAAAAAGAAGGCAGTGCACGATTTTATGGCGATGCCGATTAGAGAATTAAACGATGGGATGTTTGAAGTGAAAATCCAAGGTAAGATTTTTGATAAAGAAAACGTGGAAATGAAAAGTGGTAAGATACGCCAAAAACTATACATCACTGACTTTGATGAAGCGATTAGTATGCAGCGTTTTGAACGTGGTAGTTTAACGCGTGAAGTGTTGGATGCAATACAAGTAGGGGATATGGTTGTCGCCTATGGAAGCGTGGAATACAATGTGTATTCAAGAGAAAATGTGTTCCGTCCAATTCAAATTGATGTCATAGATGAAGTAAAACGCAAGGATATGGCAGAGAAAAAACGTGTTGAATTGCACACGCATACGAAGTTTTCTGAAATGGATGCGGTATGTGACATTAGTGAATACATCCAACAAGTTGCAGCTTGGGGACATAATGCCATTGCGATTACTGACCATATGGTAGTACAAGGGTTTCCGATGGCACAAGAAGTGGTTGCGAAAATAAACAAACAAGAACGCGATACTCCATTTAAAATGTTGTATGGTGTTGAGATGAATATGGTAGACCCGCAATTAAATATTGTGCGTAATGTAATCGATATGGAATTGGAAAAGGGTAGATATTGTATTTTTGACTTAGAGACAACGGGATTGTCTTCAAAGTACGATCATATTATTGAGTTTGGTGCGCAAAACATGGACGAAAGAAATATCGTAGGTTCGATGCAAACCTTTATTAAACCACCTGTTGCGATTAGTTCTTTTACTACTAATCTGACAGGGATAAGTGAAAATGATGTGGCGGATGCCCCTTCAATAGAAGAAGCGATCGATGCGATTTTAGATTTTATCGGGGATCGTGTGTTAGTGGCACATAATGCGGATTTTGATGTTACTTTCTTAAATGATTTATTAGTGCGTTTGGGTAGGGAACCATTGCGTAATCCAGTTATTGATACACTTGATTTGGATCGCAGTTTACACAAAGAGAGAAAAGCCCACCGTTTGGGAAATGTGGCACGTTTTTATGGAATTAAATACGATGAAGATGGAGCGCATCGCGCGGATTATGATGCGAATGTATTAGTCGAAGTCTTCTTGCATATGTTAAATGAAATGCCTACGATTAAAACGTTGCAGCAACTAGCGGATTTTTATGATGAATCATGTTTTAGTAAGGTGAGAGCGAAACACGTTACGATTCTTGCGCGTAATGCGGAAGGATTAAAAGAGTTATTTGAATTGGTGTCGTTGTCACATGTGAAATATTTGTCACAAAAATCAAAGAGTGGAAATACAGTAGTGGCAGAGCCACGTATTTTACGAAGTGAAATAATAAAGCGACACAAAAATGGAAACTTATTGATTGGTAGCAGTTGTGCAAACTCAGAAGTGTTTGAAATTGCCCAAACCAGAGGAGACCAATATTTAAAAGAAGTGATTTCCTTTTATGATTATATTGAGGTGCAACCTTTGCCAGTTTATATGCATTTGGTTCATCGTGGATCAATTAGTGATGTAGAGCGTTTAAAAGAGATTATTTCTAGTATTATTCGTGTTGGGAAAGAAAGCTCTAAGATTGTGGTAGCAAGTGGAGATGTGCATTATACACATCCGATGCAAAAGCAATTGCGCGATATTTATATCGCAGCACAAGCAGTTGGTGGAATCCACCATCCGTTGTATATTTATAATGCGGAAAGAAGACGCAATACGCCAGCACCAGATCAACATCTTTTGACAACAGATGAAATGTTGAAAGAATTTGCTTTTTTAGGCAAAGAATTAGCACATGAAATTGTTGTGGATAATACGAATAAAATTGCCGATTTAATAGAACCAGTATATCCTGTAAAAGATCGTTTGTATCCTCCATCCATTGATGGTTGTGCTGATAAGTTAAGTAGTTTGTGTTATGAAACAGCACATCGTATTTATGGTGTTACGTTACCTGAAATTGTAGAAAAACGATTGAAGAAAGAATTGGATAGTATTATTGGAAATGGGTTCGAGGTAGTGTATTATGTCTCGCATCTATTAGTTAAGAAAAGTTTGGATGATGGCTATCTTGTGGGATCGCGTGGTTCCGTTGGATCTAGTTTTGCCGCTACGATGTCAAACATTACGGAAGTAAATCCATTGGCTCCACACTACGTTTGTCCAAAATGCCAATTCAGTGAATTTTTCACTGATGGAAGTGTGGCTTCAGGATACGATTTACCTGATAAAAATTGTCCGCAATGTGGAAGTCCATTGCATGTAGATGGACAAGATATTCCTTTTGAAACATTCTTAGGTTTTGAAGGAGACAAAGTACCAGATATCGATTTGAACTTCTCTGGTGAATACCAAGCAGTAGCACATGCGTATACAAAAGAAGTATTTGGAGAATCGCATGTCTTTCGTGCAGGTACCATTGGAACGGTAGCAGATAAAACAGCCTTTGGGTATGTAAAAGGGTATTGTGAAGAAATGGGTAAAGAAGGAATGTCGAATGCACAAGTACTTTATTTGGCACAACAATGTGCTGGAGTAAAACGTGCCAGTGGGCAGCATCCAGGAGGAATCATCGTGATTCCTAACGATATGGATGTTCATGACTTTACACCAATTCAATATCCAGCAAACGATGAAACATCAGAATGGAAAACAACGCATTTTGATTTCCACCGTATTCATGATAATGTTTTAAAATTTGATATTTTAGGGCATGTGGATCCTACCGCGATGAAGTTTCTAGAACGAATTAGTGGTGTTGATGTTCGTACCATTCCTATGAATGACAAAGCGACGATGTCAATCTTCTCAAGTGTGGATGCGTTGCATATCGATACAAGTAAAAACACTGAGAAAACCGGAGCAGCAGGAATACCTGAATTTGGGACATCCTTTGTTCGTGGAATTTTAGAATTAACAAAACCAACAACGTTTGACGAGTTATTAAAAATATCGGGGTTATCACATGGAACAGATGTTTGGTTGAATAATGCCAAAGATTTGATCGATGCGAAAGTGTGTACGCTAAAAGAAGTAATCGGTTGTCGTGATGACATCATGGTGTATTTAATGCACAAGGGATTGCCACCAAAACTTGCCTTTACCATAATGGAAAGCGTTCGTAAAGGAAAAGGATTAAAAGACGATTGGGTCCCAGAAATGAAAAAGTATGGGGTTGAAGATTACTATATTGAGTCTTGCGAGAAAATTAAGTATATGTTCCCAAAAGCCCATGCGGTTGCTTATGTTATGATGGCTATCCGTATTGCTTGGTTCAAGGTACATAAACCAATTTTCTATTACTGTATGTTCTTTACACTTCGCTGTGATGCGTATGATGTTGATGCGATGATTAAGGGAGAAGCGAGTATTCGTAGTGTAATGGGGAACATTCAAGCACGCTTGAATAACCCAGAAACAAAACGCGATGTGAGCAAAAAAGAATTGGATACATTTACATGTTTAGAATTAGCGCTAGAGATGAACTTAAGAGGGTATCGCTTTGCGAACATCAACTTAATGAAATCAGCAGCGGTTGATTTTATTCCTGATCCAGATGATCCGAATCGTATTCTTCCACCATTTGCAAGTATTGATGGATTAGGTGAAAACGTCGCGCATACTATTGTTGCTGCGCGTAAAAAAGGAGCCTTTCTATCAAAACAAGATTTATCAAATCGTACTGCGTTAAATGGTACAAGCATTAAAAAACTAGAAGAGTTAGGGGTATTAAAAGAGTTACAAAACGAAAATCAAATGTCGTTATTTTAGGGGGGATCATTATGGAAGTCAAAATAAATCGAGAACAACTTATTCAAGATATGAAGCAACTGATTGAAACACAGAGTGTCGTTAGTTTTTATGAACTAATTCATCCTGTTATCGAAGCGCGTGCCAAACAACTGGGATATACGGTTACTTATGATCGTAAGCATACTGCTTATATTAAAGTTGCGGGTAGTGATCACAGCAAATGTGTATGTGTGGGGGCGCACTTGGATACCATTGGTTTAATGGTGCGTCGTATTCAATCTGATGGAACCTTAGCAGTACGCCAATTAGGGGGCGTTAACTATGCTAGTTTAGAAGGAGAAAGTGTTACCATCCATACGCGTGATAACAAGGTGTATACGGGAATGGTTATTTGTAAGTCACACTCTGTTCATGTCTTTGATGATGCACGTACGTTAGCGCGTGATGAACAAGGGATGCAAGTAATTTTAGATCACTTTGTAGCAAGCGAACAAGATGTATTGGATTTGGGTATTCAACATGGTGATGTCATTTGTATTGAACCACGCTTTCAATATACACAGGAAGGTTTTGTCCGTTCGCGCTTTATCGATGACAAAGCAGCTGTGGCAGCGGTGTTTGCATGCTTGGATGTAATGAAGCAACAAGATTTAACACCAAAGTATGACACGTTATTTGCATTTCCTATCTTTGAAGAAATCGGACATGGGGGTGCCTATGTACCACCAGAGGTAAGCGAATATGTAGCGTTAGATATCGGATTAATCGGACCAGATTACCACGGTAGTGAAACGAAGGTTTCGATTTGTGCAGCTGACAATTATTCACCATACGATCGAGCTTTAACAAATCGCATTATCGATTTGGCCAAGAAGGCAGATATCGATTATTGCGTTGACATTTTTTATCGCTATGGAACGGATGCCAATGCAGCGATTCGAAGCGGAAATAACATCTATGCTGCAGCCTTCGGAATGGGTTGTATGAATACGCATGGAATGGAACGATGCCATATCACAGCCATTGAACAAACGGCGAAGTTAACATTATTTTACATAATGGATTGGCAGTAAAAATTTGTAAAAATATAACCAAAAGATGCCTATTTTATAGGTATCTTTTTTTATGCAAAAAAATTAACAATTTGTATACAAAAACTTGATTAAATAGTATAATAGTGGTGAGAAGTAGCACAAAGTGGTGGAAAGTGGGTGAAAATATGTCTGATATGATGCTGTTTAACAGTTTTATCGGTGAATATGCACATAATATTGATAAAAAAGGACGTATTATCATTCCTGCCAAATTTCGTGATGCTTTCGCAGGACATCTGATTGTTTCCAAAGGGTTAGATGGTTGTCTAAATTTATACACATTAGACCAATGGAACCAAATGATGCAACAGTTAATGAGTCTTCCAAATACAAAAAGAGAAACAAGATTATTCAAACGTAATTTAGCAGCGAAAGCGAGCGAGTGCGAAGTGGATAACCAAGGGCGTATCCTAATTCCTGCTAATTTAGTGAAAGAAGCAGATCTTGAGAAAGAATGCTATGTAATCGGAACAGGGAATACCGTAGAAATATGGTCGAAACAACGTTGGGATGCATACAATGAAGAACATAGCGATGATTTTGAAGAAGTTGCGGAAACGTTAACGGAGTTCTTATTATAATGGAACACTACAGCGTACTGTTGAAAGAATGTATTCAATACTTAAATATTAAGGAAGACGGTATTTATGTTGATGGAACATTAGGAAGAGCTGGACACAGTTCACAAATATTAAAACGAATTAAAAAAGGACATTTGTATTCCTTTGATAAAGATAGAGAAGCGATTGAGAAATGCACACCGATCTTAACAGCCATTGGTGATAACTTCACATTGTTGCATGCAGACTTTGCGAATATGAAAACGATGTTAGAAGAAAATGGAGTGTTTGGAATCGATGGATTGCTTCTGGACTTGGGTGTTAGTTCACCACAGTTTGATGAAGCACAAAGAGGATTCTCTTATCGTTACGATGCAAGATTAGATATGCGCATGGACCAAAGCCAACCGCTTAGTGCATACGAAGTCGTGAACGAATATGCTTACGAAGATTTAGTAAGAATCTTCTTCCAATATGGAGAAGAAAAATTTGCGAAACAAGTCGCACGTAAAATTGAAAAACGACGTGAAGAAAAAGCGATAGAAACAACATTTGAATTAGTGGATGTTATCAAGTCAGCATTACCAGCAAAAGTAGTAAATGCGAAAGGACACCCAGCGAAGAAAATATTTCAGGCTATTCGTATTGAAGTGAATGGAGAATTAGCAGCGTTGAAAAAGACATTGGATGAAATGATTCCGTTTCTAAATGTCGGTGGAAGAATTTGTATTATCAGTTTTCACTCTTTGGAAGATCGCATGATTAAGGAAGCGTTCAATGCGTATACAAAAGCGAAGAAAGTTGACAAACGAATTCCGTTGATGCCTGAAGAGGTAGAAGAAATGCCATATCGATTGGTGGAAAGAAAACCGATTGTGGCAGATGAAATTGAATTAAATGAAAACAAAAGGTCACACAGTGCAAAGCTTAGAGTGATAGAAAGGGTACGGTAGTAACATGGTTAAAATTATTAAGAAAAAAAGAAAATTTCGTTTAGAAGGTATCATCACAGCAGTATTTATGGTATCTGTTTTGATGTTCTTATTCTCTGCAACTATCTTACGTGCTCACAATGTATCATTAACAAAACAAAGCACTTATATTGAACGTACAAATGACAAATTGCAAAATGATGTCGCTAACTTGGAAGTGCAAGTAAAACAATTAGACAACCGTGATCGCATTTTAGAAATCGCGGAACAACATGGGTTGAAAGTGAACCAAAATAGCATCGTTTCAGTAGTGGGGGATGCCGCAGAATAGTCTGGGGGATTTGTAATGGCAAGAAAGAATACGTATAAACAAACAAACAAAAGAGTGTTGAATATAATGATATTCTTTGGTGTAATCGTGGCATTGGTAGTTTCCAATGTCCTTTTTACAATGATTACACATGAACATTTTAGAAGTGGAAAAAACATTGCTGCTTATAGTAAAGATAGCAATTATGTAAAGGAAGATATTGTTGCAAATCGCGGTTCGATTTACGATCGTAACAAAGAAGTCATTGCGCAAGACATCGATGCGTATGATATTGTGGCGATTGTTGATGAAAATCGTGTGAATGCATCAGATGATGCGGCGTATGTGAAAGATATTAGCAAAACGTGTGAAGCGTTATCGAGTATCATTCATGTGGAAGCGAGCAAACTAGAACCGTTCCTTAAAAACGCGAGAGAAAAAGGTCTTTACCAAACGGAATTTGGATCGTATGGGAAAACGTTAAATGCGCAACAAAAAGAAGACATTGAAAAATTAGAATTACCTGGAATCGAATTTAAGAAATCAACGGACCGTGTGTATCCTGTTGGTATTTTTGCTTCTCAACTAATCGGTTTTGCCCAATACAATTACGATGATGGAAAAATCAAAGGGGTAAATGGAATCGAACAAATCTACGATGACCAATTGAGTGGAAAAAATGGAGTGGTAGCATACTTAAAGGATTCAGATGGAGATTATTTACCTAAAACAAAAAAATACTTGGAAACTGCAGAAAACGGGAATGATATTTATTTGACAATCGATAAGAATGTCCAATCAACGACCGAAAAAGCATTGCAGGATACAATGGAAAGCAACCAAGCCCAAGCGGCATGGTGTGTGGTAATGGAAGCGAAGACAGGAAAAATTTTAGCGCAAGCAGGGTATCCAACGTATGATTTGAATTCTCCTGATAAAATCGACAATGAATACAACACGCCTAGTAGTGTGCCTTTTGAACCAGGATCTGTTATCAAGCCTTTCGTTTATGCAGGAGCGATTGAAGAAGGTGCCTACAATGGACAAGCGTTATTCAACTCGAAAGAAGTTAGTGTTGGATTGGATGCGAATGGAAACATTGCCCAAGTAGCACCGAATGCACCAAATAAATTTATCACTGTACAAGATGCCTTAGGGAAAGACTATGGAACCATCACTTATGATGAAGGATTAATTCGTTCAACTAATACAGCGATGGTTAACTTGTTGACAACTACTTATAATGTGGATAAAAACATTGAATATTTAAAGAAATTCGGTTTCTTTGAAGAAGTGGGAATCGATGGAATGAACGAAGACAAAGGATTACTGAATACAGCTTATCCAAGTGATAAGGTGGTACTTGGGTTTGGACAAGCTTCAAAAGTCACTTCATACCAATTAATTCAAGCTTATAGTGCATTATTTGGTGATGGACGAATGGTGAAACCTTATGTCATCGATAAAATTGTTAATCCAAATACAGGAGAAACAGAATACAAAGGAAAAACACAACATTCTGAACAAATTGTTTCTACTGAAACAACAGCGTACTTACAAGGATTGATGAAACGAATTGTAAGTGAACCTTATGGGACAGCACACCATTATGCGATGTCTGATGTTGCATTGATGGCAAAAACCGGAACGGGGGAAATTGGTGTAGAGGGAGGATATTCTCGTACCATCTTTACCAGTTCAATCATGGCAGCTGCACCAGCTGATAATCCAGAAGTAATTGTTTATTATGCTTTCCAAAGTTCTAATATTACGAGTTATAAAACATCTTATTTCCAAGACATTGTCAGAGAAGCTTTACTTGCTGTTGATGGATATGGAAAAGCGAGTGAAAATACAACAAACAATTCAACGGTGGCGAACTTCAATATATTTGAAATGCCACAATTGGTGAACCATTCACTAAGCTATGCGAATGAAAAGTTATCCGCACATACTAAAAATATTGTATATGTAGGGGATGGAAATACGGTTATTTCACAATATCCAAGTAGTACTACCAAAACGATTTCGTCGCAAAAAGTGTTCTTGCTCACTGATGGTAGCAACATTACTATGCCAAACATGAGTGGTTGGACACGGAAAGATGTGAAAATGTTTATGAAACTGAGTGGAATCGATATCACAATCAATGGAAGTGGTAGTGTTGCTTCCCAAAGTGTATCGGAGAAAACGATCATAAATGAAGATAGTAAAATCGTAGTGGAATTAAAATAAGAAGAGAGTGCAAACTTTCTTCTTTTTTAAAGAGTAATATATGCAATCTCACTGTTAACATTATGTAAAAAAATGATATAATACAGTGTATGGAATAAAGATTAGAAACAGCGCAAACGCGCTAGTAGGAGATAGATATGGAGATTATGATGATTAGTGCGTTTGCGATTAGCTTAGGTGGAACGCTTTGTGTAATGCCTTTTTTAATCCCATTCTTACATAAAATTAAGTTTGGACAAGTAGAACGTGAAGAAGGTCTTGCTTCACACAAGAAAAAAGGTGGAACACCGACAATGGGTGGAATTGTGTTTGTTTTATTGCCCATTATCACTTGTGCTATTTTGGATATTAAAATGTTTTTTGATTTACGAATTTTAATTGTGATTTTAGCTTACCTAGGATTTGCCTTAATTGGCTTCATCGATGATTTCATTATTGTGGTAAAAAAGAATAATGAAGGGTTAAAACCAAAAATTAAATTTTTAATGCAATCCATTTTAGCCATTGCTTTTTACTTTATTTATGTGAGCTTTGCACCAACTACACTATGGATTCCCATCTTAGATATTCAATTAGAAATTGGATGGTTGTATTTCATTTTAGTATTTATCATGTTTACCGCTGAAAGTAATGCAGTAAACTTAACCGATGGTTTGGATGGTTTGTGTGCAGGAACTTGTATCATTGCTTTTGTACCTTTCCTTATCTTTGCTTTCATTGCGAAAGATGTACAACTAGCGATATTATTGTGTGCAGTTCTAGGTGCTTTACTTGGGTACTTGCGCTTTAATGTGCATCCAGCGAAGATCTTTATGGGTGATACGGGATCGCTAGCATTAGGTGGTTTATTAGCTGCGGTAGCAATGGTTGAGAAAAAGGAATTGTTATTACTTATTATCGGTGGTTTATTCTTGGTAGAAACACTATCGGTGACAATACAAGTTTTGGTTTTTAAGAAAACAGGGAAACGCGTGTTTAAAATGGCACCGATTCATCACCACTTTGAACTATGTGGTATGTCGGAAACCAAAGTTGTAGGTTTGTTTTATGTTGTTGGTATTGTTCTAGCGATTATTGGAACAATTATCGGGGTGATGTAAAATGGAAAAAGTACTCGTTATCGGAGCAGCAAGAAGTGGTTGTGCTGTCGCTAAACTATTAGCCAAACATCAATACGATGTAATTATTACGGACCAAAACGAAATGAAAGAAAAAGCTCTTTTAGAGAAGGAAGGAATTCATGTCTATGACAATGGGCACCCAGACTTTTTGAAAGAAGAACACTATGCTTTTGTGGTAAAGAATCCAGGGATTCCTTACCATGCACCTTTTATCGCTCACTTTGTGGAAAAGCAAGTGCCAATTTATACTGAAATTGAAATAGCATATCGCTATGCACCCAATTTCACATACGGAGCCATTACAGGTACAAATGGAAAAACAACAATCACGACATTGTTGTATGAATTGTTGCAATATAATGAAAAAGCACTAGTTGCTGGAAACATTGGAACACCGTTAAGTGAATGTGTTTTGGAATATGGTCAAGAAGAAAAGCAAGTTGCTTTGGAATTAAGTAATTTTCAATTATTAGGTTGTGAAAGTTTCCGTCCTCATGTTAGTGTGGTATGTAATTTATCACCTGATCATCTGGATTACATGAAAAGTGAAGAAGCGTACTATCGCTCAAAAATGAAGATTTTTGAGAACCAAACGAAGGAAGACTATTTCTTGCGTAATGTAGATGATGCAACAGTAATGAAATACGCACAAAACATCCCAGCGACAGTTATTGATTTCTCACTGACTCGCCAAGATGTTGATTTGTATATTAAAGATGGTCATGTCTATTTGCATGAAACGATGTTGTTTGCGATAAGTAGTTTGCAAATTGTTGGAATTCATAATGTGAGCAATGCGATGGTTGCTGCTTGCATGGCTTATTATATGGGAGTGAGCATCGCCCACATTCAAAAAGGATTAGCCGCGTTTCAATCGGTGGAACACCGCTTGGAATTTGTTGCTAAGTATAACGATATCGCATTCTATAATGATTCGAAAGCAACAAATCCTGAGGCAGTGGTACCTGCCTTAAACGCGTTTGATAATAATATTATTTTATTAGCAGGAGGATATGATAAGCAATTGCCATTTACGATCTTGCAACCTTTTGATAAAAAAATAAAGATGTGTTTTGCATTTGGGGAAACGCAAAATGCATTCAAAAATATTTTTACACATGTTACAACTTGTGATACGATGGATACAGCGTTTCAAAAAGCTACGGCATACGCACAAGCGAACGACATTATATTATTGTCACCAGCATGTGCAAGTTATGATCAATTTACCTCTTATGAACAAAGAGGTAAAATATTTAAGCAATTTGTGAATACATATATTAAAGAAAGTGAAAGGAAGTAGTCATGGAATATCTATTAAGTGCAATATTAGGAATTATTCAAGGGATTACTGAGTGGTTACCAATTAGTAGTACTGCCCATTTAATTTTATTTGAACAAATTTGGTCGATGAAAGATCCAGCCTTCTTTGAAGTGTTTAAGGTAGTCATTCAATTTGGTTCAATACTAGCTGTATTAGTGTTGTTTTATCGTAAATTAAATCCTTGGTATCCAACAAAGTCAATTACTGAGAAAAAAGAAACATTCCAATTATGGGGAAAAGTGATTGTTGGTAGTCTTCCATTGGTTATTGGATTGGCGATTGATAACATCGTAGAAGGATATTTATCTGGACCACTTGTGATTGCTGCTGCTCTGATTGTTTATGGGATTTTCTTTATCCTGTTAGAGCGCAAAAAACGCTATGCGAAAATCACTAAAATTGAAGCGTTGGATTACAAAACAGCATTTGGTGTTGGATGTTTCCAAATCTTAGCGGTAGTACCAGGAACATCACGTTCTGGTTCCACTATTTTGGGAGCAAGTATTCTAGGTTGTTCAAGACAAGTAGCTAGTGAATTCTCTTTCTTTCTAGCAATACCAGCAATGGTAGGAGCAAGTTTATTAAAACTAGTGAAATACTTTATGAAGTATGGAATGTTCAGTGTTGGAGAATGGGGATTATTGCTTGTGGGTACCTTTGTTGCCTTTGTTGTTTCGTTATTTGCGATTCGTTTCTTATTGGCATATATCCGCAAACACGATTTCAAGGTTTTCGGTTACTACCGTATTATCCTTGGTATTATCGTTATTCTTGTATTTACTTTATTATAAAAAAAGAAAGCAAAAATCATTTCGATTTTTGCTTTTTTCTTTAAAATAATTGAATACCTAGTTTCTTTTTCACTTTGTACATTTTTTTACGAGCACTTAAACTCGCTCTTTGTGCTCCATCTTCAAGTGTAGATTCGATTACCTTACTTGCGATGACATCATTGTATTTGCTTTGTAGATCACTTAGGAAAGCATGCACGGTGTTTCCAACGTACTCTTTAAAGTCACCATATCCTTTTCCTTCGAACTGTTTTACGATACTATCAATTGATTCACCACTTAATGCTGATTGAATCGTAAGTAAATTAGCAATCCCTGGTTGGTTTTCTTCATCGAATTGTACGATACCTAAAGAATCGGTTACAGCTGATTTGATTTTCTTTTTCGCTATATTTGGTTCGTCTAATAAATAAATGCATCCTTTTGGATTTTCTTCGCTTTTTGACATCTTTTTGTTTGGTGTTTGCAATGACATAATTTTAGCACCTACTTTTGGAACAATTGGTTCAGGAACGACAAAGGTATCTCCATAAGCATTGTTGAAACGGTTTGCTAAATCACGGCACAATTCAACGTGTTGTTTTTGGTCAACTCCAACTGGAACAACATCTGCATCATATAAAATAATATCACCAGCCATCAATGCAGGATATGTGAATAAACCAGCAGTAATGCTAGATTCTTTTTTGGCCACCTTATCTTTGTATTGCGTCATGCGATTTAATTCTCCCATGTACGATTGGCAAGTCATAATCCATCCAAGTTCAGCATGCTCCTTCACATCACTTTGTAAGAATAATGTTACTTTTTTAGGATCCAATCCACAAGCCAAATACAATGCTACCAAATCCTTTGTGTTTTTCTTTAATTCTTTTGGATCTTGTGCTTCGGTTAGCGCATGCAAATTGGCGATAAATATAAACATGTCGTATTCGTCTTGTAAATTGACGAATTGACGAATTGCACCGATGTAGTTTCCTAACGTCAATTGCCCTGTAGGCTTAATTCCACTTAAACATTTTTTCATAATTTGTCCTCCATAAAATAAAAAAACCCAACATCTCTGTTGGGACGCATTCATTGTGCGTGGTACCACCCGACTTACTCTAAAAATAGAGTCACTCTTTTGATAACGGTGTTCACCGATAAAACTCCATAAACCCAATTCATCATAGGGGACTGTTATTTCACACCACCAATAACTCTCTTTTAAGTCGTAACCTATCATTACTTATTTTACTTCAACGTTTTATTTTATAACGTAATCATTATAGCATAAAAAAAAGAAGAGGAAAGTAAAATAAGCCAAAAAAGGCTTTAATATATAATATATAGATAGAGTTTAGTAAAAAAGGCCATGCATTTATGAGTTGTAATTTTACCAAACTTGGTTATAATGTAATTATTAAGAGGCGAAAGGAGGAATCGATATGATTATATTATATTCTTCGCCAGGATGTGCATCTTGTAGAAAAGCTAAACAATGGTTAAAAGATCACGACCTTAAATTTGTTGAGAAAAACATTTTCTCTACCATTCTAAAAGAAGACGAAATTAAGTACTTGTTGAATCGTAGTGAAAACGGTACAGAAGATTTGATTAGTACTCGTTCGAAAGCATACCAAGAAATTGGAGAAGACGTGAATGATATGTCCATCAAAGATTTGGTACAATTTATTCAAAAGCATCCCTCAGTATTAAAACGTCCAATTATTATAAGTGATAAAAATATTGTGGTTGGTTATGATGATGATGAAATTACGACCTTTGTTCCTAAGGAAGCAAGAAAGGTAATCGAGGAAGCTTGTAATCCAAGTTGTCCTAACTATCCTTTCTGTGGTGCAGTCCGTAAAAGTTGTGAAGGCGACGCGTAATACAATAAGGAAATACAAAGAAGAAACAATGGTGTTGCATAAGCAATTCGTTGTTTCTTTTTTTGTTGTAGAAAGGGGAATCGAAAAGGTTTTTAAAAAAGATGAAAAAGGTGGAGAAAAAGCGTTGACATGAGCAAAAGGATTT